>NZ_JAPSKZ010000004.1 GCF_031181185.1 Phenylobacterium sp. | reverse complement strand
TCGATCCAGATCGGCTTCGTCGACAGGTCCACCCCGCCGTTGACCAGCACCTTGCGCGGGCCAACCGCCTTCATGCCCCTCAGGTCGAATTCCTGCATCCAGATGGCGCGGTGGCCTTCGTACAGCGGCCTTCCCTCGGGCGGACCGTTGTTGAGGACGTAGGTCCTGCCGTCGTCGTCGAAGAAGAAGGACGGGTCGATGCCGTCGACCGCTTCGGGGATCCACACGGGGTCCGACCAGGGGCCGGCCGGGTCCTTCGCCGTGATGACGTAGTTCCCGCCGCAGTCGACGCAGGTGTTCAGGATGTAGAACGTCCCGTCCCGCCAGTGGATGGTGGGCGCGAAGACCGCGCGCGACAGGCCAAGCGTCCCGAAGTCCAGCTGCCCCGGCCGGTCGATGGCGTTGCCGATCTGGGTCCAGCTCACCAGGTCGCGGCTCTTGAACACCGGCAGGCCGGGGAAGTAGGCGAAGGTCGAGGCGACCAGATAGTAGTCCTCGCCCACCCGGGTGATGCTGGGGTCGGGATAGAAGCCGGACAGGATCGGGTTGCGGTACTCGTCCGGCCCGGCCTTGATGGCCGCGTTCACCGGGTCGGCGCCGCGGTAGTCGAACCATTCGAACCGGGCCTCGCCGGCGGCGGCCGAGCCGGCGAGCAGGGCCGCGAGCGTCGCACCGCGAAGGAAGACGCCGATCATGCCCAGGCCTTCCGCTCAGGCGCCGCCCGGAAGGCCGCCGCGATGGCCTCGCGCATGGGCTTGGCCCTCAGTTCGGCGTCGTAGGGCAAAGGCCGTTTCGGCAGGCCGTCGGGGCGGGGCGACGTGCCCTGCAGCCACGAGTAGCGGTCGGCCATCCCCCAGACGATCACCTGCTTCAGCTCGCGGTAGTCCAGCATCAGGTCGAGGAAGTCGCGCGTCAGGCCGGCGACCCTGGCGTCGCGCTGGGGGATATCGGCCGGCATGGCCTTGTCGTTGACGTCCAGTTCGGTGATCAGCAGGTCTAGGCCCATGCCGCGCACCTCGTCGACGAAGGCGCGCCAGTCGCGCTGGTCGGCCGGCGAGAACCGCGTCATGTCCGGGCTGTCCACGCCGCCGCCGATGTGCCCCTGGATTCCCAGCGCATCGATGGGCGCGTTGCGCGCCTTCAGCCGCTCCAGCAGCTTCAGCACCCCGGCCCGGTGCTTCGCTTCGGCCGGGCCGAAGTTCATGTAGTCGTTGTAGATCAGCTTGGCCTTGGGCGCGGCGGCCTTGGCCGTGTGGAAGCAGATGTCGATCAGCTCCGGCCCCAGGATCCTGCCGAACACGGTCTCGCGTAGCTCGCCGGTCGCCGGATCGACCGTCTCGTTGACCACGTCCCAGGAGTCCATCTGCGGGTAGCGGCCGGCGACGGTGCGGATGTGCTCGGTCAGCATCCGCTCCGCGGCCTGGCGCGGCCGCGGGCCGAAGTCGTGGGTCGCGAGCCACTTCGGCGACCACTCGTCCCGGTTCCAGAGCAGGGTGTGGCCCCGCAGCCCCAGGCCGCTCTCCCTCGCGAACGCCGCCAGCCGGTCGGCGTGGGCGAAGTCGTAGCGCTCAGCGGCGGGCCGCAGCACGTACCACTTGTGCTCGTTCTCGGCGACGATCAGGCCGCATTCGCGGGCGAGCAGCGCGCGGTAGCCCGGATCGTCGAAGGCGCTGTTCGGCGGCGTCCCGACGCCCACAGCGGAGCCGAAGCGCACGCCCTTCTTCCGGGCCACCGCGTCCAGCCCCTCGCCCGCCGGAGCTGCCGCGCCAGACGCAAGCGCGGCGCCCGACAGCGCCAGCATCTCCCGACGTGAAATGGAACCCATCGCGCGTCCTCCGGTCGGCTCCGTCTGCTGCGGAGCTCAGCCTGACTAGTGCCGGAGGAGGTCAGACCAATCAAGCGGAATGTTAGCGCTCCCACGAACCCGACGAGAAAGGGCCAGAAGCCTGCGCCTCTGGCCCTTGGTCTTCGTTAGCGAGGCGCGGCTACTTCGCTGGCGCGGTCATCGGCGTGCTGGCCTTCACCGCCGCGCGCTGGGCCGCGAGTTCGGCGGCCGGCAACGGGATCAGGCCGCGCTGCAGCAGGTACCCGCCGCGGCCCACGGCGGCTTCCGAGACAAACCCGTCGACAAACTCCTTCAGGCCGGGCGTCACGCCGATGTTGGCCTTCTTCACGTAGATGTAGAGCGAGCGCGACAGGGGATAGTCGCCGCTGGAGATGGTCTCGAGCGTGGGCGCTACGCCCTCGACCTTGGCGGCCTTCACCCGGTCCATGTTGTTCTCGAGGAACGAGTAGCCGAACACGCCCACCGCGCCCGGGGTCTTCTCCAGGGTCTGGACGATGACATTGTCGTTCTCGCCGGCATCGATCCAGGCGCCGTCCTTGCGCAGGGTGTGGGCCCGCTGCTTGAAGCCATCCTCGTCCGACTTCTTCAGCGCCGCCATGGTCGGCAGCTTCTCGGCGCCCTTCTCCATCGCCAGTTCGACGAAGGCGTCGCGGGTGCCCGAGGTCGGCGGCGGGCCGTAGGCGACGATGCGCTCGTTCGGCAGGCCGGCGCCCAGGGCGCTCCAGGTGGCCGCGGTGTTCTGGGCGAAGCCCGAGCCCTGCGGGACCTCGGCGGCGAGCGCGCGGTAGATCTGCTCGCGGGTCAGGTCGAAGACTGGCGCGGCCTTGGCGTTGGCGATGACGATGCCGTCATAGCCGATCTTCACTTCCAGGATATCGGTGACGCCGTTGGCCTGGCAGGCGTCCCACTCGGACTTCTTCATGCGCCGCGAGGCGTTGGCCACGTCGGGGAAGTTCTTCCCGGCGCCGCCGCAGAACAGCTTGAAGCCGCCGCCGGTGCCCAGGCTCTCCACCTTGGCCGGCGCCGTGCCGCTGGTGCGGGCGACCGTCTCGGCCACGCGGGTCGCGAACGGGAAGACGGTGGAGGAGCCGGCGGCCCAGACCTGCCCTTCCGCGGCGGCGTTCTGCGGCCCGGCCGGCTGGCCGGCCTTCTGATCACCGCCCTGCCCGCAGGCGGCAAGCGCGGAGGCCGCGGTCATCAGGACGGCGGCGGTGAGGGTCTGGAATCGCATGGGAGGCCTCCGGGTCTCGGCTGCCGGCCGGGCTACCATCGGAGTGTGACAGTTCTGCGAAAGTCCTGTTACGCCTCGTCGTTCGGGATGTTGATCAGTTCGCCGCACGCCTTGCAGTGCACCGCGTCGTGGTCGTGGCGCATAAGGCCGCAGGTGGGGCAGGTGAACCGCACCTTGTAGGGTCGGATCAGGGCCTGGGCGAGCCGCACGAACAGGGTGATCCCGCTGACCATGATGATGATGGTGAGCAGCTTGCCCCAGGCGCCCGGCAGGGTGATGTCGCCGAAGCCGGTCGTCGTGAGCGCCGTCATGGTGAAGTAGAGCGCGTCCAGGTAGCCCTGGATGCCCGGGTGTTCGCGGGCGAAGCTCGCGTAGACGAAGCCTGTCGCGACGAAGACGAAGGTGACCAGCGTCGCCACGGTCTTCGCCACGTCCTCCCATCGGGTGTCGTCGTAGCGACGCCCGACCGTCTCCCAGAAGAAGTCGGAATGGAACAGCGACCACAGGCGCAGCACCCGCAGGAAGGCCAGGTTGAACAGCCACAGCGGGAACAGCAGCGTCACGAGCACGAAGATGTCGATCCAGACGCTAGGTCGGCGCAACCAATCCTTGAGGCTGCTGTGCGCCAGGGCTCGAGCGGCGAGGTCGGCCGCGAGGATGAGGGCGGCGATCGAGTCGATCACGAGATAGGCTGGGTACTCGCGCAAGAAAGGCGCGGCGATGAAGAAGCCGATCAGCAGGAAGTCCAGCGCGATGACCTGCAACCGGAAGCGCACCGACCGGCGGGAGTTGCCGTGGTACAGCTCGTGCAGCCGCGCCCGTATGCGGGGCAGCCTGCGCCGCCGTCCCTCCTCCAGCATCTGATCGGCCAACCGTTCTCTCCGTCCCAGACCATGAACCTGCGACGGCGCCGAGGGTTCATGCCTGGTCGCGCCACGCTCGCGCGGCGAGAGCCTGAGGACAACCCATGCCAGCGAAATCCGCAGCCCAGCAGAAGGCCGCCGGCGCCGCCCTGTCGGCCAAGCGCGGCGATACGCCCAAGAGCAAGCTGAAGGGCCCTTCCAAGCAGATGGCCGAGTCCATGAGCAAGAAGGAGCTCGAGAAGATGGCTTCGACCAAGCGTAAGGGCAAACCCGAGCACGTCAGCCGCTAGGCCTTTGCGCCGCGGCCACCCTTAGGCCAAGCTCCCCCCAAAGAGAGATCGGGGGGAGCCGGTGATCCGTCCTTCACGCCGTGCAATCGCCGGCGCGCCGCTGGCGCTCGCCGCCTGCGCCACCGTGCCGAAATCGGGCTCGGCGGCCGCCTCTCCCTGGCCCGACGCCACTGAGACAGCTGCCCGCATCCGTAGCGGCGAGGTTACGCCACTGGCGGCGGTGCGTACGGCCATAGACCGGGCGCTGGAGCTTCAGCCGAAGCTGAACTTCCTCGTCCAATCCGACTTCGACCGGGCGCTCAGCCTCGCCGCCGGCGGGCCCGCGGCAGGCCCCTTCGCCGGCGTGCCGTTCCTGGTGAAGGACCTCGACGACTACGCCGGCCTGCCCACCCGCTCCGGCTCGCGCTCCCAGCTGCCGCTGCCGGCCGCGTCCGCCAGCCCGCCGCTGGTCGAAGCCTTCACCCGGGCTGGCGTGGTCGTCATCGGCAAGTCGTCGACCCCCGAGTACGGTTTCCTGCCGACGACGGAGCCGCTCGCCTTCGGCGCCACCCGCAATCCCTGGGCCCCGACCCGCTCCAGCGGCGGCTCGTCAGGCGGCGCGGCCGCCGCCGTGGCGGCCGGGGTCGTACCCGTCGCCCACGCCAGCGACGGTGGCGGCTCGATCCGCATCCCGGCCTCGTGCTGCGGCCTCTTCGGCCTGAAGCCCTCGCGCGGCCGGATGGTCGGCACGCGCGGCCAGACCAAGATCAGCGACCTCTCCGTCGACCACGTGCTGACCCGCTCCGTCCGCGACTCCGCGGCCATGTTCGCCGTCACGGAGGACACAGGCCCCGGCGCCCAGCTCTCCCCCGTCGGCCTCGTGACCACCCCGCTCCGCCGGCGGCTGCGCATCGGCCTGGTCTTGGAGGGCATGGCCGGCCACGCGCCCTCGCCCGAGGTCCGCACCGCCATCACGGGAACCGCGCGCCTGATGGAGAGCCTGGGCCACGACGTGGTCCCCACCCGCTGGCCCACGGGGCCGGAGTTCACCAACGACTTCCTGCTGCTTTGGGCGTCGGGCGCGGCGCAACTCGCCGACGGCGTCGCCAAGGCCGCGGGCCGAGCCGCCCTGCCCGCCCTGCTCGAGCCGTTCAGCCTCGGCATGGCCGAGATGTACGCCAAGGCTCCGCCCGGCGCGCTCGACGCGGCGCTGAAGCGTCTCCACGCCGCCGCCATGGCCTACGACCCGTGGTTCGTCGGCAATCAGTTCGACGTGATCCTGTCGCCGGTGCTCGCCGCGCCGCCGCCGCCGCTGGCCTACGTGGGTCCGGACGTCCCGTTCGACACGCTGGTCCAGCGGCTGGTCGAGTACGTCGGCTACACGACCTACCACAACGTCGCGGGCGCGCCGGCGATGAGCGTTCCGCTGTCCTGGACGGCCTCAGGCCTGCCGGTCGGCAGCCAGTTCGCCGCCCGCGTCGGCCACGAGGGCCTGCTCTTCCAACTCGCCTACCAGCTGGAAGCGGCCCAGCCCTGGGCCGGCCGCGTCCCGCCGATCCACGCCTAGGCCGCCAGGCCCTGCAACTTCGCCGCCGTCTCGCGCGCCCGCTCGGGACTGCCCAGCAGCTGGCGGTTCAGGCCGATGCGCTTGAACCAGTAGTGCAGGCCCAGGAGGTCGGTGATCCCGATTCCGCCGTGCACCTCGGTCGCCGTGCGCGCCACGAAGCGGCCGATCTCGCCGGTGTGCGCCTTGGCGTGCGCCGCCATCAGCGAAGCGTCCTCGGGCGCGCGGTCGAAGGCGTAGGCGGCGTACCAGACCAGCGCCCGGGCCGGCTCCAGCTCCGCGGCCATCTCGGCGCACAGGTGCTTCACCGCCTGGAACGAGCCGATCACCCGGCCGAACTGCCGCCGCTCCTTGGCGTACTGGACCGCCTTCTCCAGCATCGCCTCGCCCGCGCCCAGGGTGTCGGCGGCGAGCACCGTCCAGGCGGCGTCGCGCAGACGGGCAAGCGCGCCGTTCGAGGCCAGCGGCTCCGCCGGCGTGTCGCGGAACACGATCTCCTGCAGCCGCCGGGTGGCGTCGATGGTCGGCATTGGCTCCACGGCTTCCGCCTGCTGCGCCAGGTGCAGGCCGCCGTCGCGGTCGGCGACGATCAGCAGGTCCGAGCCTTGGGCCCCGATCGCGAACATGCTCTTGCCGGTCAGCCGCCCGCCTTCGGCGGCGACGCCCGCCCCGTCCCGCGCCCCGGCGATCGGCTCGGCGACGGCCACGCCGGCGGTCACCTCGCCCGCCGCCAGCTTCGGCAGCCACCTGGCCTGCTGCTCGGGCGTCCCGGCCAGCGTCAGCGCCAGCGGGGCCAGCACCGCCGAGCCCAGGAACGGCGTCGGCGCGACGGCCCGGCCCAGCGCCTCGGCCGCCAGCGCCGCCTCCAGCAGGCCAAGGCCCAGGCCGCCGTGCGCCTCCGGGATCAGCAGGCCCGGAAGGCCAAGCTCCGTCAGCCCCGCCCAGATGTCGGGCGCCGAGGCCTCATCCTCGTCCGCGAATCGCCGCACCCGCTCCAGGGGCGCGAGCGCGGCCAGCGCTTTGCGCAGGCTGTCCTGAAGCAGCAGCTGGTCTTCCGACAACGCAAACCGCATCGCTCAGGCCCCTGCCGTCTTCGGTTCGCGCGGCAGCCCCAGGCCCCGCTCGGCGATGATGTTCTTCTGGATCTGCGCCGTGCCGCCCCCGATGATCAGGCCCAGGTCGAACATGTAGTTCCACTGCCACTGGCCCTTGGCCCGCAGGTGCGGCCCGTCGCGGTACAGCACCCCCAGCTCGCCCAGGGCGTCGATGGCCAGGGCCGCCACCTGGTGGTTCAGTTCGCAGCCCTGCAGCTTGACGACCAGGCGCGCGAGCCCCGCCGTCTCGTCGGTCATGGTCCGAAGGCCGTTGAACTTCATCGCGAACACCCGGGCCTGCAGCTGCATCAGCCGATCCCGGAACACCGGGTTGTCGATGATCCGCTGCCCGTCGAGCGTCTCTGTCTTCATCAGCTCGATCAGCGCGACGAGCCTGGCCTCGGTGGCGTTCGGATCGCCCAGCATGCCCCGCTCGTGCTTTAGCGTGGTGTTGGCGACGATCCAGCCACGCCCGCGGCCGCCCACGACGTTCGCCTGCGGCACGCGCACGTCGGTGAAGAACACCTCGTTGAACTCGGCCCCGCCGGTCATCGTCTTCAGCGGCCGGACCTCGATGCCGGGCGTGTCCATCGGGATCAGCACGTACGAGATCCCCTCGTGCTTCGGCTTGTCCGGCTCGGTCCGCACCAGACAGAACATCATGTCCGCAAGGTGGGCGGTGCTCGTCCAGATCTTGCTGCCCGAAATGACGAAGTCCTCGCCGTCCTCGACCGCCTTGGTCTGCAGCGCCGCCAGGTCGGAGCCGGCGCCGGGCTCGGAATAGCCCTGGCACCAGACGACCTCGCCCCGCAGGGTTGGCGGAATCCACCGCCGCTTCTGCTCCTCCGTGCCCACCTCCAGAAGGGTGGGGACCAGCATCGAGACGCCCTGGTTGGCGATGCCCCTGGGCGCGCCGGCCGCGATGAAGGCCTCGGCGATGATCCGCGCCTTCAGCACGTCGGGCTCTGCGCCATAGCCGCCGTACTCGCGCGGGATCGTGCGCGCGGCGTAGCCGTTCTCGATCAGCAGTCGTTGCCAGGCCAGCGCGTCCTTCGGCCGGCCGCCCTCGTACTCGGAACGATGCGCCTCCAGGAACGACCTCACCTCGTTCCGGAACGCCTCCAGTTCGGGCGTCAGCGTCAGATCCATCGGTTCCTCCGTACCCGGCCAGTCGAACCGCTTTCGGGAACCCGCGCAACGGCGCCGCGACGTAAGCTATGATGTCGCAAAACGGAGGACCGCCATGTCCCATCGCCTCGTCCGTTCAGGCCTTGCGCTGGCGCTGACAGCCGCGCTCGTCGCCTGCGCCACTGGCGCCAGCGACCCCTGGATCGGCTTCGGCCCCAACCCCGACCTGCCCGCCCCTCAGAAAAGCCTGCTGCCGACCGTCAAGGTGGCCGAGGTGAAGGGCTGGGCCGCAGGCGAGGCGCCGACCGCGCCGCCGGGCTTCGTGGTCACCCGCTTCGCCGAAGGCTTCGACCACCCGCGATGGCTGCTGGTGCTGCCGAACGGCGACGTGCTGGTGGCGGAGTCCTCGTCGGAGGCCAAGCCACCCAAGGGCGTCCGCGGCTTCTTCCAGAACCTGATCATGAAGCGGGCCGGGGCCCAGGAGAAAAGCCCCGACCGGGTCATGCTGCTGCGCGACGCCGATGGCGACGGCCGCGCCGAGCTGAAGACCGTCTTCGCCAGCAACATCCGCCGGCCCTTCGGCATGGCCCTGGTCGGGAACACGCTCTACGTCGCCCGCGACGACAGCGTGGTCCGCTTCCCCTATACGCCTGGCCAGACCGCCGTTCAGGGGCCCGGCGAGAAGGTGTTCGACCTGCCGGCCGGCCGAAATCACCATTGGACCAAGAGCCTGATCGCGAGCCCTGACGGCGCGAAGCTTTACGCCACCGTCGGCTCCAACTCGAACGTCGCCGAGCACGGCATGGGCGAGGAGGTCGGCCGCGCGGCCATCCATGAATTCGACATCGCTTTGGGCAAGCTGCGCCTCTTCGCCACCGGCCTGCGCAATCCGAACGGCCTGGCGTGGGAGCCCACGACGGGCGCGCTCTGGACGACCGTCAACGAACGCGACGAGATCGGCAACGACCTCGTCCCCGACTACATGACCAGCGTCCGCGACGGCGGCTTCTACGGCTGGCCCTACAGCTACTGGGGCGGCCGGGTCGACGAGCGGGTGAAGCCCCAGCGGCCGGACCTCGTCGCGCGGGCGATCCCGCCGGACTATGGCCTGGGGCCGCACACCGCCTCGCTAGGGCTCGCCTTCTACACTGCCGAGGCGTTCCCGGCGCCCTATCGCGGCGGCGCCTTCATAGGCCAGCACGGCTCGTGGAACCGACGGCCGCTGAACGGCTATCGTGTCGTCTTCGTCCCCTTCCGCGGCGGTCGGCCGCTCAGCCCCGCCGACGGTCCCCCTCAGGCCTTCCTGACCGGCTTCGTGGATGACGACGGCAAGGTCCGCGGCCGCCCGGTGGGCGTCGCCGTGGACGGCCGCGGCGGGCTGCTGGTGGCCGACGACACCGGCGAGATCGTCTGGCGGGTCGCGCCCGCCAGGCCCACCGCGCCGCTCAGCCCATCTTGAAGACGCAGATCTTGTTGCCGTCCGGGTCTCGGAAGTAGGCGCCGTAGAAGTTGTCGGTGCGCTGGCCGGGCTCGCCCTCGCACCGTCCGCCCCCCGCCAGGGCCGCGGCGTGGGCGGCGTCGACGGCTTCCTTGGATGGCGCCATCAGGCCGAACATGCTGCCGTTGCCAGCGCTCGCCGGCTTCTCGTCGTACGGCTTGCAAACCGCCACCATGCCGGGCGTCTCCTTGCTGCCGTAGAACTGCATCCGGTCGCCCATGGCGAAGGTGCGCCGGCCGCCGAGCGGCGCCATCACCTTGTC
This sequence comes from Phenylobacterium sp., assembly GCF_031181185.1. Lineage (GTDB taxonomy): Bacteria > Pseudomonadota > Alphaproteobacteria > Caulobacterales > Caulobacteraceae > Phenylobacterium. The sequence continues at coordinate 37,673 of NZ_JAPSKZ010000004.1, read as the reverse complement.
GTAGAACTGGGTTGCGCGTTCGAGGTCGTTCGAGCCGATGGTGGCGTAGCCGATCATGTGATCCTCCCCTGATGTGGCGGGAAGCTTAGACCGGTTGACGTGCAGGGAGCCAAGGCCGGCGGCGGGATGGCGCCCGCCGCCGGCTCCGGACTCAGCGGTAGCGCCAGCTTACGCCCACGCCAACCATTCGCGGCGCGCCGGCGATAAAGGTCGGCAGACCCAGGTTGTCCCCGGTGTTGCCGGCATCGATGATGTATTCCTCGTCGGCAAGGTTCGTTGCGAAGGCCTCCAACGTCACCGGAGCCCGGTCGGAGGTCCAAGCCACGCGCAGGTTGAGCAGGCCGTAAGCCTTCTGGAATTCGTCCTGCACGTTATCGGCCACGAAGGCGTTCGGCGGCTGCTGGAAGATCGGCCGGTCGTTGCTGTTGTCGAAGAAGACCTTCGACTGCCAGGTGTAGCTGGGCCGCAGCTCCAGCTCACCCCCGGCCAACGGCATCCGAAACGCCGCTGCCAGTGAGAACGAGTGGTCGGGCGACAGTCGGAACCGGTTGCCGTCATAGGCGCCCGTCTCGAACCGCGCGTGGCTGTAGGCGTAGGTGGCCAGCAGATCGAAGTTCGGCGCGACGGCGAAGTCCGCCTGGCCCTCGAACCCGTAGGCCTTGGCCTTGCCTGCGTTCGTCGTCACGAAGAGGGTGCCGCGCTGCTCGACCGTCTGGAAGTTGTCGTAGTCGTAGCGGTAAACCGAGGCGTCGAGACGCAGGCGGCGCTCCAGCAGGGCCGCCTTGGCCCCGGCCTCATAGCTATCGACCGTCTCGGCTTCCACGACGGCAAAGCGGCCCGCCGCGCCTGGGCTCGCCGGGGCGGACGCCGCCAGCACCTCGGGCCGTCGTCCCCTCGCGAAAGAGGCGTAGAGATTGGCGTCGTCCGACAGTTCGTAGCGACCGACCAGGCGCCACGTGACCCCCTCGTCCTCCAGGTCCTGCTCCGAGACTTCGCCATTGCCGGCAGTTGGCTGGAAGGTCAGTCCGAACAGCGGGAGCAGGTTGGCGGGGATCTGCTGCACGCCCGGCGATTGCAAGGCGCCCACGATCGCCTGCGCCTGCGCCAAGCCCTGCGGCGTGCCGCTAGCCGCCAGCTGAGCTGCGCCCAGGGCGCCGCCCAGGACGCTGCGCCCGCCGATCACGCGCGCGCCAAAGCCGGTCATTTTCTCGTCCCGGGTGAACCGGACGCCGCCCGCGATTTCCAGCCGATCGGTCACGTCCAAGCTGACGTCAGCGAAGACGTCGAACGAGTCGAGGTCCGACGTGGCCAGCGACTCCTCGACGTGGTTGGCGCGCAGGTTCGCGGCGATCGCGGCGGCCTGCGCTGGCGTCAGAACCAACCGGTTCCCGCTCTGCGCCGCGACTAGGCCGCGCAGCAGCGCTCCGGAGAAAGCGGCGTTGCCGAACACCGGCGCCGGGGCCGGCGTGGTCACCGGAAGGCCAAGGCCTGCAGCGCCGGCATTGAGCTGCCCTGTCACGACGGCGAGCGCGATCCGCTCGTCGAACTGGATCGGGGTGCGCTGGGTGTCGTCCGCCTTGAACAGGCCCGCCCCGACAAAGCCACGCACCCGGCCGCCGGCGTCGTAGTTCAGGCGTAGCTCTTGGCTCCACTGCTCGCCTCGGCCGTCGTTCAGCCCTGTGAGGATCGGCAGCGACAAGCCGTCCGGATCGAAGGCCTCCTGGCTCTCGTATTCACGGTAGGCTGTGATGGAGTTCAGCGTCAGCTCGTCGGTGAGTTCGATCGTCGCGAGGCCCGTCACCCCCCAGACCTCGCGATCGACGCCCAGGCTCATCCCGCCTTGGAAGCTCGCCGGCGCCGAGAGGGCGGCGGCAGTCTGCGGACGGCGGTCAGCTAGAACGGCGCCGCTGACGGGGTCCGTGGGCGAGAACCCGCCGGACTTGAAGGCCGTACCGGTCGGGTCGTCCTTCTGATAGTTGGCGATCACGTCGATGCTGACGCGGTCGGCGGGCTCGAGCTTCACGCTCGCGCGGACCGCCTTGGTGTCCACCGACTGGAAGGCGTCGCCGCCCAGCGCGTTGTCGACATAGCCGTCACGATAGCGGATGCGGCCGGCCAGGCGGACGGCGACCTGATCGGACAGCGGCGCGTTCACTGCGGCCTCGCCCAGGCGATAGCCGTAGTCGCCGGCCTCCACCTTTGCGTAGGCGTCGAACCGCCCCGTTGAAGCCTTGGCCTGGATCAGGTTGACCGCGCCGATGAGGGCGCCGCGGCCGAAGAGGGTGGACTGCGGGCCCTTGGCCACCTCCACGCGTTCCAGGTCGAACAGTTCGACGTAGCTGCCCTGAGCCTTCGAGATTGAGACGCCGTCCTGGAACACCGAGACGCGCGCCTCGGCGAAGGCGTCGGTAGAGTCCGAGGTGATGCCGCGCATCACGAAGCCCGGGTTGTTCGGCGACTGGTCCTGGACCTCGAAACCGGGTGTGAACAACGAGAGGTCGGCGAAGTCCTGCACGCCCAGCGCCTCCAGCCGATCCGTCCCGTAGGCGGTGAGCGCGATCGGCACGTCGATCGCCTGCTGTTGCTGCTTCTGGGCGGTGACGACGATCTCCTCCACCGCCGCGGTCTCCTGAGCGACTGCGTGGCCCGCGCCTGCCAGCACGATGGCGCTCGCGGCGCCCAGCAGCCGCGCACGTGACTTGAACATGTAACGATCCCCTACGCTTCGGTGCGTGAGCGGGGCCGTAAGCTGGATTTGATAAGAGCGCGTGACAGCCGCGCCGGCGTACGGGTCAGATGCGGCCAGTGACCGGAACGAGGGCGCCGGTGACCGCGCCCGCCGCTCCCGAGGCCAGGAACAGCATCACCGCGGCCAGGTCCTTCGGCGCCACCCAGGCCGAGAAGTCGGCCTTCGGCATGTCGGCGCGGTTGGTCGGCGTGTCGATGATCGACGGCAGCACGGCGTTGACGGTGACGCCCTCGCCCTTCAGCTCCTCCGCCAGCGCCTGGGTCAGGGCATGCACGCCGGCCTTGGACGCGGCGTAGGCGCCCATGCCCATGCCGGCCTTCAGCGCCGCGGCCGAGCCCACGTTGACGATGCGGCCGGCGCTGCTGCGCTTCAGGTGCGGGATCGCCGCGCGGCTAGCGTTGGTCGCCGTCAGCACGTTCAGGCGGTAGAGCTGGGGCCAGGTGTCGTACGAGCCGCCTTCGAGGGTCTCCCAGCGGAAGCCGCCGGCGATGTTCAGCAGCACGTCCAGCCGCCCGAACCTGTCGGCCACCGCGTCCACCGCCGCGCTGGCCTGCACGGCGTCGGTCAGGTCCACGCCCGTCTGGACGAAAGCGCCCTCCGGACCCGGACAGTGGTTGGCGTGGTCGATGAGGGCGAGCTGGTACGGAAGCTCCGCCGCAGCCTGCGCCACGGCGGAGCCCAGGACGCCGGCGGCGCCCGTGATTGCGATGATGCGGTCCGACATGCGGCCGCTATAGCGCGACTACAGCGCCTCGACGATGGTGACGTTGGCCATGCCGCCGCCTTCGCACATCGTCTGCAGGCCCCACTTCTTGCCGCGCGCCTTCAGCGCGTAGACCAGGGTGGTCATCAGCTTGGTGCCCGAAGCGCCCAGCGGGTGGCCCAGGGCGATGGCGCCGCCGTTGACGTTCAGCTTGTCCGGGTTCGCGCCCGTCTTCTGCAGCCACGCCACCGGCACCGAGGCGAACGCCTCGTTGACCTCGAACAGGTCGATGTCGTCGATTGACATGCCGGCTTTCTTCAGCGCCCGCTCGGTCGCCGGGATCGGGGCTTCCAGCATGATCACCGGGTCATGGCCCAGCAGCGACAGGTGGTGGATGCGGGCCATCGGCGTCAGGTTGTGCTCCTTCAGCGCCTTCTCCGAGACGATCATGACGCCCGAGGCGCCGTCGCAGATCTGGCTGGACGTCGCCGCCGTGATCCGGCCGCCCTCCCGCAGCAGCTTCACGCCCTTCATGCCGTCGAGGCTGACGTCGAAACGGATGCCCTCGTCCGAGTCATGGCGCACGCTGTTGCCCTCGGCGTCCAGGCCGTCGATCGCCAGGATCTCGTCCTTGAACGCGCCGCCCTGCGTGGCCGCGATGGCGCGCTGGTGAGACAGGTAACCGTATTCGTCCAGCTGGTCCTTCGTCAGGCCGTACTTCTCGGCGACCATCTCGGCGCCCATGAACTGGCTGAACTGGATGTTGGGATAGCGCTCTTCCTGGCGCGGGCTCTTGGGATGGCCGAAGCCTTCCTTGAAGGGCAGCGACACCGAGAGGCCCATCGGCACGCGGGTCATGCTCTCTACGCCCGAGGCGATGACGATGTCTTGGGTGCCGCTCATCACCGCCTGGGCGGCGAAGTGGAGCGCCTGTTGCGAGCTGCCGCACTGCCGGTCGACCGAGGTGCCGGGCACGCTCTCCGGCAGCTTCGAGGCCAGCACGGCGTTCCGCGCGATGTTGGTGGACTGCTCGCCCACCTGCATGACGCAGCCCATGACCACGTCCTCGACGGCGTCGGGCGCCACGCCCGAGCGGTCGACCAGTTCGTTCAGGACCACCGCGCCCAGGTCGGCCGGGTGCCAGCCGCGCACACGGCCGCCCTTGCGCCCGCCCGCGGTCCGCGTCGCGGCAACGATATAGGCCTCGCCCATCTCAACAGCTCCGTTCGCTCTCGTGCGCCCTCAGGAACGGGCGCGTCGAAACAGATGTATGAGGCCGACGCTGCGTAAGACAATCACCCCTTGGAGAACGTTTCCGCGAGGATCTTCTCCAGCCATTCCTGGTCCGTTTCATCGAAGGCGGCCGGTCGCTCGGCATCCACGTCGAAGACCGCGATCAGCGCGCCCGTCTTGTCGAACACCGGGACCACGATCTCGCTGGCCGAGCGGCTGTCGCAGGCGATGTGGCCCGGAAAGGCATGGACGTCGGGTACAAGCTGCGTCTGGCGCGTCGCCGCCGCCGTGCCGCAGACCCCGCGGCCGAACGCGATCCGCAGGCAGCCCAGCGTGCCCTGGTAGGGGCCCACGACCAGTTCATCGGCCTTGGCGGGGTCCACCACGTAGAAGCCAGTCCAGAAGTAGTCCTCGAAGCTGTTGGCCAGCATCGAGGCGACCGTGGCCATCCGCGCGGTCAGGTTCGGCTCGCCTTCGAGGACAGAGGCGATCTCCTCGGCCACGGCGGCGTAGCGCTCGGCCTTGGCGGCGGGAAGTGCGAGGTCATTGAAAGCTTCGGCCATGGGCTCGCATGTAGCGATCCGGGGCGGCTGGACAAAGCCTTCCGCACAGCTTTCTCTGCGCAGCTTCTTTGCGTTCCGGTGGGGGTTTCTGATGCGTGCAGCGGTTCTGGCGTCGATCCTGGCGCTCGCGGCGACGGCGGTCTCGGCTCAAGTGGCGGAGGGCCCGCAGCGCACCTTCACCGGCCGCGACCTCTTCGGCCTGCAGCAGGTCGCCGATCCCCAGGTGCGGCCCGACGGCGGCGCGGTCGCCTATGTGCGCGCCCGCAACGACATCATGACGGACCGCACCCAGCGCTCGATCTGGCTGGCCGACCTCGCCACCGGCGTGCAGTCGCCGCTGGTCGTGGACGAGGGCGCGAACTTCGCGCCCCGCTGGTCGCCCGACGGAACGCGCCTGGCCTATGTCTCGGCCCAGCCCGGCAGCCAGCCCCAGCTCTACGTCCGCTGGGTCGCCACGGGGCGCTCGGCCAAGGTGGCCACCCTGGAGCAGGCGCCGGATGACATCGCCTGGTCGCCGGACGGCAAGACGCTGGCCTTCACCATGCTCGAGCTGGACGAGGGCAAGCCGCTGGGCGCGCCGCTGAAGCGGCCCGAGGGCGCCAAGTGGGCCGAGCCGCTGAAGGTGATCGACCGCGTCACCTACCGCTTCGACGGCCAGGGCTTCCTGAAGCCGGGCTTCCGCCAGATCTTCGTGGTCTCGGCCGACGGCGGCCAGCCGCGCCAGGTCACCTTCGGCCGCTTCGACAGCGCCGGCCCCATCAACTTCACCGCGGACGGCCGCGCGATCCTCTTCAGCTCCAACCGCAACCCCACCTGGGAGCGCGAACCGAACGAGTCCGAGATCTGGCGGGTCGGCGTCGTGGACGGGCAGATGACGCGGCTCACCACCCGCAAGGGCCAGGACGGCGCGCCTGTCCCCTCGCCCGACGGCTCGAAGATCGCCTTCGTCGCCAGCGACGACCAGGGCCGCAGCTACGAGGACAACGACCTCTATGTGATGGACGCCGACGGCCGGAACGTCCGCCGGCTCGCCGCCAGCCTCGACCGCAGCGTGGGTGTTCCGCAGTGGTCCGCCGACGGCCGCAGCATCTACTTCGATTACGTCGACAAGGGCGTGACCAAGGTCGGTCGGGCCACGCTCGACGGGCGCGTGGAGACCGTGGTCTCCGGCCTCGCGGGCGGCGGCCTCGACCGCCCCTATGCCGGGGGTGAGTTCTCGGTCGGCCGCGGCGGGGTCGTCGCCTACACCATGGGAACGCCCGAACATCCCGCCGATCTGGCCGTCCTGCGCGGCGGCAAGTCCACCCGCCTGACCCGGCTCAACGACGGCCTGTTCGCCGGCAAGACCCTGGCCCGCGTCGAGCACCTGCCGGTGACCTCGTCGTACGACGGCAAGCCGATCGACGCCTGGATCGCCACGCCCCCCAACTTCGATCCGTCGAAGAAGTACCCGCTGATCCTGGAGATCCACGGCGGCCCGCACCAGGCCTACGGTCCGGCGTTCTCGACCGACGTCCAGCTCTACGCCCAGGCCGGCTATGTGGTGCTCTACACCAACCCGCGCGGCTCCACCTCGTACGGCGAGGCCTTCGCCAACGAGATCGACAAGAAGTACCCCGGCAACGACTACGACGACCTGATCAGCTCGGTCGACGCCGCCATCGCCAAGGGCTTCGTGGACCCCGACCGGCTCTACGTCACCGGCGGCTCGGGCGGCGGCGTTCTGACCTCGTGGATCATCGGCAAGACCAACCGCTTCAAGGCCGCCGCGACGCAAAAGCCGGTGATCAACTGGACCAGCCAGGTGCTGACCGCCGACGGTTACGTCGGCATGACCCACAACTGGTTTGGCAAGATGCCGTGGGAGGACCCGCAGGGGTACTGGGCCCGCTCGCCGCTGTCGCTGGTCGGCAACGTCACCACGCCGACGCTGGTGGTGGTCGGCGAGGAGGACCTGCGGACGCCGGTCACCGAGGCCGAGCAGTACTATCAGGCGCTTCAGCTCAAGGGTGTGCCCACCGCCCTCGTCCGGGTGCCCGGCGCGGGCCACGGCGGCCTGGCGGGCCGACCGTCCCAGTCGGCGGCCAAGGCGGCGGCGATCCTTGCCTGGTTCGACCGCTACAAGTAGCGACGGAACGACGCGAGTAGGCAGCGATTGCATGCGCGCCCCGCGTGCGGACGAGGCGCGGGACCGATCAAAACGGGAACCCGGCCCACCCCCAAAATGAGTAGAGGCGGCCTTTCGCAGGCCGCCGTCTTCTCGCAACCTCAGGACGTACCTTCGGGGGAGGGTGTCATGGCGGTCGGGCGAATGCTGCGGGCCGCGGGAGCCTGTACGCAGATGAACAAGCCGTTGCACAGAGACATTGCCGAGGCGCTGGCCGCCGTCGAGGGCGACTTCAGCCGGGACGAGGGGCCGCATCCGGTCGACCGCCACGTTGGCCTCAGGATCCGGATGCGCCGCAAGGAGATCGGCGTCAGCCAGGAACGCCTGGCCGAAGCGCTGGGCATCACCTTCCAGCAGGTCCAGAAGTACGAGCGCGGCGCGAACCGCGTCAGCGCCTCGAAGCTTTGGGAAATCGCCCGGGCGCTTAAGACCTCGGTGAGCTACTTCTACGAGGGCCTCGCCAGCGAGGATCCGGTCGCCCACCGCGAGGACGCCCAGGACTTCATGCTGACCGGCGAAGGCCTCGAGCTGATGGCCGCCTTCCCGCGCATCACCCAGCCGGCGCTGCGCCGCAAGCTGGTCGAACTGGTCCGCACGGTCTCGGAGGAGTCCTAGACCTCAGGCGCCCCCGCCGCCCGCCAGGCTCTGGCGCAGGATGTAGGGGGCGCTCGCCGCGCGCACGGCCACCGCCGCCAGCGCGCCCAGCACGCCCCCGGCCTGCTTGGCCTCCAGCACCTCGCGGAAGGCGATCTTCGCGTCGATGTGGCGGCAGTGGCGCCGCGCCGCCGCAGCCTCTTGGGGCTTCAGTTCGGCCAAGCCCGCCAGCCGCTCGCTCGCGCGCCTCAGGTGCCGCAGGTCGTCCACGGTATGGTTGTGGCTGAGGGAACCCGGCCGTTGAACCGAGACATAGCCGCAGGCGTCCACCACCTTGAACCGTGCGCCTTTCGCGAGCGCCGTCGCGTAAAGGATGAAGTCCTCGCCCAGCCTCAGCCGCGGGTCGTAGGACAGCGCCGCCTCGTCAAGGAAGGCGCGGCGCATTAGCGGCTTCAGGAAGCCGAACTCCCGCCGGGCCAGGCCCCGCCGGCTGATGTTGGCGTCAACGAACGTCCGAAAGTCGAGGGTGAACGGGAGCTGCAGCTGCTCGCCGATGAGGGGTCGCGGGGCCGCGTCCTCGGCGCCTTCGGACACCACCAGGAGGTCGTCAGCCACGATGTCCCAGCCGTCGCTCTGAGCGATCAGCCGCTCCAAGCGGCGCGGCTTCAGGAAATCGTCCGCATCCAGCGGGCACACCCACGGCGCGCGGCTCAGCGAAAGGCCGAAGTTCCGCGCGGCCGCCGGTCCGGCCTGCGGTTGGGAGACGACCTTCAGCCGCCCTGAGCCGTCGTCCAGCCGCCGGGCCAGCTCGGCGGTGCCGTCGCCCGAACCGTCATCGACCACGATCACTTCAACGGCTTCGGGCTGCGCCAGGGCCGAGGCGACCGCGCGCTCGATTGTCGCGGCCGCGTCCTTGGCCGCCACGATCACTGCGACGCCGGTCCCCTGTTGGAGCCGCAAGCTCGCGCCCCCTGGTTACAAGCCGATCCATCCAGCGCGGCCGGCGAGGGCTCCGGCTGCGCCGCCGGCCAAACGTCGCCTGGCGAAGGTTCGTTCCCTACGCAGGCACGGGGCGCGGCGCGACCACCGCTTCGTAGGCGGCCTGCAGCTCGGTCAGCACCGACCGCTCGGGCGCCGGCGCCCCGAGGTGCAGATGGCGCAATTCGTCCATGAACTGCGCCCACAGCTCAGGCCCGCCCTCCTCCAGCAACTCGGCGCGGATCGACAGCGCCTCGGTCACCGGCAGGTGACGGCGCCCCCAGGCGCCGATCATCGCGAAGATCGGGACCAGCTGGATCGCCTTTTCGGTGAGGCTGTAGATCGCCTTCTGCTTGTGACTGGGGTCGTCGGCGCGGGTCACCATGCCCTGCTCGGTCAGCCGCTTCAGCCGGTCGGCGAGGATGTTCGAGGCGATGCCCTCGTCCGACCGCGTCAGCAGCTCGCGGAAGTGGCGGCGGTTGCCGAACATCATGTCGCGCAGGACCAGCAGGCTCCAGCGGTCCCCGATGATCTCGATCGTCAGATTGATCGGACAGCCCGAACGGCCGGCGTCCTTCATAGCTCGCACCTCACCGGTTGCATATTCGCACCAGTGAGGCGGAATGCAAGCGCTGGCTAGGCCGGCGCGGCCGGGCGGTAGGCGTCCCTCAGCTCGCGCTTCAGCACCTTGCCGATATGGCTGCGGGGGAGGCTGTCGACGATCCGCAGGTCCGCCAGCCGCTGGGTCTTGCCCAGACGGCCGTTGACCCACGCCTTCAGCGCTTCGGCCTCCACGCTCTCGCCCGGCTTCAGGGCGACGAACGCCACCGGTGTCTCGCCCCACTGCTCGGACGGCACACCCACAACGGCGGCCTCCAGCACCGCCTCGTGCTGGACGATCTCGGCCTCGAGGTCGCTCGGGTAGATGTTGAACCCGCCGGAGATAATCATGTCCTTCTTGCGGTCCATCAGGGTGAGGAAGCCGTCCTCGTCGAAGCGGCCAACGTCCCCGGTGCGGATGTAGCGCAGACCTTCCGGGCTCCACCACTCGGCCTCGGACGTCTTGCCCGGCTGGTTGTGGTAGCCGACCATCATCGCCCCCGAGCGGCCGACGACCTCGCCGATCTCGCCCTGCGGCACTTCCTGGCCGTCTTCACCGATCAGCCGGATGTCGTGGCCCGGCAGCGGCTTGCCCACGGTGTGCAGCTTGTCTGGATGCTCGTGGCAGACCAGACCGCAAGAGCCGCCGCCCTCGGTCATGCCGTAGTATTCCACCAGGCCGCCGGGCCAGCGCCGCAGCACCTCGGCCTTCAGCTCGGCCGAGAACGGGGCCGAGGTCGAAAACTTCATCTGGAATGAGGACAGGTCGTACTTGTCGAAGTCCGGATGGGCCATCAGCCGCCGGTATTGCACCGGCACCAGCATGGCGTGGGTGACGCGGTGCTTCTCCGACAGCTTCAGGAACTGCTCGACGTCGAACTTCGGGAGCAGCACCACCGTGCCGCCGTTCGAGATCGTCGGCAGGAACGAGACCAGCGTCGTGTTCGAATAGAGCGGCGTGGAGACCAGGGTCACGGCGTCGGCCGGATAGACGCCGCGACGGATCTGGCCCCACCGCATGCGGTGCGGCTGGACAATGCCTTTCGGGGCGCCCGTGGTGCCCGACGAGTAGATGATGTTGAAGCCCTGGTCCGGCTCGATCTCGTGCCGCACGGGCCTGGCGCCTTCGGGCGCGAGCCATTCCTCGAACGCCTGACCGGCGTCGGAGCCGTCCAGCGACACGCGCTTGGCGGCCACCTCGCTCATCACGCCCGCCATGGCCTCGGCCACGCCCTTATCCAAGAAGAAGACCTTGGCGCCGGAGTCCTTCAACTGCAGCGCCAGGCTCTCGGGCGTCGACGACGGGGCGAGCGGCGCCACGATCGCCCCGGCTCGCAGGATGCCGAAGAACGTCGCCCCGTACTCGACCGACGTGGAGGCGCAGATCGCCGCCACCTCGGCCTTGCCGACGCCGTCCCGCTGAAGCGCCGCGGCGATGCGGTCCATCAGGCTGTCCAACTCGGCGTAGGTGATGGTGCGCCGGGCGTCGATCAGCGCGGGCTTGTCCTTCAGCGCCTGCGCCTGGGCACCGATCACGTCGGCGATGGTTCCGAAGTCCTGGGACAGCAGTTCCTCGACGGTCACGACCTACTCCTCACGCTTGGCGACTTTCCCTGACGGCCTAACCCAGGCCGGGCGGCGTGGCGAGCCTCAAGCCGCGGGCGAGGCCAGCCCTTCGAACAGCGGGCGCACGTAGAGCTCGGTGACGGCCTCGGGCCCGACGCCCGGCGCCCAGTGACGCAACTCGGCCGCGGCGTTGATTGCGGCGGTCAAGGTTTGGGCGGCGATATTCACGTCCAGCGGGCGGATCGAGCCGTCGCCGACGCCTTCGCAGATGATCGACGCGAAGCGGTACGAAAGCTGATCGAAGGTCTCCAGCAGGCCGGCGCGGATAGCTTCGGGCACCGTCGTCAGGGCTGAGGTGCGCAACAACGGGGCGCCGCCGCTCACCTGCCGCTCGATCAGCGCGGCGGCCAGATTGACCAGCACTTCCAGGCCGGATCCGCCGGCGGCCTCCGCCTCGTGGATCGCACGCCAGACGATGTCGAACGTGCGCTGGAAGCAGGCGGCGACCAGCTCATCCTTTGTCGCGTTGTGGTGATAGAAGGCGCCCTTGCTGACGTTGAGACGCGCCGAGATCCGCTCGACCGAGGCGCCGTGGTAGCCCTGCTCGTTGATCAGCTCGGTGGCGGCCCGCAGGAACAGCTCGGACGAGGCGTGCGCGCTGGGATCGCCCTCGCGTTGGAGGCTGAGCGGCTTCGGCGCCGTCCACGCCACGCTCGGGCCCAACAGGCCGTTCAGCAGGATGTCGCTGGTCCGTTCCGCCGTGCGCGGATAGTCCGCCAACTCGACCCGCCGCAGCCACGCCGGCGTCCACAAGAGGTTCGAGAGCAGCAGATGAGCTCGGGCGTTGGCGTGCGGCCGCGGCAGCCGGTCGGCTGGGGCCAGTAGCGTCCGCACGTGCCGGAAGAGCTCGACGAAGGCCGCGTTGACCCGCTCGCAGTTCAGCGCCCGTATGTCGTTGAAGACCGGCACCTCGTCCGCCTGGCCAAGCGCCACCCGCTGCTTCAGATCGAAGTAGGCGCCGACGAAGGCCGAGACCCGTCGCCGCTCGTCCGGCTCGGCATCGCCCGCGGCCACGAGCCGATCGAAGGCCTCCAGCCCCTGCAGCAGGGCCGCCTGGGCCAGCTCTTCCTTGTTGCGGAAGTAGTAGATGACCCCAGTCGGCACGAGGTCCAGCCGAGCGGCCACCTCGCCCAGCGTCATGCCGCGCACGCCCTTGCGGTTCAGTTCGGCGATCGCCGAGCGGATGATGTCATGCCGCCGGGCCTCGAAGCGGCGGGTGGGGCCGCGCCGCGCCGCGGCGTTCGCCCCCACGTCGATGTCTTCCGCCCGATCCGTCATCGACCTTTCCTAGCGAACTCCGCAGACCGGCGCTAACGCGGTTATGCGGGGAAGGTCTGCTTCACGACCTGCTCCAGCACGACGAGCGGCATCGATCCGCGGCGCAGCACGTCGTGGAAGGTCTTCAGGTCGAACTTCGCGCCGGCGCGGGCTTTCGCCTCCTCGCGCAAGCGCACCCATTCGGTGTGGCCGATCTTGTAGCTGCAGGCCTGGCCCGGCCAGATGGCGTAGCGGTCGATCTCGCGCTGCGCCCGGCTCCGGACGAAGCCGGTCTTCTCGACCATGTAGTCCGTGGCCTGTTCGCGGCTCCAGCGCTTGGCGTGCATCCCGGTATCCACGACGACCCGCACCGCGCGGAACTGGAGCGACTGCAGGAAGCCCAACCTGCCCAGCGGGTCCCCCTCGTAGGCGCCCAGTTCGTCGGCCAGTTGCTCGGCATAGAGGCCCCAGCCCTCGCCATAGGCGGCGAACCCCAGCGACACCTGCCGCAGGCGCGGGATCTCGGTCGACTCCAGCGTGATCGAGCCTTCCCATTGGTGACCCGGCAGCGCCTCGTGATAGGTCAGGGTCGGGAGGCTGAACTTCGGCCACTCGGCCGTGTCCTTCAGGTTGATGTAGAAGCGGCCCGGCCGCGAGCCGTCCAGGGCCGGCGGCGTGGCGTAGCCGTTCGGCGCGCCGTCTTCGATCTCGGGCGGCACGCGCACGATCTCGACCGGCGCCTTCGGCAGGGTCTTGAACGCCAGCGGCATCTTGGCCCGCATGGCCTCGGTCTGCTCGTTCAGCGCGTTCAGCAGTTCGGCTCGGCCGGCGTCGGTGTTCGGATAGAGCTGATCCGGCCGCTTCGCGAGCTGGGTCATCCGCGCGCCCACCGAGCCGCTGGTCAGGCCCTGCGCCCGCAGGAGGGTGTCCATCTGGGCTTCCAGTTCCGCCACCTGTTTCAGCCCCAGCGCGTGGGCCTGCTCGGGGGTCAGCGTCGTCGTGGTCTGGAACGCGAGCGCGCCCGCGTAGAAGGCTTGGCCGTCGGGCAGCTTCCAGACGCCGGGATCTGGCTTCGCCTGGGGCCGCAGCGCCTCAACGGCGGCGATCTGCCGATCCAGCGAGGGATAGACCTTGCCCGAGACGATGGCTGCGGCGCGCCGCTTCCAGTCGCCACCGATACCGCCTTCGGCGGTGCGGCGCGTCAGCGAAGTCGTCAGGCCGTGCGCCTCCGCCGCCGGCTCCCGCAGCTTGCGCAGCTGCGCGAGCGTGGCCTCGAGGGCGAAGTCCGGCGCCAGCACCCCGCGGGCGGCGTCCTTGCGGAAATCGGCGGTGTTGGCGTCCAGCAGGCCCGCGAAGGCCTCCAGGCGCGCCAGATAGGCTTCGGCGTCAGCCGCGGTCTTCACCGGATGCACCGAGTCCAGGAAATCCGGGACAGACTGGTAGACGCCCGACAGCTGGCTCAGGACGTACGGCGAGTAAGGCGCGTAGGAGAAGCCCGCCGCGCCCTCGCCGAAGGTGAAGCGCTCGCCGCCCTCGGCGATTGTGCGATAGGCGTAGCTGACGACCTCAAGGTCGGTGCGGCTCAGCGGCGAGAGCTTGCCCGCGTCGATCCGGGAAAGCTGCGCCAAGCGCGCCTTGCGGGCGGCCACCCAGCGGGCGCGACCGGCCGATGAGACATCGTCCAGTTGGCTGCGCTGTGCGGCGCGCTTACCGACATCCAGGCCATAGGTGGTGGCCGACTGGGGCGACTCGTCGAGATCCGCCTCGAAGAAGGCGTCCAGCAACGCCCGCAGCCGAGCGTCTTCGGCCGTGGCCGCCTGCGTGGGCAGCGGCGCGACGGCGCCCGAGACGGCCAGCGCCGCGGCGCTGCCCAGGAATACGCGACGATCCATGAATACTCTTCCCCCTGCTGCCGACGCAGCCTTCGTTCCCCTACGCTAGCGGGGGAGCGGCGGCGGAAACAAGGCGCCGCTTTGGGGAAGCGCAAGCCGGACCGGATCGGCTGCCTAGCGCCGCCGGAACTGCGGGCGAGCGCCAGCGCCGGCCGGGCGGCTGCCTTCGGGTTTGTGGCGATAGGTGATCCGGCCCCGGTCCATGTCGTAGGGCGTCATCTCGACCGTCACGCGGTCGCCCACCATGGAGCGGATGCGGTTCTTCTTCATCTTGCCGGCCGTGTAGGCCAGGATTTCATGGTCGTTCTCGAGCCGGACGCGGAAGCGGCCTTCCGGCAGCAGTTCGGTGATCTGTCCGTCGAACTCGACGAGCTCTTCCTTCGCCAATGGCGTTCCTTTCGTAGCGCGGGATCGCGCGGGTTACTTGCGGGCCTTGCGGGCGGCGTAGCGGGCGTCGCGCTTGGCCTTGGCCTCGGCCTTGGTCAGCGCCTTGCGCTCCTTGCGCTCGCCGCGTTTGGCGTCGAGAGCGGCGGCTTCGACGGCCTCCGCATTCAAGCGCGCGGCCTCGATGGCGTCGGCCGCCGCCTGCTTCTTGGCCGCCTTGGCGGCTGCGCGGGCGTGGCGGACCTGCTCGAGCTCCGCGGTCCGCAGCGCCTCGCGGGACGGCGCCTGCGGGTCGGTGACGGTGGGTCGCGGACGCATCTTGGCCAGCAGGGCCTGCTTGGCGTCGGCGGCGCGCTTCAGCCGATCGGAAAAGCCCGAGCCGTCGATGTCACTGATCATGGTGGCTGTCGACCTTCTGTGGGGTTTGGGGCGCCTCGTCGGGCCGGAACGCGGCCGCGCAGATCGCCTCGAGGTGGCTGCGGAGGTTACGCTGCGAGAGCAGCGCGTCGACCGCCCGGCAGCCCTCGGCCTGCAGCCGCTGCTTCAGGCTGGCGAAGTCCGCCGCTTGGCCCGAACGCGCGACCTGGTAGGCCCGTTCAATGGTGGAGAGAGCCATTGCTTCCCTGCTGTCCGGCCAGGGCGGCGGCAAACCCGCGGCCCTGCCCGAACGCAGCTCCTTAGCCGGCTTGCAGCTGGCCGGCGGACATCTTGCCGCTGCGCTGGTCGCGCTCCAGCTCGTAGCTGAGCTTCTGGCCCTCGTTGATCGAGCCGAGGCTCGAACGTTCCACGGCCGAGATGTGCACGAAGACGTCCGGGCCGCCGTCGTCCGGTTGGATGAAGCCGAAGCCCTTCGTCGGGTTGAACCACTTCACGGTGCCGATAGCCATTAATTGTCACTTTTCGCGTGTGAGTTTTCGCGCGCCAAGATCGGCGCGCGACATCAAATGTTCGGAGAAGGTCTTGGGAGGCTCGGGCTCGATCCGAAGAACAAGCGTGGAGAGCAACCGAACCAAAACGATATTCGATGTTCACATCATCGCACGATTTCGCGCTCGACGCCAGCCGAATCCCGACCGCAGGCGTGCAACGCTTGCTGCGGACCTTCAGTGGTGGGGCGGATCCGAACAGGACCGGTCGGGCAAGCTGCTCGCCGACGCGCGTCGCCAGACCAGCAGGAACAACGCGCCCAGCACCAGAGGCCCCAGCGGAATCGCCGTCGCCTGCGCTGCCGTTCGCGAGATCGCGGGCAGGACGAACGCGGCCGCGACCACCGACTTCTCCCAGGACCTGAAGCCGGTTTTCAGTCCCTCGCCGACGAGCCACGCCATAGGGATCGACGCGAGGACCAGGTCGTAGTCGAGCAGATACGGGCTGGCCAGGAGCGTGCCCGCCGCCAGCGTGGCCGCGAGGGCGGCGGGGTCAGGCCTCAGACGTCCCACGCGCCACACCGCGACCGCCGCCGCGAGCAGGACCGCGGCCTGCAGGGCATAGGCGATCCCGAGGGGCAGGCCCCACATCCGCGCCGCGGCGAAAGCGGACTGCAACTTCGCCGGATCGACCAGCCCGCCCTCGAGGATCGTCCGCGAAAAGCCGGCGCTGTCCAGGAAGGCCCGCCAGGCGTCGACGCCGAAGACCAGTACGGACAGGAAGATGACCCCTGCCCCGGCCGCGGCCGCCGCCCCGAACGCCCGCCACTGACCTCCCGCCGCGAGGGCGATCGGGATCAACAGCCCCAGGTGCGGCTTGATGACGAGCGCACCGAAGCACAGGCCCGCCAGGAGAGGCCGGCGGCGCAACGCCCAGGAGGCGATGGCGAAGAGCGCCGTCGTCAGGAAGGCGTTCTGTCCGTGCGCCAGGTTGATGAAGGCCGCAGGAAACGCCAGGGGAGCCACATGGCCGAGCCAGCGTCCGGCCCAGAGCCGCAAGGCCAGCACGTAGGCGAGCCCGGTCGAAAGCAGCCACGCGGCGAGCGCCGGGAACAGCGGCAGGGCGGCCAGCGGCAGGCAGATCAGCAGGAACGTGGGCGGATAGAGGAACGGCCAGACGGTGTCGCCCACGCCGGGGATCGCGGCCTGTACGGCTTTCAGGGTCTTGAGATCGTAGACCTCGGCGGCCCTTCCGGTCTGAGCCACCTCGGAGGCCGACCAGAAGCAGATGAAGTCCGTGCCGAGCACGTTGCCCGCCCGGTCCACCCCGTCGCGCGACGCGAGCAGCCAGACGACCACGACGGCCAGGACGACGACGCCGAACACGCGGACGTAGGCTCGCGCCCGGTCGCCGCTGAGCCACGCGGCCTCGCTCAAGGTCCCCCTGAAGCCGCGCCACAGGCCGCTCAATCCATCCATCCTTGGCGAACCATCAGCACGAGTTGCCTGTCCAGGGGCTCGCCGCAGACAAGACTCCTACCCGGTTTCCCGAACCATAACGCCGTGGCCGAACTTGGATGAAATGCTCCGCGCGCGCGGATCTTGCCGGGGAACGTCGGGTCTGGACGGCCGCATTCCGCCGCCGGGTTATGCGGCCAACCGATAGAAGCGGGCGGCGTTGTCGTGGAAGATCGCCTGCTTGTCCGCCGCGGTCAGGAAGGTCGCGGATTCCACGCCCTCGATCGCCAGGCCGATGGCCTCGGGCCAGAACATCTGGTCCGACCCGAACATGATGCGATCGCTGAAGCCCGCGTCGACCAGCCTGCGCAGGTAGTCGTGAAATTGCCGGCGCGGCATGATCCAGCTGACGGCGCCCGTGTCGACGCTCACGTTCGGATACAGCGACAGCATGGCGATCGTGTCCTCGAGGAACGGCGCCCCCAGGTGCATCAGGTTCAGCCGCAGCTTCGGATGTCGATGGAGGGCGTCCTCGATCAGCGCCGGGTTGCCGATCACTGGAAAGCCCCCTCGCCGCCGCCGGCCACCAGCCGGCCGCAGGCGCCCTGACTAAGCGATGCCGCAGGCGCATCAATGACGTCTGAGGTCATGGTTGGCGCTTGCCCAAACGTCAGTAGGCCAGCCGCTATCTTGAAATCGGACACCTTCCGAGGCTTCGAGGCGGGCCTGAGGGTCCGCAACTTGGCGCCTATCAGCGGTATGTCTGTCGGTTTCGCGCGAAAGTGTTGGCGCCAACCAGGACCTACGCAGGCGCCGCGACAACATGGAGCCGGCTGGAAAGCGTCGCTGGTGGGCCCGGCAGGACTCGAACCTGCAACCAGACCGTTATGAGCGGCCGGCTCTAACCATTGAGCTACAGGCCCCAGCAGCGGTTGCGCCGGTTACCACGGGCTGCACGGGCCTTAAAGCTTGCGTTCAGGTGGAGCTTGGGAGTTTCAGGGTCAAGGTCCGCTCCCCCAGGACCCAAGGAGACCTCGATGAAGACCCTGATGCGCGCTTCTGCGCTCGCGTTCGCCCTGGCCGCCTCGGCCGCTGCGCCGGCCGCCCTGGCGCAAGCCGCGCCGCCCGCGGCCGACACCATGTTCCGCGCCACGACCCTGAATCTCGCGGCCTATGGAGAGACCAAGGTTGCGCCCGACATGGCCACCATCACCCTGGGCGTGATGACCGAGGGCAAGACCGCCGCCGAGGCCATGCAGGCCAACGCCGCGCGCATGAACTCGGTGGTGGCGAGCCTTCGCCGCTCGGGCCTGGCCGAGAAGGACATCCAGACGTCAAACCTGAACCTCAGCCCGCAATACCGGTACCAGGAGAACCAGCCGCCGGTGCTGGTCGGCTACCAGGCGTCCAATACGGTGACGATCACCGTGCGCGACCTGAAGCGCCTCGGCGCCGCCGTCGACGCCTCGGTTGGCGCGGGCGCCAACCAGGTGCACGGGATCAGCTTCGGCCTGGACGACCGTACCGCGGCGGAAAACGCCGCCCGCGAACAGGCGGTGAAGGCGCTGGGCGCCAAGGCCGACCTCTACGCCCGCGCCACCGGCCACCGCGTGACGCGGCTGGTGACCCTGAGCGAAGGGACGGCGTCCTACCCGGTCCCGCCGCCGATGCCGATGATGGAAGCCGCCTCGTTCCGGGGCAAAGCCGCCGACACGTCGGTCTCGCCGGGCGAACTCACCGTCCGCGTCGACATCACCGGCCTCTACGAGCTTTCCCGCTAGGACCCGCTCGCGCCCGCCCGGCGGAAGGCGGCCTCCAGCCGATCGGCCATCATCCGGCCTGGGAAGCTGCGGTCGCCTTCCATGACGGCGGCATAGACCTGGTCCTTGCCGGCGATGGGCCCCGCCGCCCAGCCGACGCCGCGCGATCGGTCGGGCAGGGTCGGGCAGCTCAGGTATCGGGGCCGCCCGTCCTTCGCCACGGCCTCCAACAGGTCGCCCACGGCCATCTCGCCCGCGCCCTCGCAGTCCGGGTACTTTTTCGCGCAGGCGGTGGCGGTGTTGTAGCGATACAGCGTCTTGCCGCCGCGCTCGGCGATCAGCACGCAGGTGTTGGGATCGCCGACGGCCCGGGAGACCGCCTCGTCCAGGCGCGCCTTGTCCACGCCGGGCGGCGCGTCGGGCGAGCAGGCGGAAAGCAGGCCCCAGGCGAGGCCTGCGGCGAGGATGAGCTTAGGCGGCCTTCTTGATCTCGTTGCCATCGTCCAGCAGCACGACCGTGGGGGAATAGTTGCGGGCCTCTTCGGCCGGCAGCATCCCATAGGTGACGACGATCACCTTGTCGCCCTTCTGAACGAGGCGGGCCGCCGCTCCGTTCACGCCGATGACGCGCGAACCCCTGGGGGCTTCGATCGCGTAGGTCGTGAACCGCGCGCCGGTAGTGATGTTCAGCACGTCCACCTGCTCGTGCGGCAGGATGCCCGACGCGTCCAGCAGGTCGCGGTCGATGGCGATGGAGCCTTCGTAGTCCAGGTCGGCCTGGGTGACCGTGGCCCGGTGCAGCTTGGACTTCATCAGGGTGAGCAGCATGCGGAGATCGTCCTCATCGACGCTGTGAGCCGCGGGAGGCACACACAAAGCCCAAACCCGAACTGGGCCCGCACGGAAGGCGAGGCGCATATACGCACGAAGATGGCCCCGTTCAATGCCGCAATGCAGCGCAGGCGCCGCAGCGTCAGGCAAGGCTTGAACCCCTTACGCCGTAAGGCCTTGGCGCCGCGGCCGTGGAAGGGCTTCGGCGCGCCCCCGCCCGACTTCCGGTGCGCTGCAGCACGGCGAGGCCCGCCCGCGGGCGCAACCCAACCGCGGCGCGCCCGGTTCTTAGCCCGAGACCTTGCAGGAGAGCGGCCATGAGCGAGCCCGAACGGCATTCCGGCGAGTCCATCACCATCATGCGGGTGGACCCGATCTACGACACCGGCATCCTGGTGACGTGCCCGGCGCAGGAGGCGGACGGCCGCCTGCCCGACCGTCACTCGGCCTACCACGACAACATCTCCCCGCCGCTGCAGTGGTCCAGCGTGCCCGACGTGAAGGCCTGGGCGATCATCGTCGAGGACCCTGACGCTCCGCGCGAGGAGCCCTTCGTCCACTGGATGCTCTGGAACATCCGCGGCGAGGTCACCCGGATCCCCGAGGGTCTCGGCAACGAGCCGAAGCTGGTCTCCCCCCAGGGCGCGATCCAGGGGAAGAACGACATGGGCGGCTATGGCTGGTTTGGCCCGCGTCCGCCGTCCGGCCACGGCATGCATCGCTACTACTTCCAGGTCTTCGCCCTGAACGACTGGATCGAGATGGGCCCGGACACCCCGCTGAACGAGCTGCTCAACGCGCTCAAGGCCCGCACGTTGGCCAAGGGCGAGATGATGGCCACCTACGAGGCGCCGACCGAACAGTAGGCTTTCCTTGACGGACCTCGCGTCACTCGGGCGCTATGCCGGGTGAACAGCGATAAGGTCAGGGAGGTCAGGATGGACGGCGCTCAGGTGTTGGGCGGTTTCGACCGCGAAGCTCTGGGGCAGGTCCCCGCCGCGCTGCAGGGGTTCGTCGACCAGGGCGCGCTGTCCGGGATCGTCACCCTGGTGTGGCGCCGCGGCGAGGTCGCCCAGGTGAACGCCCTGGGCTACCGCGATCTGGCGGCCAAGGCGCCGATGCAGCGGGACACGCTGTTCCGCATCGCCTCGATGACCAAGCCCGTCACCTCCGTCGCGGCCATGATGTTGGTCGAAGAAGGCAAGCTGAAGCTGGACGATCCCATCACCCGGTGGATACCCGAGCTCGCCAACATGAAGGTCCTGAAGGACCCCGCGGGTCCCCTCGACCAGACCTACCCGGCGCCGCGCGACATCACGGTCGAGGACCTGCTGACCCACCGCTCGGGCCTGGCCTACGCCTTCACCTCCATGGGCCCGATCGCCCACGCCCACGAGAAGACCCTGGGCCCGCCGCTAGGCTACGGCGTCACGCCCGACTGGTGGCTTGAGAAGCTTGGAACCCTGCCTCTGAGCTACGCGCCGGGCGAGCGCTTCCACTACAGCCACGCGACCGAGGTGCTGGGTTTCCTGGTCGCCCGCATCGAAGGCAAGCGCCTTGGCGAGGTGCTGAAGAGCCGGATCTTCGACCCGCTTGGCATGCACGACACCGACTTCTGGATGCCGGCGGACAAGGCCAGCCGCATGGCCAAGCTTTACAAGGCGCCGATCGACGGCGGGCCGCTGGAGGACGCCTCCTGGCCCGAGCCGCCGACGCGTTTCGAGTTCGAAGCCGGCGGCGGCGGCCTGATCTCGACCGCCGACGACTACCTGAAGTTCGCCCGCATGATGCTGGGCCGTGGCGAAGTGGACGGCGTCCGCCTGCTGAAGCCCGAGACGGTCGACCTGATGCGCGCCAACCGGCTGACGGAGGAGCAACGCAGCCACGGCTTCCTGGGCATGCCCTTCTGGCTTAGCCAAGGGTTCGGCCTTGGCGTGTCGATGATCCTGGACGCCGAGAAGCACCAGTGGATGGGCGCGGGCGGCGAAGGGGCGTTCGGCTGGCCGGGCGCCTTCGGCACCTGGTGGCAGGCCGATCCCACCGAGGACATGATCCTGATCTTCTTGATCCAGGACTCCATGCCGCTCGGCCCCGAGGCGGTGACGGCCATGCAGGGCCAACGCCCGTCGGGACGCCTCGCCTTGCCCGTCTTCCAGAAGACGGTCTACGCCGCGCTTGGGAAGTAGCCGGGAACGCCGCTCCGGCTGGCCGGTTGAGCCTTCGAAGGAGGCTCGACATGGCTCAGCGCAAGGACTCTCCCAACACCCCCACCAAGGGCGGATCGGAAAAGGCCGCCCAGACCGGCGGCGGCAACGCCAAGTCCGCGGGTGCGGGCGGCGGCAAGGGCGCCTCGTCCACCGCCAAGGCCGATGGCGTGCGCAACACGACCGCCCGTCGCGAGAAGGCCTCGCCTGGCGGCCGCAAGCGCGGCGAAACCTCGGCGGCCGACCGAGCCTAGGGCCGACGCGGCGCGACGCAGATCTGGCGGCCGTCGATCCGGTCGCCCTCGAGCGAGCCGTCGCGCGAGGCTTCCCGCCGAACGCGGTTGAGCGCCACGTTCTCGGATGGCGGCCTCTCGCCGGGCCCGCAGATCGGCACGCGCGTGCGCATGCCGCCCGCAGGGCAGGTGCAGATGAACTCGCTCTGGTCCGTACGGCTGGCCGGCACGCGGCAAGCCGCCGGCACGGTGTCGCCGCTGACCTCGATGCACTGGATGGTCCAGGTGGGCGGCCGCTCGTTGATCGGCTGGGCCTGGACGGCGCCGGCCGCGAACGCGGCCACGGCCGCTAGGATGTGAACGCGCATGGGGCGTCTCCTTCGATGGCCGCATGATACGCGCGCGGATGACCCGTTCACCATGTCCTTCAGCAAGAACTTAAGGCTGCGTGGGCCATGACGGCCGCATGGACGCGCTTTCCATCGCCCGCGGCGGCCTCGCCGCCGCCGAGCGCCGCTTCGAGACGGCGGCCAGCCGGATCGCCCAGGCGCCGGGCGACGAGACGATCGACCTGGGCCGCGAGATGGTCGAGATGGTCCAGGCCAAGCACCACTTCTCGGCCAACCTGAAGGTCATCCGGTTCGCCGACGAGATGTGGAAGTCGCTTCTCGAAATTCAGGTACGCTGAGCCGCCCGCGGCGGTGGACCGAACCGCCGCCGTGACGCAGAATGCCGGGACGCGCGGCGCAAGGATCGCGCGACGACCGGGGGATCTGCCTGTGCACCGTCTGACGCCCAAGTTGGCCCTTGGGGCCGCCGCGGCCCTGCTGCTCGCCGGCTGCCAGCCGAAGGCCGAACAGCAATACACCGGGCTCGACATGCAGGAGCTGATGGCGCACGTGGTCGACCCCGCCGCAGACGCGTTCTGGGCCGGGTCGGGCTACGAGATCACCGAAGCCGGCGAGCGAGACCTCTCGCCGACCACCGACGAAGGCTGGAAGGTGGTGGAGGACGGCGCCGCCACGGTCGCCGAAGCCGCCAACCTGCTGATCCTTCCGGGGCGGCCGCGCGAACCGGCCGACGAGTGGACCAAGTACGCCAAGGCGATGCAGGCGCGTGCGCTCGAGGCCAAGGCCGCGGCCGAGCGCAAGGACAAACAGGCGGTCTTCGAAACCGGGGCGGCGCTCTACCAGAGCTGCGTCGCCTGCCACGAGAAGTTCGTGATCCTCCCGGAAGAGGATCGCGAGGCGAACACCAGATAGAAAAAGGGGAGCCTCTCGGCTCCCCTTTCCAATTCCGATCGGATCGGACGCCTAGCGCTCGCTGGCGTCGGCGCCGTCCTTCGGCGCGCCGGTGCCCGACGAGCCCATGAAGATCTTGCGGCCGTCGGGGAAGGTCACGTCGCGGCCGTTGGCCTTGCAGGCCGGCTTGCAGACCTTGTCCTTCGACTGGTAGCCGCGCACCACGATCTCGGTGCCGGGCTTCAGCGAGTTGCGGTCGATGCCGGCGCGCAGCAGCGTGTTGGGCGTGCCGCCTTCCACCATCCAGGCGCCCTGGGCGTACTGCGGGTTGGTGTTGTTGATGTGCACCCAGGCGTGCGGATTGATCCATTCCACGCGGGTCACCTTGCCGCGAAGCAGCACAGGCGCCTTGCCGTCGAACTCCGCCGCGAACGCGTGGTGGGCCACCGCCGCGCCGCCGGCGACCGCGCCGCCCAGGGCCGCGCCGATGACAGCGCCAATGATCCAGTTCGTCTTATTCATCTTGCGCCTCCAACGCCGGATGCCGTGTCTATCCTCGGGTCACGTTGCTGACGGCCGCATGAACGGCCGCCAGGATCTCGTCTCGCTTACTTCAGCGGCTCTTTCCGCAGGTGGCCGTACATGAGCTCTTCCACGAACTCGACGCACTTGAACTGGTTAAGCTGCGCGTCCTCGCCCTGCCGCTTGTAGAGGTTCATGCTCATCTTCCACGGCTTGGTGAAGGTGTTGGGGTCGGTGATGGTCGCCTCGTAGCGCATGGTCATCGGCCCGGTGGGCGTATAGCGCTCGACCACGGTCATCTGGTCCGAGTGATGGTTGCCGGCCCGGTCGAACCAGGTGCGGTCGTTCTGGCCGGTGACGGTGACGACCAGCGTGTCGCCCTCCCACTTGGCCACCGACTGACCCATCCAGCTGTCCACCGGCGGCGGACCCGGATCGTCGAACATCAGGTTGCGCACGGCGCCCGCGTATTCGTAGGCGATCATCATGCCCGCGTCGGATTGGAAGATCTGGAAGGGCAGGTGCATGTAGTTGGCGCGCGGCACGCCCGGCAGGTAGCACTTCACCTCGGGGTCGCGTTCCAGATAGTTCGCGCGGTTCTCGTCGCGCACCTTCTTGGCCTCGGGCGTGTAGGGGATCTCGCCGCCTTCGACGACGCCCAGGCCGCCGGGGACGGCGCCGACGGCGCCCAGGGCCAGGACTTCCTTCGCCGGCACCGGGATGATCGGGCCCGGACGCATCTGCAGCGCGGCGCGCGCGGCGTGGGGCTCGACGTCCCAGCCGGCCGAGTTCATCACCTGCCAGACGCCGTTCAGGTCGGGTTGCTTGGTGCCGGCCAGTCGCGGCGCCTTGTAGGACGCGGCCGCCTTGGCCTTCGGCTGCGCCACGGCCGCCGTTCCGCTCACCATCAGGCCGGCCACAGCCAGCGCCGCCACGATTCGGATCATGCTCTCGTTTCCCCCGACGCCCCGTCCGCACAAGCGGCGAAGTCGTTCTTTGACGTTCAGCCTAAACATCGTTCAGTCGCCGCGCCAGCCTACGCCCGCGCTTTGACAAAACCTCTCGCGGCGACTAGCGGGCGGCATGGCGCTGCGAACCCTCTTCGTCACCCCGATCTACGAAGCCAGCCTTACAACAGACCGGTTGTTCGAAAATTTCAATGCCGAGATTTTCGAGGCCTGCCGGATGCTCGAGGCCGAGGACGCCGCCGGCCGCGCCTGGTGCCGCGAGCACGGCTACGGCGGCTATACGTCCTACGCCTCGCTGGGCGACCTCCCGCAGCGGGCCAGCGTCTTCGCCGAGTTGAAGTCCAAGCTGGACCGGCACGCGAGGACCTTCGCCGAAGCCTTGCATTTCGACCTCGGGCGCGGCCGTCTGAAGCTGGACAGCGTGTGGGTGAACATCCTGAAGCCGGGCGCCGCGCACACGGGCCACATCCACCCGCACAGCGTGCTCTCGGGCACCTACTATGTGGCGGTCCCGCCCGGCGCCAGCGCGCTCAAGATCGAGGACCCGCGGCTGCCGCTGATGATGGCCGCGCCGCCAAGACGTCCGGACGCGCCGGAGGAGGCCCAGCCCTTCGTCTATCTGCAGCCCCAGCCGGGCACGCTCTACATGTGGGAGAGCTGGCTGCGGCACGAGGTGCCGGCCAACCGCGCCAAGGCCCCGCGGGTCTCGATCAGTTTCAACTACGGCTGGCGCTAGGATCACGCCGCAAGTCTAGCCGGCGGCCTGCGGCCCTCCATGACCGCGGGCGCCAAAGCCATGACCGGGCGTCTCAGCGGTCGGCCGAGACGGCCTGCGTACCAAACTTGCCGCCGAAGAAGTCGCCGCGGTTCCACGCCGGCCGCTGGGCGGCGTCGGCCAGTTCGCGGGCGATCTCGTAATTGATCTTCGCGAACTTGGCGCCGGCGGCGTAGTCGATCGGCTGCGAGAGGTCGTCGCAGACTTTGTGGTAGCAGTCCTTCAGGAAGCCGCGGAACTTGGCCTCGCCGCCGTTCGCGAAGCCGGTCATCAGGAAGGTCGACGGCACGCCCACCTCCACGAAGCGGTAGTGGTCCGAGCGCGTGAACAGCCCCTCTTCCGGCAACGGGTCGGGCGACAGCTGGATGCCGGTGCGCTCGGCGGCCCGGCGCACCGCAGGCCCGATCGTCGAACGCTCGGCCCCGAACGCCACCACATCGGTGAAGTCGTAGGTCAGGATCGGCATGTCGAGGTTGACGTTGGCCACCACCGGCCCCGGGGCCGTGGGGTTGCGGGCGAAGTATTCCGCGCCCACCAGACCCTTCTCCTCGGCCGTGACCAGCAGGAACATCACCGACCGCTTCGGCCGCTGGCCGCTTTCCACGAAGGCGCGCGCCACCTCGAACGTCGTGGCGACGCCGCCGGCGTTGTCCAGCGCCCCGTTGTTGATCTTGTCGGCGCCGTTGGCCGTCTCGCTCACGCCCTCATGGTCGAGGTGGGCCGACAGCACCACCGTCTCGGCCTTCAGCGCGGGGTCCGAGCCTTCCAGCAGGGCGGCGACGTTGCGGCTCTCGCTCTGCGTCAGCTCGCTGCGCATCACGGCGGCCAGCGAGGCCGGCAGGGCGAAGCGCGGGGTCACGCCATCGCGCGTGTCGGCGGCGGCGTAGATCTGGGCCAGGGGGACCTTGGCGTCGGCGAACACCTTCTCCGCGCCTTGCACGCTGAGCGTCCCGAACCCGGGCGTCTTCGGCGCCACCACGAAAGGCGTCCCGGCGCGGTCGCGCCAGGTCATGTTCCAGGAGCGCCAGTGCTTCGCCGACTCCGCGAACGGCCGCATCTTCTCGACGGTCGGCGTGTAGAGCGAGATGAAGCCGACGGCGCCGCGCTTCTCGGCCTCCAGCCGCTTGGTGCGGCCGCTGCGGTAGTAGGCGCGCTCTTCGGTTTGGAACGACCGCGGCGCGCCGTCGAGCGCCACCACGATCTTCCCCTTCACGTCGAGGCCTTTGTAATCGTCGCGCCCGCGCTCGGGCGCCACCAGCCCATAGCCCACGAAGACCAGCGGAGCGTCCGCCTTCAGCTCGGCATGTGACGGCGAGCTGCTGATCGTGAAGTCCTGGCCGGCGACCAGCGGCGTCTCGCGCCCCTTGGCGTCCCGCAGCACCATCGCGCCCTCATCCGCGGCGCGGAACGAGATCATCGGCGTGGTCTGGAAGAAGGTCCCGTTGTCGCCGGCAGGCTTCAGACCCAGCTGGGCGAACTGGGCGGCGGCGTAGTTCGCCGCGATATCGTAGCCGCGCGTGCCGGCTTCCCGCCCCTCGAGCAGGTCGCTCGCCAGGAACGCCATGTGCGCCCGGATCCGCTCGGCGGACGAGACCCCCGCGGGCTGCGCTGCGGCCACGGACGCGAACGAAAGCGCCGCTACGGCGGCGGCCACCAACTTCAACGAACGCATGGAAACTCCCCGGACTTGTCCCGGAGGTTCTAAGCCCGCTGTTTCGCGCCGTCCATGTAGCCGGCGAACCGCTCGAACAAGTAGAGGCTGTCCGTCGGACCGGGGGAGGCTTCGGGGTGGTGCTGGACGCTGAAGACCGGCTTGTCCTTCAGCGCGAGGCCCGCGTTGGTGCCGTCGAACAGGCTGACGTGGGTTTCCACCACCGGCGCGGGCAGGCTGTCGCGGTCCACCGTGAAGCCATGGTTCATCGACACGATCTCGACCTTGCCGGTCGTCAGGTCCTTCACCGGATGGTTCGCGCCGTGGTGGCCCTGGTCCATCTTCACGGTCTTGGCGCCCAGCGCCAGCGCCAGCATCTGGTGGCCGAGGCAGATGCCGAACACCGGCTTGCCGCTCTCCACCAGCTTGCGGATCTCAGGCACCGCGTACTCGCCCGTGGCGGCCGGGTCGCCCGGGCCGTTCGACAGCAGCACGCCGTCCGGGTTGCGCTTGAGGATCTCTTCCGCCGGGGTGTTGGCCGGCACCACGGTCGCCCGCGCGCCCACCGAAGTCAGCGCCCGCAGGATGTTCCGCTTCACACCGTAGTCGACGACCACGACCTCGTACTTGGGATTCTCCAGCGGCTTCGCGTAACCGTCCTCCCAGCTCCACAGGCCCTCGTCGTAGACGAACGGCTGCAGGGTGGTGGCGTCCTTGGCCAGGTCCAGGCCAACCAGACCGTTCCACTCGCGCGCCTTCGCCACCAGAGCGTCCAGGTCGAACTTGCCCTCGGGGTTATGGGCGATCACCGCATGCGGCATGCCGTGCTCGCGGATCCGGCGGGTGAGCGCCCGGGTATCGACGCCAGCCAGGCCCACGACGCCGCGGCGGCTCATCCAGGTCTCGAGGTCGGCGTCAGCGCGCCAGTTGGCCGGCCGCGTCGGCGTGTCGCGGAAGATCGCGCCGCGCGCCGCCGTCTCCGCCGAGCCCGACATCTGCTCGATGTCTTGGATGTTCGTGCCCACGTTGCCCACGTGCGGGAAGGTGAAGGCCACGATCTGGGCCATGTACGAGGGATCGGTCAGGATCTCCTGGTAGCCGGTCATGGCGGTGTTGAAGCACACCTCCCCGACCGCCTCGCCGACGGCGCCGACGCCGATCCCCTGCAGGATGGTCCCGTCCGCCAGGGCCAGAACGCCGGTGACGCCAGGCAGCAGGTCTCGGCTCGTCATCGGCAGGCTCCTTGTGGGCAAACGGCCGCGTAGGTAGTGACTCGGGCTCACGCGGTCAATCAGCGGGGACCCTATGGCGCACATCGATCCGGAACGCGAGGCCTGGGAGGTCTTCAAGAGCCTGCCCCGCGACCAGCCGATCCACATGCTGAACCTGATCAAGCTGAAGCCGGCGGCCGAGTACCCCGAAGGGCACCCGAACCACGGGGAGCCGCTGACCGGCCTCGATGCCTACCGCGCCTATGGCCGCACCACCGCCCACATCTTCAAGCGCCTGGGCGGCCGCCAGGTCTGGGCGGGCAAGCCGCAGGTGATGGTCACGGGTCCGCAGTCCGAAGCCTGGGACCTGGCCTTCATCGCCGAATATCCGAGCGCGGACGCTTTCATCGCCATGGTGCGCGATCCCGAGTACCGCGAGATGGTCCAGCACCGGACGGCCGCCGTCGCCGACTCCCGCCTGCTGCGGCTTGCCCCCGTCGAGCCCGGCGAAGGCTTCGGCGAGTAGGTTGGCGGCCTAGGCTTAGGCCGCGGGCTCGCTTAAGAGCGCGCCCATGCGCATCACCACGGTCGGCCTCGATGCCGACGACACCCTTTGGCACAACGAAGGCATCTTCCGCCTGACCCAGGCCCGCTTCCTGGAGCTGATGGCCGAGCACGCTGAGGGTCCCGTCCTGGAGGCCAAGCTGCGCGAGGTCGAGAAGCGCAACCTCAGGCTCTACGGCTACGGCGTGAAGGGCTTCACGCTGTCGATGATCGAGACGGCCATGGAGCTCACCGACAACAACGCCCCCGGCCGGCTGATCGCCGAGCTGCTGGCGGCGGGCCGCGAGATGCTGAGCCACCCGGTCGAGCCACTGCCCGGCGTCGAGCAAGCCCTGGCCGAGCTGGAAGGATACCGGCTGGTGCTGATCACGAAGGGCGACCTGCTGCACCAGGAGCAGAAGCTGGCCGCCTCGGGCCTCGGCGACCTCTTCGCGGCGGTCGAGATCGTGTCGGAGAAGGACGCCTCCACCTACGAGCGCGTGTTCGCCCGCCACGGCACAGGGGCCGCCCAGGCCGTGATGTGCGGCAACTCCATGCGCTCCGACATCCTCCCGGCGCTGGAAGCGGGCGCCTACGCCGCCCACGTCCCCTACCCGCTGATCTGGGAGCATGAGATGGCCGACGCTCCTCAAGGCCATCCCCGTTTCGCCGAACTTGGCTCCATCACCGAGCTGCCGCCCTGGGTGCGCAGCCTCAGCTGAAAAAATCTGCGCCGCTGATGTCACAGCGCCGGCCATCCGACCGTCCTTGGGGCGAGCGACGGAGGGCGGGACATGCTTCGGACCTGGGATCGGTGGCTTTCGGCCGCTCTGGCTCTGGTGCTGGCGGGCAATGCGCTGGCGATGCTGTTCGCCTCGCTGGCATGGTACGGCGCGGTGCCCGGCGTCACCTCCACGGGCCCCTACAACGCCCACTTCGTCCGTGACATCGGCGCGGCCTATCTGGTCGCCGCCCTGGGTCTCGCGTGGTTCGCCTGGCGTCCGCGCGAAGGCTGGCCGGCGCTGGCTGCCGGCGCGGCGTTCCTGACCTTCCACGCGGCGATCCACGTCTACGACGCCAGCTGCGGCGCCAGCCCCTGGGCCGACGTGCGGCGCGACTTCGTGGGCGTCTACCTGTTCGCCGCCATCCCCCTCTTCCTGGCCCTCTTCCGCAGGCCGTCCCATGACTGAGGAGAACGAGATGTTCCTGAAGGCCTACCTGTCCCGCTGGCTCGACGGCTTCGAGAAGACGTTCGACTACGACGCCAGCTACATGCGCCATGTCCTGCGCGTGAACCCGGCCAGCCTGATGAAGTTCGCCTTTGGCACGCGGGCGATGGACGTGAAGGCCGCCCCGCCCGAGGCGCTGGTCGCCGCCGGTCTGGTCGGCACGATGAGCGAGGACTGCGGCCCCTGCGTGCAGGTCGGCGTCGACATCGCCACGGCCCAGGGCGTCGATCCCTCGATCCTGCGGGCCATCATCGCCGGCGACCAGGAAGCCATGGGTGAGACGGCCGCGCTGGCCTACCGCTTCGCCCGCGCCAGCCTCGCCCGGGACATGGAAACCTGCGACCCGCTGCGCGACGAGATCGTCCGCCGGTGGGGCGACAAGGCCCTGGTGGCCATCAGCCTCTCCATCGTCGCCTCGCGCATGTACCCGACGCTCAAGTACGCCCTTGGCTACGGCAAGGCCTGTTCCAAGGTCACTGTGGCCGGCGAGACCGTCGCGCCGCTGAAGCTTGCGGCGTAAGGTGGCGGCCATGGACGCGGCGCTCACAGACGCCTTCGAGGCCCAGCGGCCGCGGCTGAAGCGGCTGGCCTACCGCATGCTGGGCTCCGTCTCTGAGGCCGAGGACGCGGTTCAGGACGCCTGGCTGCGCTGGGTTCGCGCCGCCGAGAAGGTGGACGATCCCGCCGCCTGGCTGGTGCGCGCCACCACCCGTCTCTGCATCGACCGCCTGCGCCGGGCGAAGGCCGAGCGGGAGGCCTACAAGGGCCCCTGGCTGCCCGAACCGCTGATCGAGCCGCTGACCGACGACCCCGTCGAGCGGGCCGAGGACGTGTCGGTGGCCTTCCTGCTCGCGCTCGAGCGGCTGTCGCCCCTGGAGCGGGCGGTCTTCCTGCTGCACGACGTGTTCGACCAGGACTATGCAAGGGTCGCCGAGACGCTGGGCCGGTCCGAGCCCGCCGTGCGCCAGCTGGCCAGCCGGGCCCGCGCCCATGTACAGGAGGCCCGGCCACGCTTTGCGGTGGACGAAGGCCGCGCCAAGCAGCTCGCCGAGGCGTTCCTGCAGGCCACGCTGAACGCCGACTATGCGCGGCTGTCTTCCCTGCTGGCCGAGGATGCGGTGATGGTCAGCGACGGCGGCGGCAAGCGCACCGCGGCGCTGCGCGTGCTGGTCGGCCGCGACGACATCGTCGGCCTCTTCAAAGGCATCCGCTGGCGTGCGGGCTATCCGACCGTCGAGGAGTTCGAGGCCGTCCGCATCAACGGCAGCCCGGGCCTCCTGCTCCAGATGCCGGACGGGCCGCAGACGATCGCCTTCGAGACCGACGGCGACGGCCGCATCGCGCGCATCTATGTGGTCCGAAACCCGGAGAAGCTGGCGCACGTCCGCTAGCGACCGACTCTGTCGCACCGTTTCGGCGCTATCATCCACAGGCGTTCGCGACTCATCCACAGGCTGTCGCGGCGCGAGGTGTTAGCGGTTCCCCATGGTCGGACGGTTCGACGAACGCTTCATCGATGAACTGAAAGGTCGCCTCCGTCCGTCGGACGTGATCGGCAAGAGCGTCAAGCTGCGCAAGCAGGGGCGCGAGTACGTCGGGCTGTCGCCGTTCAACAAGGAGAAGACCCCCTCGTTCTACGTGAACGACGAGAAGGGCCAGTTCTTCGACTTCAGCTCGGGCAAGACCGGCGACATCATCACCTTCGTGCAGGAGACCGAACGGCTCTCCTTCGCCGAGGCCGTCGAGAAGTTGGCCGCCGAGGCGGGCCTCGCCCTCCCCGCTGTCGATCCGCGCGGGGCCGAGCAGGAGAAGAAGCGCCAGGGCCTCGCCGACTGGCTGGAGCTGGCCTGCCAGTGGTTCGAAGCCGAGCTGAGGCGACCGCCCGGCCGCGAGGCCCGCGCCTACCTCGAGAAGCGTGGCCTGCCGGAGAAGGAATGGGCCCGGTTCCGCATCGGCTTCTCGCCGGCCGGGCGCACGGCGCTGAAGGACTACCTCGTCGCCAAGGGCGCGCGACCCGCCGAGCTGGTGGACGCCGGCCTCCTGATAGCGCCGGAAGACGGCGGCCAGCCCTACGATCGCTTCCGCGACCGCATCATCTTCCCGATCCTCGACGTCCGCGGCCGGGTGGTCTCGTTCGGCGGCCGGGCGATGGATCCGCAGGCGCGGGCCAAGTACCTGAATGGCCCCGAAACGGTCGTCTTCCACAAGGGGAACAACCTCTACGGCCTCTCCGAGGCCCGGAAGATCCTGGCCGCGGCGCCCGCCGGCGACGAGCCGCCGCTGGTGGTCGTCGAGGGCTACATGGACGTCATCGCCTGCCAGCGCGCCGGCGTGCCGGCCGTCGCGCCCATGGGCACTGCGCTCACCGAAGAGCAGATGGAGGTGCTGTGGCGCCATCACCCTGAGCCGACGCTCTGCTTCGACGGCGACCGCGCCGGCCGCCAGGCGGCGGGGCGGGCCATCGACCGCGCCCTTCCCCTGCTGAAGCCCGGCAAGAGCTTCAAGTTCGCCCTTGTCGAAGGCGGTAAGGACCCGGACGACGTGCTGCGCGAACAGGGACCCGTGGCCCTGAAGTCCCAGCTCGAGAAGACCACCCCCTTCGCCGAGGCCCTGTTCGTCCGCGAGCGCGACCTCGAGCCGCTGGACACGCCCGAGCGGCGCACCGCGCTCAAGGTCCGGCTGCGCAAGCTGGCCGCCACCATCGCCGACCCCGACCTCGCCCAGGCCTACAAGGAAGACCTGCTGGGACGGTTCGAGCAGCTGTGGCCGACGCAGCAGCCCGTCTACACCGTGGGCGCCGCTGGGCGCGAGCTCGCGCGCCGCCGCTGGGACAAGCGCCCGGCGCTCGCTGGCGCCACGCCCGAGGGGAAGCAGGCCGCGCAGGCGCTGAAGAGCTCCACCCGGCCGCTGGCCGCGGCGCTCGCCATGGCGGCCCTGAAGGACCCCAGCCTCATCGATGACTCCATCGAGCTCCTGGGCGCTCGCGGCTTCGGCGACGAGAAGCTGGACGCCATCGCCCGCGAACTTGTGCAGATCCGCTACGAGACCGGCGAGGCCGAATTCGACGCGGTCGTCCGCCGGCTGCGCTCCCGCGGCGTGCCCGAAGAGGTGCTGGTCAAGCTGGAGAAGGACTCCCGTCGCGCCGGCGTCAGCGCGCCATTCCTCGACGAGACCGCCGCCCGCGAGCGCGTGCGGGTCCTGTGGCGCGAGGCCTTCGACCTCCTGATGAAGCTGGAGGCGCTGGAGCGGGCCGTGGAATCCACTGTGGGCGACGTCGGCCGCGATCCGTCGGCCGCGGCAGCCCTCATGACCCTCAAGGCCGAGCGGGACCACCTGCGCAAGCTGGTCAATTCGGACTGGGCGAACGAGGCGCGCGACAAGCCGGTGCTGCCTCATTAGCCCCCGGCGCAAAACAGCCCTGGCAGTCAGGCTGTCGGGATTTGATCAGCGAAATCATTCTCCTTACGTGGCGTGGGGGCATCTTGACTTCGAGGATGCGCCACGCCATGTGGCGGCGTGCGGATTTAGCGCGCTGTCGACAGGCATCTACCGGGCCGCTGCGACCGAGTTTCGGGCGCGCCCTCTGATGAAGATGATGCCTCCCTCGATGCGTGGTGATCCCAGGGCTTGCGCTGCGGGGGGCGACCTTCGCGGTCGCTTGGACGTGGCCGAGCCATGTCCGGCGAAGCCAAGGGCCCTGAACACGCACGATCAAAACGGAACGAATTAGGCGGATACCGGGTCGTAACGTCGCGGCCCCTTAGCATTTTACCGTCGCCCATTATCTGGGGCCCGCCTCTTGCATGGGGCGGGAGACCCACGTCGGAGACCTCGATGAGCTCGAACACAGCCGAAGCCGAAACGCCCGAAACCACCCAAGGCGACGGCCCGCTGCTCGACCTGACCGACGCCGCGGTCAAGAAGTTCATCAAGCAGGCCAAGGCCCGCGGCTACGTCACGATGGACGAGCTGAACAAGGTCCTGCCGTCCGAGGAAGTGACCTCGGAAGCCATCGAAGACACGCTGGCCATGCTCAACGAGATGGGCGTGAACGTCGTCGAGTCCGAAGAGGACGCCGACGGCGGCGAGGTGGCGGTGCGCGAGGAGAGCGCCGTCGTCGAGACGACCAAGGAGCCCGCCTACGACCGCACGGACGATCCTGTCCGGATGTACCTGCGCGAGATGGGCTCGGTCGAGCTGCTCTCGCGCGAGGGCGAAATCGCCATCGCCAAGCGCATCGAGGCCGGGCGCGACACGATGATCCGCGGGCTGTGCGAAAGCGCGCTCACCTTCGAAGCCATCATGGTGTGGCGCGAGGAGCTGGAAGGCGGCCGCATCCTGCTGCGCGAGGTGATCGACCTCGAACAGACCTACGGCGGCCAGAACCCGCAGGCCGAAGCCTCGCCTGCCGAGGCCGAGCCGGAAGAAGCCGAGGCCGAAGCCGCGCCCGAGGGCGAAGGCGAGAGCGACGACGACTTCGACGACGGCGCCGGCCCGACCATCAGCGCGATGGAGGCCGAGCTGCGCGAAGGCGTCATGGCGACGCTCGACGCCATCGCCGCCGAGTTCGAGGGCTTCCGGCTGCTGCAGGAGAAGCTGGTCGCGGCCCGGCTGAAGGGCCAGGACCTCTCCGACGCCGACCGCAAGGCCTACCAGGCGGCGACGGGCGCCATCGTCCAGCACCTCAAGACCCTGAAGCTGAACAACAACCGCATCGAGGCGCTGGTTGAGCAGCTCTATGCGATCAACAAGCGCCTGATGGTGCTGGAAGGCCGTCTGCTGCGCCTGGCCGACAGCTATGGCATCAGCCGCACGGAGTTCCTGAAGGCCTACTTCGGCCAGGAAATGGCTCCCGACTGGACCGATCAGGTCAAGCAGCTGGGCGTCCGCTGGACCAAGTTCGCCGAGAACGACGCCGGCCAGATCGCCGAGATCCGCAACGAGATCGCCGCCCTGGCGCAGGAAACCGGCGTGCCGATCGACGACTATCGCCGCATCGTCCAGACGGTGCAGAAGGGCGAGCGCGAGGCCCGTCAGGCGAAGAAGGAGATGGTCGAGGCCAACCTGCGCCTCGTGATCTCGATCGCCAAGAAGTACACGAACCGCGGCCTGCAGTTCCTGGACCTGATCCAGGAGGGCAACATCGGCCTGATGAAGGCGGTGGACAAGTTCGAGTACCGCCGCGGCTACAAGTTCTCGACCTACGCCACCTGGTGGATCCGGCAGGCGATCACCCGCTCGATCGCCGACCAGGCCCGCACGATCCGCATCCCGGTGCACATGATCGAGACGATCAACAAGATCGTCCGCACCAGCCGCCAGATGCTGCACGAGATCGGCCGCGAGCCGACGCCGGAAGAGCTGGCCGAGAAGCTGGCCATGCCGCTGGAGAAGGTCCGCAAGGTCCTGAAGATCGCCAAGGAGCCGATCTCGCTCGAAACCCCGATCGGCGACGAGGAGGATTCGCACCTCGGCGACTTCATCGAGGACAAGAACGCGGTCCTGCCGATCGACGCGGCGATCCAGTCGAACCTGCGCGAGACCACCACCCGCGTGCTGGCTTCGCTGACGCCGCGCGAGGAGCGCGTCCTGCGCATGCGCTTCGGCATCGGCATGAACACCGACCACACCCTTGAAGAGGTCGGCCAGCAGTTCAGCGTCACCCGCGAACGGATCCGCCAGATCGAGGCCAAGGCGCTGCGCAAGCTCAAGCACCCGTCCCGTTCGCGGAAGCTGCGCAGCTTCCTCGACAGCTAAGCGGGCGCTCAGCGCGGGATCGTCACCGTCGCACCGGGCGGCGCCTGGTCTATGGTCAGGATCCGCACCGGCTCGTCGCCCAGCACGATCGCCTCGTGCCATTGGTCGACGGCGTCGACCATCCAGTCTCCGGGCTTGGGCTCGGAGACGGTTCCGGTGTCGAGGTTCGTCACCCGCAGTCGTCCCGACAGGATCTGCACGACCCTGGGATAAGGGTGCTTGTGCGCGGCCAGCTTGCCGCCCGGGGCCAACGTCGTCTCCGACACCGTCACCCGGAGCCTGCCCGTCGGCGCCGTGATCGGCTGTCCGGTGAGCGTGGCGTCGATCGCCGCCATGGGCCGCGTGACCGGCGCGGGCTGCGCGGCCGCCGGGGCGGCGGTCAGCAGGGGGATCAGCACGAGGGCGCGTCGCATGGCGCGAGGATCGCCTCCGCCGCCTCGGGACTCAAATCAAAAAGGGCCCGCCGCGTCGCCGCGACGGACCCGTCATCGGTCAGGCGCTCGCTGGGCCTAGGGCCGAGCGCGCAGCCTCGGGTC
This sequence comes from Phenylobacterium sp., assembly GCF_031181185.1. Classification (GTDB taxonomy): domain Bacteria; phylum Pseudomonadota; class Alphaproteobacteria; order Caulobacterales; family Caulobacteraceae; genus Phenylobacterium. Next base: position 1,142 of record NZ_JAPSKZ010000004.1, on the reverse strand, counting down.
TTGCCTTCCTAGGCCGCGACCTTCCGCGGCTTGCGCGCTGCGGCGCGCTTGGCCTTGGTGCGCTCCAGGCGGGCCTGGCGCCGCTGCTCGGCCTCGGTCTCCAGGCTGGGCAGGATCTCGGCCGCGGCGGCCTTCTGCTTTTCGTCGCCCTGCTCGCTCAGCCGACGCGCATTCGCCAGCAGGTTCACCACTTCCTCGTCGCTGAGGGCGGGGATTCTCTCGAGCAAGGTCATGGGGTCTCCGATACTTACCGCGCCGTACGGGCGCGCTGCCATCGGAAATAGGCCGCGAGCGGCGACTTAGTTGCGTGAATCAAAAGATAAATCTGCGGGAACCGCGCAGAATCTGCGTTCTTCTGGCCGCGGCATGCGCCGGCGTGCTTGCGTGAGCCGGACTTGCCCTCTAAATCGCCCGCTTAACCTGCAGTTCTAGACGGTGTCGGGCGCGCCAATCTGCGCGGCCGCCCTTGCGCGCGAGAAACATGCCCAAACGCACCGACATCTCCTCGATCCTGATCATCGGCGCCGGCCCGATCGTCATCGGCCAGGCGTGCGAGTTCGACTACTCGGGGGTCCAGGCCTGCAAGGCGCTGCGCGCCGAGGGGTATCGGATCGTGCTGGTGAACTCGAACCCGGCGACGATCATGACCGATCCCGAGATCGCCGACGCCACCTACATCGAGCCGATTACGCCCGAGATGGTCGAGAAGATCATCGAGAAAGAGCGCCCGGACGCCCTCCTGCCCACCATGGGCGGCCAGACCGCCCTGAACACCGCCCTGGCGCTGGAACGCAACGGCGTGCTCGCCAAGTACGGCGTCGAGATGATCGGGGCTAAGGCCGACGTCATCGACAAGGCCGAGGACCGCCAGAAATTCCGCGACGCGATGGACGCGATCGGCCTGGAGAGCCCCCGGTCGCACGTCGCCCACACGCTGGAAGAGGCGATGGTCGGCCTCGAGCAGGTGGGCCTGCCGGCCATCATCCGTCCGTCCTTCACGCTCGCCGGCACCGGCGGCGGCATCGCCTACAACGTCGAGGAGTTCCGCGAGATCGTCGAGCGCGGCCTCGACCTGTCGCCGACCACCGAGGTCCTGATCGAGGAAAGCGTCCTCGGCTGGAAGGAATACGAGATGGAGGTGG
>NZ_JAPSKZ010000169.1 GCF_031181185.1 Phenylobacterium sp. | reverse complement strand
CCTGACGTTTCCCTCGCGCGTCCTGCCGCTGATCTGGCGGGGCTTGCGCGCCACGGCGGCCGAAGAGGTGGAGGAGGCCGAGCAGGCCTTCCGCGACTTCATCCCCGAAGAGAGCTCGGCCGACACCTTCGACCAGCTTGCCAGGATCGCCGCCTACGCCCTGCGCTCGCGCGAGTACCCCGAGTTTCGCGAGGCCGCCGAGCTGGCGGACGAGGCGCGGCCAGGCGGGGCCGAGCAGCTGGCCGCCTGCCTGGAGCTGTCGCCGGTGGTGCGCCGGGCCACCCTGCGGATTCCCGAGTGGCTGTCGGCCTTCGACGAGAGTTCGGCCGCCGCCGCCCGGCTGGCCTACAAGGACGCCGTGGCCATCGCCGACGACGCCGGCCCCCGGTTCTTCGAGATGCTGGCCGCCCAGATGGCCCACCCGTGGATGGTCCTGCGGATCATCTCGGAGGTGATGGACAAGCCCAACGAGCGCTACCTCGCCGATTCCGAGATGGCCGGCTTCGGCGAGCGGCTGATGGACGAGATGGACGAGTCGCTGAAGGCGATCGCCAAGCTCGACTTGGATGGCGGCGCCGAGGCGGCGCGCCGGGCCGGCAAGCTGGTCGAGCTGATCACCCTGCAGGTCACCGAACTCGAGACCTACATCGACCTGTCGCGCGAGCACGGCTGGGGCCACCGGATCGCCAAGCAGAAGACCGCCCTGGCGGGGGTGGTCGAGGGACGCATCCGCGAGGCCGAGAAGTACGCGACCCTCGCGCTGCCCACGGAGCGGGCGAAGATTCGGCGCATTCGCCGGCCGCAGCCCCGACTGAGCCTGCCGCCCGACGCCAAGCACGTCGAACGCGCCAAGACCCTGCTCACCTTCGTCCAGGAGGTGCGCTCCAGCGCCAACTACGGCGGCTTCGCCCACGCGCGCAGCAAGATGCTGGAGAGCGTCGGCGAGTACATGGACATCTACGTCGAGGAGCTGCTGGACCTCGTGAAGACCGGCGACGTGCCGGACCCCGCCGTGGCCCAGGCGTTCCTGCACGTGGCCGCCGAGCTCAGCCTGCTGCTGCGTGGAGACAAGGCCGCCGAGCTCGTCCGCCGGCGCGCCGCAACCGCTGCGAACCCGGACCTGACGCAGCTCCACGACGAGGAGCCGGAGGCCGCGACCGGGACCTGGGGCTGGGCGCCGCTCACCGGCGCCGATTAGCGCACTCGCTCCCTACCGAACTTTCGGCTAAAGCCGCCGCATGATCGTCTTCTGGGCCGCAGCGGGGGCGCTGACCGCGGCCGCCGCCGCCCTGATCCTGTTTCGCGCCGCCAAGGCCGCGGCGCCTGACGCCGTCGGCGATCCGGCGACCCTCCTCTACCGCCGGCAGCTGTCCGAGATCGACGAGCTGGCCGACCGTGGCCTGATGGGCGAGGCCGAGCGCAAGAGCGCGCACGCCGAGGCCGCGCGGCGCCTGCTGGCCGCCGCCGACGCGCCGACACAAGCCTGGAGCGTGGACCCTAAGGCCCGCAAGCGCGTGCTGCTGGCGGTGACCGCCGTGCCCGCGCTGACGCTGGGCCTCTATCTGGTGCTAGGCGCGCCGGGATATTCGGACCAGCCCTACGCCGCCCGCCTGCAGCAGTGGCGGACATCCGACCTCAACACCCGGACCGCGCCTGAGATCGCCGCCGTCCTGCGCGACGCGCTGAAGACCCGCGGCTCGGACCCGGAAGGCTGGCGCATGCTGGCGATCGCCGAGGCTTCCTCCGACAACACGGCCGGCGCCATCCGCGCCCTGCGCCGCGCGGTGGCGCTCGCGCCCGAGCGCACCGACCTGCGCCAGATGCTGGGCGAGGCCCTGGTCATCCAAGCCGGCGGCAAGGTCGAGGCGGACGCCCGGGCGGTATTCCAAGACGTCCTGCGGCGCGATCCCTCCGATCCTGCGGCGCGCTTCTACCTGGCCCAGGCCAGGGCCGAGGCCGGGCAGGGGGCGGAAGCCGCCGCGGACCTTCGGGCGCTGCTGGCGGATCTGCCCGCCGACGACCAGCGCCGGCCGTTCGTCGAGGGCGCCATCGCCAAGGCGGAAGGGCGGTCCGTGCCCACGCGGCAACCGTCGCCCGAGCTGGACGCCATCCGTGGCATGGTCGCGAGCCTCGCCGGCAAGCTGGAGCAGTCGCCCGACGATCCGGAGGGCTGGGTGCGATTGGTCCGCTCGTACTCGGTGCTGGGCGAGACCGTGCAGCGCGACCAGGCGCTGACGAAAGCCAGAGCCCGCTATGCCGATCGGCCCGAGATCCTGAAGCAGTTGGAGGAGGCCGCCCGCGCGGCCCCCATGCAGTGAACTGACGCCATGAGCTGGTTGCCCAAGTCGCCCAAGGCCCGCCGCCGCCTGACCCTGATCGCCGCGATCGCGCCGGTGCTGGCGCTGGCGGTCGGGCTGACGCTGTGGGGTCTGCGGGACTCGATCTCGTTCTTCTACACCCCGTCGCAGGCCGCCGAGGCCAAGCCCGCGCCCGGCCGGGCGATCCAGCTGGGCGGGCTGGTCGCCGCAGGCTCGGTGGTCAAGCATCCGGACGGACGCGTCGAGTTCACGGTGGCCGACCAGAAGGAGGCCGACCGTGTGGTCTTCCAGGGCGACCTGCCGGACCTGTTCCGCGAAGGGCAGGGCGTGGTCGCCATCGGCGCCTACCGCACCGACGGCGTCTTCGAGGCCAAGCGGGTGCTGGCCAAGCACGACGAGCGGTACATGCCGCGCGAGGTCTCCAAGGCTCTGAAGGAACAGGGCGAGTGGTACGGCGACGGCCAGCGTCCGGAACATCAGGGCGGGGGACAATGATCGCCGAGGCCGGCAGTTTCGCGCTGATCCTGGCGCTGGCGCTTTCGATGGCCCAGGTCGGGCTTTCGGCCGTGGCGCGATGGCGGAAGTCCGCGGTGCTGGCCGGCGCCGGCGAGGGCGCGGCCCTGGCGGCCTTCCTGGCTGTTGCGGTGGCGTTCGCGGCGCTGATGCACGCCTTCGTCACGTCGGACTTCTCGGTCGCCAACGTGGCGGCCAACTCCCACTCCGAGAAGCCGCTGCTCTACCGCGTGGCCGGAACCTGGGGCAGCCACGAGGGCTCGATGCTGCTGTGGTGCCTGGCCCTGACGGGTTTTGGGGCCGCCGCCGCGGGCCTCGGCCGCGGCCTGCCGCAGGGCCTGCGGGCCGTGACGGTGGCCACCCAGGGCCTCCTGGGCGTGGTCTTCCTCGCCTACACCGTCTTCGCGTCGAACCCGCTGATGCGGCTTGCGGAGGTCCCGGTCGAGGGCCGCTCGCTGAACCCGCTGCTGCAGGACCCGGCGCTGGCGGTCCACCCGCCGTTCCTCTACGCGGGCTACGTCGGCATGTCGGTGGTGTTCTCGTTCGCCGTGGCCGCGCTGGTCGAGGGCCGTGTCGACGCCGCCTGGGCGCGCTGGGTGCGGCCCTGGACGCTCGCGGCCTGGAGCTTCCTGACGGTCGGCATCATGCTGGGCTCGTTCTGGGCCTACTACGAGCTGGGCTGGGGCGGCTGGTGGTTCTGGGATCCGGTCGAGAACGCCAGCTTCATGCCCTGGCTGATCGCCGCGGCCCTGCTGCATTCCGCGGTCGTCACCGAGAAGCGTGGCGCCCTGCCGGGATGGACCGTGTTCCTGGCGCTGGCCGGCTTCACCTTCTCGATGCTGGGCGCCTTCCTGGTGCGCTCGGGCGTGCTGACCAGCGTGCACGCCTTCGCGGTGGACCCGACGCGGGGCGTGCTGCTGCTGATGATCCTGGGCCTCACCGCGGGCCTGGGCTTCGCCCTGTTCGCCTGGCGCGCGCCCAGCCTGCCGCAGGGCGGCGTCTTCGCGCCGGTCAGCCGCGAAAGCGCGCTGGTGCTGAACAACATCCTGCTGACCGCCGCGACCGCGACGGTGCTCCTGGGGACGCTCTTCCCGCTGATCCGGGAAGCGGCGACGGGCGAGGCCATCTCGGTGGGCCCGCCCTATTTCAACCTGACCTTCACGCCGCTGATGACCGCGCTGCTGATCCTGCTGCCGGTCGGGCCGCTGCTGGCGTGGAAGCGCGGCGACGCCCGCGCCGGGACCCGGCGGCTGTGGTGGGCATTCGCCGTCGCCGTCGCCATCGGCTGGGTGGTGTTCGCCGCCGTTGCGCCGCGCAAGGGCCTGGGCGCGGCGGGCGTGGCCATGGGCGCCTGGCTGATCGCGGGGGCGTTGGCCGAGATTTTCGAGCGCGTGCGCCTGTTCCGGGCCCCCGTCGGCGAGAGCTGGCGCCGACTATGGGGCCTGCCCCGCGGCGCCTGGGGCATGACCCTTGCGCACATGGGTCTGGGCGTCTTCGTGCTGGGGGCGGTGTTCGAGACCGCCTGGAAGATCGAGGCGGCCGAGACCCTGCCGATCGGCGGCGCCGTGAACGTCGGCGCCTACCACGTGAGCCTGGACGCGATCCGCGCCGTCGAAGGCCCCAACTACGAGGCCGAGCGCGCCGCGATCACCGTCACGCGCGACGGCGAGCTGGTCTGCCGCGCGGCGCCCGAGCGGCGGCTCTATCCGGCCGGGGGGCAGACGACGTCGGAGGTAGGCCTCTGCTACCGCGGCATGAGCCACATCTATGTGGTGCTGGGCGAGCGGCGCGAGGGGGCGGCGCAGCCGGTGTGGCTGGTCCGCGCCTACTGGAACCCCTGGGCGACGCTGATCTTCGTCGGCCCGGCCATCATGGCGTTGGGCGGCTTGGTCTCGCTGTCGGACCGCCGGCTGCGGCTGGGCGTGGCGCAGAAGACGGACGGCAAGCGCCGGGAGGCCAAGGCATGAGGCTTCGCCTGGTGACCGCCGCCCTCTTGGGCGTGCTCTCGATCGCCGCGGCCTCCGATCCCGCCGAGCGGCTGCCGGACCCGGCCCAGGAGGCCAAGGCGCGCGAGATCTTCCGCGATGTGCGCTGCCTGGTCTGCCAGAACGAGTCGATCGACGATTCCGAGGCCGAACTCGCCCGCGACCTGCGCCTGCTGGTCCGCGAACAGGTGGCGGCCGGCAAGGACGAGGACGAGATCAAGCGCTTCCTGACGGATCGCTATGGCGAGTTCGTCCTGATGACGCCGTCGTTCAATGCCTGGAACCTGGCGCTCTGGGTCGGTCCCTTCGTCGTCGTCCTGGCCGGCGTCGCCCTGCTTCTGAGGCGCCTGCGCACCCGGACGGCCGAGACCGAACTGTCCGAGGAAGAAAACCGGCGGCTGCAAAAACTCGCGGACCCTGGAAGGCGCTGACACGTTTGCGCCAAAGATCAGACGCGAAGCTGATCGCAGGCTTGCCTAAACGTAACTTGAGGGCCGTTGCACTTCCGTGCATCGAACCTAGGTTGGTCGGGCGCGCCGCGACCTCTCGGCGCGCACAGGGAAACAGAAGGCTGATGACTTCGAAGAAGACGGGTTACCTGCTGGGCGCCGTTGCGGGCGCCGGCGTGATGGCCGCGGCTGTGGCGGGCGCTGGCATGCGCATGCCCGAAGCCCGCGCGGATCAGTATCAGGGCGGCCTCATCAAGGCCTCGACCGCGCCGATCTTCGCGCCGCCGCCGGGCGCGCCGATGTCCTTCGCCGACATCTTCGACCGGGTCTCGCCCGCCGTGGTGTCGATCAATGTGACCAGCCGGATCGATCCGAACACCCTGCGCCAGATCCCGGGCTTCCCGTTCAACATCATCCCGCGCCAGCCGGGCGGCGAGGACGGGGAAGAGGGCGGCCAGACCGAGCGTGGCCAGCCGCGCCTGCCGACCCAGCAGTCGGCCGGGTCGGGCTTCTTCATCTCGGCCGACGGCTACATCGTCACCAACAACCACGTGGTCGAGAACGCCGAGAAGATCACGGTCGTCCTGAAGGACGAGACCGAGCTCGAGGCCACCGTCGTCGGCCGCGACGAGGCCACGGACCTGGCGGTCATCAAGGTGAAGGGCGGCCGCGGGCCCTATCCGTTCGTCAACTTCGAGAACGCGGCCCGTCCGCGGGTCGGAGACTGGGTGATCACCGTCGGCAACCCGTTCGGCCTGGGCGGCACGGCGACGGCCGGCATCGTCTCGGCCTACGGCCGCGACATCGGCGAGACCTTCGTCGACTTCATCCAGATCGACGCCCCCATCAACCGGGGCAACTCGGGCGGCCCGACGTTCGACGTCTATGGCCGGGTGATCGGCGTGAACACCGCGATCTTCTCCCCTTCGGGCGGTTCGGTGGGCATCGGATTCGCCATTCCGGCCGAGGTGGCCGACGGCGTCGTCAAGCAGCTGATCCGCGGCGGCCGCATCGAGCGCGGCTACATCGGCGCGACGATCCAGAACTTCACCAGCGAGATGGCCGAGGCCGCCGGCCTGGGCGACCAGAAGGGCGCTATCGTCGCCGACCTGACGCCGGGCGGGCCCTCGCAACGGGCCGGCCTGCAGGTGGGCGACATCGTCACGTCGGTGAATGGTCAGGCTGTCCGCTCGTCGTCGGAACTGACCCGCCAGGTGGCCCGCGCCCGCGCCGGCGACGTGCTGCGCCTGGAGGTGATCCGCGATGGCCGCCGCCGCACCGTCGAGGTGCGCTCGGGCGTGCGTCCGTCGGAGCGTGAGCTGGCCGCCAACGAGAACACGCCGGGCGGTCCCCGGGCGCCGGGCGCGCCCGGGGCCGAGGCGCCGCGGCCGCCGATCCTGGGCATGTCCCTGGCCCCGCTGGACGAGGCGACCCGCAGCCGGCTGAACCTGCCCGGCGACGTTCGGGGCGCACTGGTGGAGAGCGTGGACGCCTCGTCCGACGCCGGGACCAAGGGCCTGCGCCGGGGCGACGTGATCACCCGCGCCAACGACCGCGCGGTGGCCAGCGCCGCCGACCTGGCGGCGGTGGTCGACGCGGCCAAGAAGGCCGGCCGGACGAGCGTGCTGGTGGGCGTCTACCGCGCGGGCCGGACGTCCTTCCTGCCGCTGAAGGTTTCAGGCTAGGCTCTCCGCAAGATTCTAGGGGGCGGAATCAGAGATGCGGATCCTGATCGTCGAGGACGACCTCGAAGCGGCCGAAGTCATGGCGCGTGGCCTTACCGAGGCCGGCCATGACTGCGTCACCGCGCCCGACGGCGAGGAAGGCCTGGCCGAGGCGCGCAAGGGCGCGGGCGAGTTCGACGTCATGATCGTCGACCGGATGATGCCCAAGATGAACGGGGTCACCCTGGTCGAGACCCTGCGCCGCGAGGGCGACCGCACGCCGGTGCTGTTCCTCTCGGCGCTGGGCGAGGTGACCGACCGCGTCGACGGTCTGCAGGCCGGCGCCGACGACTACCTGGTCAAGCCCTACGCCTTCGCCGAGCTGATCGCGCGCGTCGAGGCCCTGGCGCGGCGGCGCGACACCGGCTCGGTGCAGACCCTGCTGCGGGTGGGCGAGCTCGAAATGGATCTGATCGCCCGCACCGTCCATCGGCAGGGCAAGGAGATCGACCTGCAGCCGCGCGAGTTCCAGCTGCTGGAATTCATGATGCGCCACGCCGGCCAGTCGGTGACGCGCACCATGCTGCTGGAGAAGGTCTGGGACTACCACTTCGACCCACAGACCAACGTCATCGTCGTGCACATCTCGCGGCTGCGCTCGAAGATCGACAAGGGCTTCGACCGCCCGATGCTGCAGACCGTGCGCGGCGCGGGCTACCGGCTGGACGCCTAGCCCAAGGTGCGCCTGCCGCGCATCTTCCG
>NZ_JAPSKZ010000168.1:3080-7781 GCF_031181185.1 Phenylobacterium sp. | reverse complement strand
GGGCTGGCTCGCGCCGTCCTGGCCGGTGGAGCACGGCGGCACGGGCTGGACGCCCACGCAGAAGTACATCTGGTCGGAAGAGACCGCGAAGGCCGACTGCCTGCCGGTGCTGCCGTTCGGCGTCTCAATGCTGGCGCCTGTGATCTACACGTTCGGCACCGAGGAGCAGAAGAAGAAGTTCCTGCCTGACATCTACAACGGCGACGTCTGGTGGTGTCAGGGCTACTCCGAGCCGGGCGCCGGTTCGGACCTGGCCAACCTGAAGACCCGCGCCGAGCGCATCACGGCCGACGACGGCAAGGAATACTACATCGTCAACGGCCAGAAGACCTGGACGACCCTCGGCCAGTACGCCGACTGGGGCTTCTTCCTCGTTCGTACCGACCCCGACGCCAAGCCGCAGGCCGGCATCTCCTTCCTGCTGATCGACATGAAGAGCCCGGGCGTCACCGTGCGGCCGATCATCACCCTGGAAGGCGGCCACGAGGTCAATGACGTCTTCCTCGACAACGTGAAGGTGCCGGTCGAGAACCGCATCTTCCACGAGAACCAGGGCTGGACCTGCGCCAAGGCGCTGCTGGCGCACGAACGCTCGGGCATCGCCGGGGTGGCGCGCTCTAAGCGCAACCTGGAGAAGCTCCGCAAGATCGCCGCCACCGAGCGGTCGGACGCCGGCGGCTCGCTGATCGGCGACGCCTTCTTCCGCCGCAAGATCGCCGAGCTGGAGATCGACCTGACGGCGCTGGAGTTCACCGAACTGCGCACCCTGGCGGGCGAGTCCAGCGGCAAGGGCCCGGGTCCGGAAAGCTCGATCCTGAAAATCAAGGGCACCGAGATCCAGCAGCGCCTGCAGGAACTGGCGCTGGAGGCGGTGGGCCACTACGGCGCGCCGTTCCTGCGCGACCTGCGCGGCTCGAACGTTGGCGTGGGCCCCGAGTACGCCGACGGACTGGCCGGCGAATACTTCAATGGCCGGAAGACCTCGATCTACGGCGGCTCGAACGAGATCCAGCGCAACATCATCGCCAAGATGGTGCTCGGCCTCTAAGCCTTACGACATTTCCGCCGACGACATTTTCAGACGGAGTAGACCGTGGATTTCAGCTTCACCGAAGAACAGTCGATGCTGCGCGACACGGTCGCGAGCTACCTGGCCGACAACTATGACTTCGACAAGCGGCGCGCGGCGCTCGCCAAGGAGCCGGGCTGGCGGCCAGATGTCTGGAAGGCGTTCGCCGAGGAGCTGGGCATCCTGGGCGCGCCGTTCTCGGAAGAGCTGGGCGGCCTGGGCGGCGGTCCGATCGAGAACATGGTCGTCATGGAAGAGCTGGGTAAGGCGCTGGTCGTCGAGCCCTACCTGCCGACGGTGGTGATCGGCGGCGGCTTCCTGAAGCATTCGGGCCATGCCGGCGCAGCGGACCTGATCGGCGGCATCATCGGCGGCGAGAACATCTTCGCCTTCGCCTACGCCGAGCCGAAGGGCCGCTACAACCTGGCCGACCTGACGACGACGGCGAAGAAGGACGGCGCTGGCTGGACCCTGAACGGCCACAAGGCCGTGGTGATCGGCGGGCCTTACGCCACCCATTTCATCGTCACCGCGCGGACTGCCGGCGGCCAGCGTGACGCCCAGGGCGTCTCGGTGTTCCTGGTCGAGCGCGGCGCGGCGGGCGTCTCGACGCGCGACTATCCGACGGTGGACGGCTTCCGCGCCTCGGAAGTCTATTTCGAGAACGTCAGCCTGGGCGCGGACGCGCTGATCGGCGCGGCCGACAACGGCCTGCCGCTGGTCGAGAAGGTGGTGGACGAGGCCATCGCCGCCACCTGCGCCGAGGCCTGCGGCGTGCTGCGCAAGCTGCACGAAGGCACGCTGGAATACACCAAGCAGCGCAAGCAGTTCGGGGTGCCGATCAGCTCCTTCCAGGTGCTGCAGCACCGGATGGTCGACATGTTCATCAACCTCGAGCAGTCGATCTCGATGACCTACATGGCCAACATCAAGCTGAGCGACGACGCGGAGCGGGCCAAAGCGGTGTCGGCGGCCAAGGTGCAGATCGGCAAGGCCTGCAAGTTCGTCGGGCAGAACGCCATCCAGCTGCACGGCGGCATGGGCATGACGGACGAGATGGCCATCGGCCACTACTTCAAGCGGGCGACCATGATCGAGAGCGCCTTCGGGTCGGTGGACCACCACCTGTCGCGCTACGAATTCCTCAGCCTCGGCCAGGCGGCCTAGAGCTTTGGGAAAGGAAGCCCACGTCCGCGCCGTCCTCGCCGATGGCGCGGACGAGGGCCGCCTGCAGTACGAGGCGCCGAAGCTGGTCTTCCGCGGCCGCGAGCGCCGCGTGTTCGACGCCCAGGCGCTTAAGGGCCTGCGCGCCGAGGGCCCTGAGCTGGTGCTGGCCGATGGCTCTCGATTCGAGCTGGGCGAGCGGCAGGCGAAGAGCTGGGCCGAGGCGATCCTCAATCCCAAGGGCCGGCTCGACAAGATCGGCGTGAAGCCGGGCATGCGCACCGCCGTCATCGGCGTGGACGACGCCACCTTCACCGCGGAGCTCAAGGACAGGGGCGCGGTTCCCGTGACCGAGCTCAAGGGCCTGGATCTCCTGTTCTATGCCGCCGACAGCCAGGCGGAGCTCGATCGGGTGACCGAGCTCGTACAGACGCTGGGGGAGACCGGCGCGCTGTGGATCGTCTCGCGCAAGGGCAAGGCCGCGACCGTGAAGGACATCGATGTCATAGCCGCGGCGAAGGCGGCGGGCCTGGTCGACAACAAGGTCGTGGGCTTCTCGGCCAACCTGACCGCCTTGCGGTTCACGCGGGCCAGCCCATTACCTGCGGCGTAATCGACCGGCCTACGCCATTGGGGCTTCCTCCCGCCGACAACGGGAGCAAGCCGATGAACCGCCGCCATATCCTCCTCTCCGCCCTCGCCACCGGCGCCGCGACGCAGGCGGCTTCGCACGCACAGGCCGCGCCGGCGCGCAAGCGCCAGCAGGTCGTCGCCCGAGACGGCACGCGCCTGTTCCACCGCGACTTCGGCCAAGGCCCGCAGGCGCTGGTGTTCACGTCCAGCTGGGCGCTGGACAGCCGCATGTGGGACTATCAGGTCGCCCACTTCGCCGGCCTCGGCTATCGCTGCATCGCCTGGGACCGTCGCGGCCACGGCCGGTCGGACATCGCGTCCGGCGGCTACGACATGGACACCCTGGCCGACGACCTCGCCGCGGTCCTGGAGCAGCTGGACCTTCGCGATGTGATCCTCGTCGGCCACTCGATGGGCGGAGCCGAGACTATTCATTACCTGGCGCTGCACGGCGGGCGGCGCGTGCGCAAGGCGGCCCTGATCGCGCCGGTCGCGCCGTTCGTCCTGCAGACCGCCGACAACCCCCACGCCGTCCCGCAGGCGGTGTTCGAAGCCGTCTGGAGCCAGTACGCCACGGATTTCCCCAAGTGGGCCTACGACAACCAGGCGCCCTTCTTCACGCCGGAGACCTCGCGGCCCCTGCAGGAACAGCTGACCCGCCAGTTGTGCGAGACGCCTGTGCCGGTGGCGATCGCCGCCCAGCGGGCGCTGGTGACCACCGACCTGCGTCCGGATTTGCCCAAGATCGACCGGCCGGTGCTGGTCCTGCACGGCGACAGGGACGCCTCGGCGCCGCTCGCGCTGACCGGGCAGCGCGTGGCTGCGGGCATCCGCGGCGCCCAGCTCAAGGTCTACCCGGGCGCGCCACACGGCATCTGGGTGACGCACCTGGCCCAGGTGAACCGCGACCTGGAGGCGTTCTTCCGCGGCTGAGGTTGCGGCGGGGGCCGCACCGCCCTAACCGGAGGCGATGTCACTCCGCGACTTCGGACTGCTGGTGCTCGTGTGCCTGCTCTGGGCCTCGAACAACATCGTCTCGAAATATGTGGTGAGCTACCTGGAGGCGCCGCCGCTGTTCTACGCCGCGGCGCGCTTCGCCGTGGTGGCGCTGGCGGTCTTTCCGTGGCTGTTCCCGATGCCCAAGCCGGCGTGGAGGCTGATCGTCGTGTGCCTGCTGATGGGCGGCGGCAACTTCGCCCTCCTGTTCGTCGGCCTGAAGACCGCGACGCCCTCGGCCGCGGCGGTCGTCAGCCAGGTGGGCGTGCCGATCACTACTCTCCTGTCCGTGCTGATGCTGGGCGAGCGCATCCGCTGGCGCCGGGCCGCCGGCATCGCGCTCACCCTGGCCGGCGCCCTGGCCGTGATGTGGGACCCGAAGGGCTTTGCGCTCTCCACCGGCCTGATGTTCGTGGTGGCCGCCGCCTTCGCGGGTTCGTTGGGCGCGGTGATGATGAAGCAGATGGAGGGCGTGAAGCCGCTGCAGTTCCAGGCTTGGGTCGGCTTCACCTCGGTGCTGCCGCTGGGCCTGCTGTCGGCGATCTTCGAGCCCGGACAGGTGCAGGCCGGCCTCGACGCGGGCTGGCGGTTCTGGGTCGCGGCGGTCTATTCGGGCCTGGTGGTCTCGGTGGTCGCCCACACGCTCTACTACGGCCTGATCCAGCGCTACGAGGCGAACCTGATCTCGCCGTTGACCCTGATGACGCCGCTCGCCACCATCGCGCTCGGGGTGGCGTTGCTGGGCGATCCGTTCGGACCCAGGATGGCGGTCGGCACGGCGATCGCGCTCGTGGGCGTGCTGATCATCGCCCTTCGCCGGAATCAGGTGATGCCGCTGC
>NZ_JAPSKZ010000168.1:0-3070 GCF_031181185.1 Phenylobacterium sp. | reverse complement strand
CGCCGTCTGGAACCGCTCGCAATGAACGTCATCGAGGCCCCGTCCCCGAACTTCAATCCGCGGACCGTGCCGCCGGACACCCTGGTGCTGCATTACACGGGCATGGAGACGGGAGAGGCGGCCCTGGAACGCCTGCGCGATCCCGAGGCGAAGGTGTCCTCGCACTATCTGGTGGAGGAGGACGGGCGGATCTTCCGGCTGGTGCCCGAGGAGCGGCGGGCTTGGCATGCCGGCGTTTCCTACTGGAAGGGCCAGCGGAACCTGAACGACACCTCCATCGGCATCGAGATCGTCAACCCGGGTCACGAGTGGGGCTATCGTCCGTTCCCCGAGGCGCAGATCGCCGCGGTGATCGCGCTGGTGGCCGACATCCGCACGCGCTGGACCATCGACGACGACCGCATCGTCGGCCACTCCGACATCGCGCCCGATCGCAAGATCGACCCGGGCGAGCTGTTCCCCTGGAAGCGCCTGGCCGAGGCCGGTCATGGCCTGTGGGCCGAGGCGCCGCCGGCGCCCGGCGCGCCGATCGGCGAGGGCGAGGAGGGCGCGGCCGTCTTCGCCCTGCAGGCGGGCTTGACCCGCCTGGGCTTCGATCTGCCGCCGTCGGGCAAGTTCGACAAGGACACGACCACCGTGGTCAGCGCCTTCCAGCGCCACTGGCGGCCCGAACGCTTCGACGGCGTCGCCGACGGCGAGACCCGGGCGCGACTGATCGCTCTGCTCAGACTGGCCGGTTGACCCCAGTGTCATCCGCGCCCACTTTCCGCGCGGATCAGACGGCCGGGCGGTCGCGGGCGAAAGCTCGAGGAAAGTCCGGGCTCCACGACGACATGGCGGCGGGTAACGCCCGCCGGGGGCGACCCCAGGGATAGCGCCACAGAAAGCAAACCGCCCCGGCTTGCCGGGGTAAGGGTGAAAGGGTGGGGTAAGAGCCCACCGGGTCGCTGGTAACAGAGGCCGCATGGCAAGCCCCGCCAGGAGCAAGACCGAATAGGGATCCCGCGTCGGCCAAGTCCTTTGGATACTGGCCGGCAGGACCGTCGTCGGTCCGAGGGATCCGGGTTGGTCGCGAGAACCGTCCCGCGAGGGGCGGTCCAGAGGAATGATCGCCGCGCCCGCAAGGGCGGCACAGAACCCGGCTTACAGGCCGTCTGATCCGTCTTTCCGCACATCCTCTGCAACGGCGCGCGATCAAGCGGCGCCGTAAGTTCATTGTATGTTCTGTGGATAAGTATTCCGCCGCCGTTCTAAAGGCCTGCGACACCTTGGTTTTGGCTGGAAATAGTCATCCAGAGTCATTGTGTCCCAATTGATCCCATGATACCCCAATCAACGTCTCGCTAACCAAAAGCTGCGTTGGGGCGGCGCTGCGGGTTGGGCGGGAGGTGGCAGGGGACCTGGGGCGAGATGTTTCTCTCGACCTTCGAGAAGCAGCTGGACGCCAAGCGGCGCATCGTCGTGCCGCAGGAATTCCGCGCGCTCGCCGCCGGCCCCTTCGATGGCGTCTTCTGTTTCCCCAGCATCGAGGCCGACTGCATCGAAGGCGGCGGCAAGGCCCTGTTCGACCGCTACACCGGCGTGATCGAGGAGTTGGAGTTCGGCGATCCCCTGCGCTCGGCTCTGGAGACCTCGGTCCTGGGCGGTATGGCGAAGCTGTCGTTCGACACCGCCGGCCGCATCACCCTGCCCGAGACGCTGTGCGAGATGTTCGGCCTGACGGACTGGGTCGTCATCGTGGGCCTCGGCGACCGGTTCCAGATCTGGGAGCGCGAGGCGTTCAACGCCCATCGCGCCGCCCAGCGCGACCTTGCCCGGCAAGGGCTCGCCCAGCTCCGCGCCCAGCAGCGCGCCGCCCGCCTCGGGGGCGCCGGATGACCGCGCCGCACGTCCCCGTCCTGCTGAATGAGGTCGTGGACGCGCTCGCCCCTGCGCCCGGCCAGACCATCGTCGACGGCACGTTCGGCGCCGGCGGCTACACCCGCGCCATCCTGGGCACCGGCGCCAAGGTGGTCGCCTTCGACCGCGATCCCACCGTCAAGCGTTTCGCCGCCGACCTGCCCGCCGACCGCTTCCGCCTGGTCGAGGCCCGCTTCTCGGAGATGGATGACGTGCTGGAGGCGGGCTCCGTCGAGGGCTTGGTGCTCGACATCGGCGTCTCCTCCATGCAGCTGGACCACCCCGAGCGCGGCTTCTCGTTCATGCAGGATGGGCCGCTGGACATGCGCATGGGCGACGCGGGCCCCACCGCCGCCGACCTCGTCAACACCGCCGACCCGGCCGAGCTCGCCCGCATCTTCTTCGTCTACGGCGAGGAGCGGGAAAGCCGGCGCATCGCCCGCGCCATCGCGAAACGTCGGGAAGAGCAGCCCTTCACCCGTACGCTGGAGCTCGCGGAGTTCATCGAGCGGGCGCTAGGCGGCCGCCGCGGGGCCAAGATCCACCCCGCCACCCGAGCCTTCCAAGGCCTTCGTATCGCCGTGAACGAAGAGCTTTCCGAACTGGAGGCGGGCCTCGCCGCGGCCGAGCGCGTGCTGAAGCCCGAGGGGCGGCTCTGCGTCGTCACGTTCCATTCGCTGGAAGACAGAATCGTGAAGAGCTTCCTGCAGGTGCGAGCGGGTAGAACGCCGGCGGGATCGCGCCATGCGCCGCCGGTCGAAAGGACCCAAGCGCCCAGCTTCCAGCTCCTCTTCAACGGCGCCCGTGGGCCGTCGGAGGCGGAGGTGGCGGGCAACCCCCGAGCCCGTTCGGCGAAGTTGAGAGCGGCCGTGCGCACCGAGGCGCCGGTCTGGAGGGATGCGGCATGAGCCTGCTGAGCCGGAGGATTCGCGGCTTCCGTCTCGTGGACCTGGTGGGCGTGGGCCTGCTGGTGGCGCTGATCCTCGGCGTCTACCTGGCGAAGACCATCGCCGGGCGGGAGCGCGCCGAGATCGCGACGATCGAGCGTCAGATCAAGGCTGAGAAGACCCGCATCCGCCTGCTGCAGGCCGAGGTCGCGCACCTGGAACAGCCCGGCCGTATCGAGCGTCTGTCCGTCGGCTACCTGAAGATGGAGCCGTCACCGGCTCCA
>NZ_JAPSKZ010000167.1 GCF_031181185.1 Phenylobacterium sp. | reverse complement strand
CGATGGCGACGGTGCGGGTCACGTCGGTGGTGCCGTCGAGGTACTGGGCGCCGGAGTCCACCAGCAGCAGCGAACCCTTCTCGGCCCGCTTGTTCAGCCGCTCGGTCGGCCGGTAGTGGACGATCGCCCCGTTGCTGGCCGCGCCGGCGATGGTGTCGAACGACAGGTCCTTCAGCGCGCCAGTGGCTTCGCGGAACGCCTCCAGCTTCTGGACCGTGGTGATCTCGTCGGGCGGGCTCTCCTGACCCTCGGTCGCCAGCCAGTGGAGGAAGCGCGCGAGCGCCGCGCCGTCGCGGACATGGGCCCGGCGGCTGCCCTCGATCTCGACGGGGTTCTTGCAGGCCCGGGGCAGGGCGCAGGGGTCTTCGCCGCGCACGACCTCGGCGCCGGCCGCCGCGAGGGCCTCGAAGTACCAGGCCGACGACTGCGCCGGATCGACCACCACCTTCTGGCCCCGCAGCTCGGCCAGGGCCTGGGGCAGGTCCTGCGGGGTTTCCAGGCGCACCTGGTTGCCCAGCCACGCCGGCAGCTCGGGCGTCACCTTCTGCGGATCGAGGAACACGCGAGCCGTGCCGTCCTTGTTGAGGATCGCCTGACCCAGCGGCAGCGGCGTGCGGATCACGTCGCCGCCGCGAATGTTGAACAGCCAGGCCAGCGACGCCGGCGCGGTCAGCACCGCGGCGTCGGCGCCCTTCTTCGCCACCAGCTCGCCCACCCGGGCGCGCTTGGAGGCCGACTCCTCGCCGGCGTACTCGAGCGGGTGCGGCACGACCGGGGCGGTCGGCTGCGGCGGGCGGACCTGACCCCAGGCGGCGTCCAGCGGGTTAGCGGCGACGGGCAGGAGCTCGGCGCCGGCCTTGGCCGCGGCGGCCTTCAGCCAGTGCAGGGCGTCGGGGCTGTGCAGGCGCGGGTCGTAGCCGATCTTCTGGCCCCGGGCCGCGGCGGTCTCCAGGTAGGCGGGCACGCCGCCGTCGACGAGATCCCGGATCTCGAAGACGCTGGCGTCGACCTGGTCGCGGACCTGCAGGGTGTAGCGCCCGTCGACGAAGATGGCGGCCTTGTCCTTCAGGATCACCGCCGCGCCGGCCGAGCCGGTGAAGCCGGTGGCCCAGGCCAGGCGGTCGTTGGCGGCGGGCAGATACTCGTTCTGGTGCTCGTCCTCATGCGGCACGAGGAAGCCGTCCAGCCCTTGGTCCTGCATCGCCTTGCGGATCAGGGGCAGGTGCTTGGGGCCGAAGGTGCGGTCGGTGGTCTCGTCGAAGGTCTGGCGCATGGCCTGGGATGTAAGCCCTTCGGAGGCGCCGGGCAAAGGGCGGATGGCTCCAGAATAACGCCCGGATAAAATTGACAGCCACGCCTTGGATAGGGTAGGCGGCGGCATGGACAAGGCCGACCGGCGCCAGCGCGTGCGCGACTACAAGGAGAAGAAGACCGTCGCAGGGATCTACGCTCTGCGGTGCCCGGCGGCCGACGCCGTCTGGGTCGGCGTCTCGCAGAACATCGACGCTCAGGAGAACAGCATAAAATTCGTGCTGCGCATGGGCTCGCACCCGAACCGCGACATCCAGGCCGCATTGCGCGCCCACGGCGGCGGCGCGTTCTCCTACGAGGTGCTGGAGCGGATCGAGGAGCCCGACCTGACGCCGCTGGGCCTGTCGGACCTGCTGAAGCGCCGCGAGCGCCACTGGGTCGAGGCGCTCGCGGCGAAGAAGGCCGCTTAGCGGTTCGGATCGACGGTGGTGTCCGTGGCGTCCTGCGCCGCGTCGGACGCCGCGGCCGCAACGTCCTGGGTCTGATCGGCGGCGGCCTGGGCGGCGCTCTCGGTGGCTACCGCGGCGCCGGCGGCGGCGTCTTGAGCGGCCTGGGCCGCGGTGGCGGCGGCTTCCTGGGCCGACTGGCTGGCCGCAGCCATGGAGGCCTGGGCCTCGCCCTGCTCGCGCGCCGCCTGCAGGTCGCCGGCCGAGCGGCTGTTGTACATGAACATCACCGCCACGATGGCGACGATGGCCACCAGGGCGGCCACCCACCAGCCGGCGGCGCCGCCGCCGCGGCGGATTTCGACCGTGCGGGTCGGTTCGTTCGTCACGGTAGTGCGTTCGTACTCTTCCGACATCTCACGCTCCTCGGTCGGCCAAGCTTGGCCGTTTCCGATGGAACGTGAGGCGCAAGGCGCAGGTTCCCGTCAGCCGGGGCGGCGCACCACCAGGGTGGCCCATGCGTCGCGGTGCAGGCGCCGGTGCAGCTTGAACCCCTTGGAGAGGTAGGCGGCCAGCACGCGCCGCTCCTGGGTGCGCAGCAGGCCAGACAGGATCGCCAAGCCGCCGGGCTTGAGCGCTGTCTTGATCTCCTGAGACAGCGCCACCAGCGGCGGAGCCAGGATGTTGGCGAAGACCAGGTCGTAGGGGCCGGCGCCGCGCACCTCCGGATGGCCCAGGCCCGAGGCGTGCACGAAGCGCGCGCCCGCCTTGTTCAGCGTCGCGTTCTCATTGGCGATGCGGACCGAGACGCGGTCGATGTCGGTGCCGACGGCGACCTCGGACCCCGTGCGCGCCGCGGCGATCGCCAGCACGCCGGTGCCGCAGCCCACGTCCAGCACCTTGGGGAAGCGGCGGGCCTTCAGCAACTCGTCGAACGCGAGCAGGCAGCCGACGGTGGTGCCGTGATGGCCGGTCCCGAAAGCGGCGCCCGCCTCGATCCGCAGGTTGACGGTGCTGGCCGGCGCAAGGCCCCGGTCGTGGGCCCCGTAGACGAAGAAGCGGCCGGCGCGCACCGGCGGCAGGCCCGACAGCGCCATGGCCAGCCAGTCCGCATCGGCGAGCACCTCGGTCGTGACGCGCAGATCGGAGAAACGGCCAAGCACCGTCTCGATAGCCGTGCGCTCGTGGTCTTCGGTCGGGAAGGCGTCGATCCGCCAGACGTCGTGATCCTCGTCCTCCTCCAGGATGGAGTAGGTCAGGGCCTCGGTGGCGGGCTCGGCCTCCAGCGCGGCGGCTGCGGCTTCGGCCTCGCGGCGCGGGCCGCGGGCGATGATCTGGATGGCCTCGTCGCTCATGGGCGTGAGGCTCTAGCGGCAGGCGGCGGGAAAGGCGAGGGGTTCCGGTCAGCCGGGCGTGGCGGCGGCCATCTCCGCCAGGTCGGGATCGACCGAGGTCTCCACCGGCTCGACGCCCACAGCGCTCGCGGCATGCGCCTCAACCGAGTAGGCGACACCGCCTTCCATCGACGGATAGCGGGTCGGCTCCCGCGGGGGCTCCTCCCAGGTGGAGGCGACCACCGGCTCATAGGCCGGCTCGTCGAAGGCTGACACGTCGTCCGCGTACGCCGGCTCGGGCAGCTCCTGATAGAGCTCGTACCGCTGCGGCTGGAGCCAGTCGGTGCCGATCACATAGTCCGGCACGCCGTTCGGATAGCTGCTGTAGGCGACCGTACCGTCGTAGGGCGTACGGACCCCCGACACGCCGGCCTGGATCTGCTGGCCCGGCGCTTCGGCGGGGCTGAGCAGGTTCGGCTGCATGGCCGCGCCGCACATCACGCCCACGACGGCCACGCCGGCGGCTCCGACGAGCAGCTTCTTCAGGTCGGTAGGGTCAAGCAGCTTCCGCATCAAAGGCAAAAGCGCGCGAAGCCTTTGCGGGTTCAGTTCGTTTAGGGCGCCATGAGCAAGTACAAGCCCCTCTCAGACCGCCTGGCGGGCCATGGCTCCAGCGAATGGCGCGCCAGCTTCGCCGAGATCGAGGAAGTCCTGGGCTTCCCGCTGCCGAAGTCGGCCCGCGCCCGCGGGACTTGGTGGGGCGACGGCAAGCGTCCCTGGCACGAGCACGGCTGGCGGGCCGACGACATCGACCACGACGGCGGCTACGTCACGTTCAAGCGCGGCGGCCAGACCACCGCGGCGGTGGCGGAATCCATCGTGATGCCGGAGGCCTCCCAGCCGGAGGAGCGGATCACCGAGGACGTCGACATGCACGGCGCCATTGCGCCGCCGATGCCAAGCCGTCGTCGACCGACGGCGCCGATCGTCGCGGGCGTCGCCATGGCCGCAGGCGTGGCGGCGTTCCTGGCGCGGCGGATGCTGCGGAAGCGGGCGGCCTAGCCCTGCTTCTCGACAAAGCTGTCGATGACCTTCTTCTCGCCGGCCTTGTCGAAGGCGACGGTGAGCTTGTTGCCGTCGATGCCTTTGACCGTCCCGTAGCCGAACTTCAGGTGGAACACCCGGTCGCCGCGCTTGTAGCTGCTGGCGGCCTCGGAGCCTGACACCGCCACCAGCCGGCCATCGCCCTCGATCACCTGCTGTCGGCCAGGATGGCTGCCGCGGTAGTTGGCCTGTTGGGCCCGCTTCCAGCCCGGCGAGGAGTAGCCGGCGCCGAACGACGGGCTCTCGTCCCAGCGGCTGCCGTGCTGCTGCATGCCCGGACCGCCGCCGTAGTAGCCGGTCTCGGAACTGGCCTCGACGTTGGCCAGCGGCAGCTCGTCCACGAAGCGCGACGGCAGCTGGCTGGTCCAGCGGCCGTAGACCTGGCGGTTGGCGGCGAAGCTGATGCGCGCCTCTTCCCGGGCGCGGGTGATGCCGACGTAGGCCAGCCTGCGCTCCTCCTCGAGGCCCTTCTCGCCCTTCTCGTCCATGCTGCGCTGGGACGGGAAGACGCCTTCCTCCCAGCCGGGCAGGAACACCAGCGGGAACTCCAGGCCCTTGGCCTGGTGCAGGGTCATGATCTGCACTCGGTCGTCGCCCGAGCTGCGGTCGAGGTCGAGGACCAGGGACACGTGCTCGAGGAACGCTTCCAGGGTGTCGAACTGGCTCATCGCATTGATGAGCTCCTTCAGGTTCTCGAGCCGGCCCTGCGCCTGCGGGCTGCGGTCGAGGCGCAGCGCGTCGGTGTAGCCGCTCTCGTCCAGCACCACCTCCATCAGCCGGTGGTGCGGCATGCGGCTGGCTTCGGCGCGCCAGCGGTCCATGTCGCGCAGGAAGTTGGCGAGGGCGGTCCGCGTCTTGGCGGCGAGCTCGTCGGTCAGCACCAGCTGGCGGGCAGCGCGGCTGGCCGACACGCCGTTCAGGCGGGCGATCTGCAGCAGCTTCTGGACGGTGGTGTCGCCGATGCCGCGCTTGGGCGTGTTGACGATCCGCTCGAAGGCGAGGTCGTCGTCTTCCGAGAAGAGCAGCCTCAGGTAGGCTACGGCGTCGCGGATCTCGGCGCGCTCGAAGAAGCGCGGGCCGCCGATGACCACATAGGGGATCTGCAGCAGCACGAAGCGCTCTTCGAACGCCCGCATCTGGAAGGCGGCGCGCACCAGGATGGCGATGTCGCGATAGCCGCGGCCCCTGCGTTTGGCCTGCTCGATCTCGTCGGCGATCAGCCGGCTCTCGGCCTCGCCGTCCCAGACGCCGCGGACGACGACCTTCTCGCCGCCCTCGGCCTCGGTCCACAGCGTCTTGCCCAGGCGGCCCTTGTTGGCGGCGATCAGGCCCGAGGCGGCGGCCAGGATGTGGCTGGTGGAGCGGTAGTTGCGTTCCAGGCGCACGACCTTGGCGCCCGGGAAGTCGCGCTCGAAGCGCAGGATGTTGTCCACCTCGGCGCCCCGCCAGCCGTAGATCGACTGGTCGTCATCGCCGACGCAGCAGAGGTTCTGGCTCTTCTGGGCCAGCAGCCGCAGCCACAGGTACTGGGCGACGTTGGTGTCCTGGTACTCGTCCACCAACAGGTATTTGAAGCGGCCATGGTAGTCGGCCAGCACGTCGGGCTGGCTGGTGAAGATCGTGATGTTGTGCAGCAGCAGGTCGCCGAAGTCGCAGGCGTTCAGGATGCGCAGGCGCTCCTGATAGAGCCGATAAAGGGCTTGGCCGCGATTCGGCCCGAAGGCGGCGTTCTCGGACCCTGGCAGTCGGTCCGGCGTCCAGCCGCGGTTCTTCCAGTGGTCGATCAGGCCTGCCAGCGCCTTCGGCGTCCAGCGCTTGGTGTCGATGTTCTCGGCCTCGAGCAGCTGCTTCAGCAGCCGCTCCTGATCGTCGTCGTCGATGATGGTGTAGTTCGACTTCAGACCCACCAGCTCGGCATGCCGGCGCAGGATCTGGGCAGCCACCGAGTGGAAGGTGCCCAGCCACCGCAGGCCCTCGGCGGACGGGCCGATGATGTGGGTGATCCGCTCGCGCATCTCGCGGGCGGCCTTGTTGGTGAAGGTGACGGCGAGCAGCTCCCAGGGCCGGGCCTTGCCGGTGGCCAGGATGTGGGCGAGGCGGGTGGTCAGCACGCGCGTCTTGCCGGTGCCCGCGCCGGCCAGGACCAGCACCGGGCCTTCGGTGGCCTCAACGGCCTCGCGCTGCTCGGGGTTCAGGCCCGAGAGGTAGTCGGGGGCGGACGCGCGCGGGCGCGCCAGGTCGCTGATGCGGGTTCCGTCTTGGGGGGCGGGCGGATCGAAGGACTCAGAAGACATTTCCGGAGCCCCTTAGCATGCCACGCGCGGCAGGGCATCCCGGTGTTCGCGCTGCGTTCTCGCCTCTATCGCCGCGCCGGCAACTGGACGAGTAAGGGCCGGGCCGCTATTCGCGCTCCCGGTCGCCGCAGGAACCTTGCCAGCCTTGAACCAGGATCAGCCCTTCGGCGTCTACGGCTTGCCATCAGCCGAGCTGGTCGATGTGCCGGCCGGCGCCGTGCAGCTGTCGCCGCTGTCGCCGGGCGCCGCAGCGCTGGAAGAGGTCGCGCCGGGCAGCCTGTCCGGGATGGTCGTGGCCGCGCCGCCGGGAACGCTCGAGCGCCGCTACGTCCTGGCCCAGGCGCTTAGGCTCATGCCGCCGGCCGCGCGGCTCGTGGCGCTTGCGCCCAAGGACAAGGGCGGTTCGCGCCTGCGCAAGGAGCTGGAGGCCTTCGGCTGTCTCGTCCACGAGACCGGCGGCCGTCACCAGCGGATCTGCGAGACGCGCAGGCCCGAAGCGCCGACCGGCCTCGATGAAGCCATCGTCGCGGGAGGCCCGCGACTGGAGCCCGAGCTCGGCCTCTGGACCTGGCCCGGCGTGTTCAGCTGGGACCGCCTCGATCCCGGCAGCGTGCAGC
The DNA here is from genome assembly GCF_031181185.1 of Phenylobacterium sp. Classification (GTDB taxonomy): domain Bacteria; phylum Pseudomonadota; class Alphaproteobacteria; order Caulobacterales; family Caulobacteraceae; genus Phenylobacterium. The sequence continues at coordinate 889 of NZ_JAPSKZ010000167.1, read as the reverse complement.
TGATCCAGGCTCTGCCGCCGCTGGCCGGCCGCGGGGCGGATCTGGGCTGCGGACTGGGTGTGCTGTCGAAGGCCGTGCTGGCGCAGCCGACGGTGACGGCCCTGGCCCTTGTTGACCTCGATCGCCGCGCGGTCGAGGCGGCGCGGCGGAATGTCCCGAATCCCCGGGCGACGTTCCACTGGGCCGACGCGCGCGTTGAACCGCCGCTCGAGGGTCTGGATTTCGTGGTGATGAACCCGCCGTTCCACGACCGTGGCGCCGAGGACAAGGCGCTGGGCCAGGCGTTTATCCGCCGGGCGGCGCAGGCGCTGCGCAAGGGCGGCGTGCTGTGGATGGTCGCCAATCGGCACCTGCCGTACGAGGCCGTGCTGACCTCGCTGTTCCGCCAGGTGGCGCTGAAGTCCGAGGGCGGCGGCTTCAAGGTGTATGAGGCCCGCAAGTGAGCGCGACGCTCCGATTGGACCGGCTGCTGGCCAACCTGGGCTACGGCTCGCGGCGCGAGGTGCAGCAGCTCGTGCGCCTGGGCGCGGTGACGCTGGACGGCGCGCCGGTCGAAAGCGCCGACATGCGCCTCGCCGTCACGCCCGACCTGCCGCAGCGGATGCAGGTCGAAGGACGGCGGCTCGATCCGCCGCCCGGCATGGCGCTGATGCTGCACAAGCCGGTGGGCGTCACCTGTTCCCATAAGGAGGCGGGCGAACTGGTCTACGGCCTGCTGCCGTCGCGCGGGCGCCAGCGCGATCCGGCGCTCTCGACGGTGGGGCGGCTGGACAAGGACACCTCGGGCCTGCTGCTGCTCACCGTTCTCCATACTGCAAGAAAAACTGGAAATACATACACAGTCATGCAAAATCGTCGGTATTTAAACCAAATCCGTACGTTTCAAAAG
>NZ_JAPSKZ010000166.1 GCF_031181185.1 Phenylobacterium sp. | reverse complement strand
AGGCCATGCGCGTCGCTGGCGACCACAGGCCGTGCGCACGCCATCGCCTCGAGGGGGGCCACAGGCATGCCCTCGGTGCGCGAGAGGGTCACGTAGACGTCGGCGGCGGAGAGCCAGCGGCGGACCTGGGTCGGATCGGTGGTGTAGGCGGCGCGCCAGTCAACGGCCTCGGCGCCGGCGAGATGGGCGGCGAACACGTCGTGGTCCTGGCCGGACCCGAGGAGGACCAGGCGTGCGTCCGGGCGGCGGCTGCGGACCTGGCGCCAAGCTTCGAGCAACACGTCGAGGCCCTTCCGATGAATGTCGATCCGCCCGTGCCAGACCACGAGGAAGGCGTCCCGCTCGACCCCGAGCCGGGTCCGCGCCGCCGCCGCCGGCTCGGCGCGCCACGCCTCCACGTCGACGGGATTGGGGATGTCGCACATCCGTTCGGGCGTGAGGCCGTAGCTCTGGGCGAGCCGCTCCCGCTCCCGCGCCGAGGGGACGATCAGCCGCTCGCACTGTCTCAGCGTCAGCCGGCGCACGCGGCGCTCCAGCGGCGAAGCGGTGACATCGCCACCCTGGAAGGTGGCGAAGAGCGGCAGCCCCCGCCGCCGCGCGAGCAGCGCCAGGGCGTCGAAGCGGGCGTGCTCGTAATCCTGGACCAGCATGGCCGAGCAGCCTTCCGCCGCCAGGACACGGTCGAAGGCGCGCCAGGGCGTTCCGCGCCACTGCTGGATCGCCTGCAGAGCGGGGAGGGCTCGGGCGCGCCCCTGACCGGTGCGGCGGCCCGGAACCAGCCAGATCGGCGCGCCGGTCTCTGCATGCACGAGCCGGCGGGGCGCCGCGACACGTTCGGAGGCGTAGACAATGACCGCTCCACGCCCCCGCCGCGCAAGGGCCGCGACATAGCCGAACAGCCAGCCCCCCTTCATCCGGATTGCGAACGCCTCCGCCGTGAGGCCGAGCGGATCGAGGAACACCTCGATCACCTCGCCCCAGGGAAAGATGGCGACCGGTCCTGTCATCAGCGCCGCCAGGCCGCCGCCGTTTCTGCGCCTCGCCCCGCAGGGTGGTGCAGCATGTAGCCGGCCGCGGCGAGCGGAGCCGCGGCGAGGTAGAGCAGTTTGCGGGCGCGGCGTCCGAGCCGAGAGAACGCCACATCGTGGTAGATGGCGGTGAAGCCGTTGATGAAGCTCGCCCGGCGCTCGGGCGCGCCGCCGAAGAGGCCACGCAGCTCGCTCTCGGCATAGCCCCGCCGGACGTGGCCCCATTCGGCCATCAGTTCTTCCTCAGGCGGGCAGACCGGCCGCAGCGCGCCATGGTGCGGGTAGCGCCAGGTGGCGCAGGGCGTGGAGACCAGGACATATCCGCCGGGCCTGACAACGCGCTGGGCCTCGGCCGCCGCCGCGCCGTCCGCCTCGATGTGCTCGAGCACGTCGAACATCGTCACCGCGTCGAAGGCGCCGTCCTCGAACGGCAGGCGGGTGGCGTCGGCGCAGACGAAGACCGACCGCGCGCCGGCCGGGCCCTGGCCAGCCAGGGCGGGGTCGACATCGACGGTCACGACCTCGGCCTCCGGATAGAGGAGGGCGGCCAGGCCGCTACGCCCGCCGCCGATGTCCAGAACCCGGGGACGTCGGGTGTCGTCGCGCAGCCGCTGCGGCGCGATGCGGTGGATGGCGCGCATCTTCTCCCGGTAGAAGAGGCCGTCGGTCAGACCGTTCGGGAAGGGGTTGCGCGACAGGAAGGCGCGCAGCGGGGCCTTATGCATGTCGAATCTCCCGGGCGAGCGGTTCCGGGGCGGCGGCGCGCCGCTCGCGTCTCCGCCATCCAGGGCGGCAGAGATAGCCCAGGCCCTGAGCCCAGCCGGTCACCTCGTGCGCCAGCAGCGCGAGCCGCCAGCCGGACAGCGTCTGGACGGCGCCCAGCGCCGTCTTGGCGAAGTAGATCGGCAGCTGTTTGAAGATCCGGGTCGCATCGCCCGACGGGCCGTAACGGTCGGCCTGGACCACGAGGGCCGAGACGTGGCCGCGCATGTAGGCCCGGTACTGCGCCCGCAGCTCCGGCCAGGTGCGGCGGTGGTGGTGCCGCACATAGGCGCGGGGCTCGTAGAGGCAGACTCCGCCCGCGGCGAGGATGCGATACCAGTATTCGGAATCCTCGGAGCAGCCGGAGGCGCCGGCGCCCAGCCGTTCGTCGAAGCCGCCTAGGGCCGCGAACACCGCCCGGCGGAACGCCATGTTGGCGCCCGCGCCGATGCGCCAGACCTGGGGCCCCATGGCCCGCGTCGCTTCGAGGAAGCGCGCGTCAAAACGCAGGGGCACGTAGCGCTGGGTGAAGCCGCCGAGATCCAGTTCGAACGCCCGCTGGGCCGCGGTGTCCAGCCGCGCGGGCAGCACAAGACCGGTGACGGCGTCGACGGACGGGTCCTCGAAAGCCCGGACGATCTCGCCGGTCCAGTTGTCCGGCAGTTCCACGTCGTCATCCGTAAAGGCCACGATCTCGCCCGAGGCGGCGGCGACGCCGGCGTTGCGGGCGATGCTGAGGCCCGGCCGGGGCTCATGCACATAGGTCACGCCGTTACGACCCGCCGCCACCTCGCGGGCGCTGGCCGACGGCGCGTTGTCGACCACCACGACTTGGCCCGGCGGACACCGTTGCGCCGTCAGGCTGTCGAGGCAGGCGGCCAGCATGGCCGGACGATCGCGTGTGCAGATCACCACGCTAAGCAGATCGGCGGCGGGCGCCGGTCGCCCGGCGACGCGGTCCAGCAACGGCAGAAGCTCGCCCGGCGCGTCGGTCGGCCGGATGGGCGAGATCGGCGCGCCGTCGATACCCGCCCGCATCGGCGCGCCCGCGCGCGCCAGGGCCTGATCGGCGATCATCTCGGCGGCCAGGGCCGCCACATGGCCTCGGCGGAACGGGAGCTCGGCGGGCGACAGCGCCTTTGTCCCGAGCGGCAGGTCACGCCACCAGAACACCAGCAGGTGTCCGCGGTCGGAGGCGGGGATGTCCTGCGGACCCTGCGACAGATCGAGGTGCTTGACGATCCACGGCTCGCTCATGCGGCCTGCTCCCTGATCCGGCGGGACCGCGCCCGCGATCGGTCGTATTCGCCGGCCAGACCCTGCAGCCCGCCCCGGAACTCGGCCCAGGCGAAGCGGAACTCCAGGCGCCGGCGTCGCAGGGCGGCGCGCGCCATGGCCGCTACCCGGTCGCAGAGCCACCACCAGACCGTCGCCGCCTGGCGGGGGCGCAGGGCCGGGTCGGTGCGCCAGGACTTCACCAGGAAGGCCATGAAGCCGAGGCCCCAGGTCCAGTACTGGCGCTCGAGCTGCGGCAGGGTTTCGCGGTGCTCGTGGTGGACGGCGTAGCTGGGCTCGTAGACCATCGCCCGGCCCGCACGCAGGACGCGGTAGAAGATGTCCAGGTCGCCGCCGCCGGGCAGCGGGGCGCCGGTGTCCAGCGCCTCGTCGAAACCCCCCAGCTCCAGCAGGAGCCTGCGGTCGAAGCACATGTCGCACCCAGCCCCCAGGATGCCGGCGCCCACCGGATGCAAGGTGTTGCCGTGGCGGGCGTTGCGGAACTCGTCGGGCCGGAAGCCCCGGCCGAAGCCGCCCCGCCGTTCGAACTGCACCTGGGCCTCTGTGTCCAGCCGGAAGGGCAGGACGAGGCCCGTGTAGCCCCCGGCGTCCGGCGCCCGCGTCCAGGCGGTGTGGAGCCCCTGCAGCCAGCCTGGGTCGACCACCACGTCGTCGTCGAGGAACGCCAGGAGGTCCCCCGTCGCCGCCCGCAGCGCCGCGTTGCGCGCAAAGTCGAGGCCGGCGCGCGGCTCCAGAACGTAGCGAACGCCGTCGAACGCCTCGACGGCCGCCCGCGTGCTGTCGTCAGACGGCGCGTTGTCGACGACCAGCACCTCCAGGCTGGCGAACGGCGAGGCTGCGCGCACGGCCTCGAGCGATCCGAGCAGGCGACGCAGGCGCGCCGCGCGATCCTTCGTGCAGATCGCGATGCTGAGGGTCGGCGCAAGCAACGCGTCCGCCTCCGGCCACCGCGCGGCCAGCTCTCGCGCGGCGCGGTCGATCAGCACGGCCCGGCCGAACAGGCTCTCCGCCAGGTCCTCCGCCTCGGGCGGCTCGAGGCGGGCGCCCGGCGGAAGCTCGCGCATGGCAAATCCCACCAGCCGGCCTTCGTGGCGCGCCACGATCCCGACGCCGTCCTGCTCCGGCGACAGCGCGATCGCCGGCGGCGGTTGGGTGAGCTCAAGGTCGATGCGGAGATAGCCCATCAGGCGACCTCCCGCGCATCGTCCAGCGTCAGTCCGTAGAGCTGCGCGAAGCGACCGGGGCGGGCCAGGAGCTCCCGTGGCGCGCCGACCTCCGCCACCCGCCCTGCGTCGAGCACGACGACCTGGTCGGCGTTGCGGACGGTGGAAAGCCGATGGGCGATGACCACCACCGTCCGGCCTTGCGAGAAGCGCCCGAGCGCCAGCTGGAAGGCCCGCTCCGTCTCCGGGTCGAGGGCGTTCGTGGGCTCATCCAGCAGCAGCACGTCGGGGTCGCGCAGGATGGTCCGCGCCAGCGCGATCCGCTGTCGCTGGCCTCCGGAGAGCCGCAGGCCCCGATCCCCGAGGTTGGTGTCGTAGCCGTTCGGCAAGGCGGCGATGAACTCCGCGGCCCCGGCGATCTCCGCCGCCCGACGGATGGCCTCGGCGTCGGCAGCGAGGTCGCCATAGCCGATGTTCTCGGCGACGGTGGCGTTGAACAGCTGCGCCTCCTGCGCCATCAGCGACAGGCGGGCCCGCCAGGCGGCGACGTCGAAGTCGGTCAGCGGCGCGCCGTCCGCCAGCACTTGGCCGTGCTCCGGGTCTCGGAAGCGGAAGATCAGGCTCATCAGCGTCGACTTGCCGGCGCCGGACGCCCCGACGATCGCCGTCGTCTTGCCTGCGGGGATGCGGAAGCTGACGTGCTGCAGCGCCAGCGGCTCGTCCGGAGCGTAGCGGAAGCAGACGTCGCGGAACTCCAGTCCCTGCAAGAGGGGCGGGACCGGCTGATGTCCCGCCTTCAGCAAGGGGGTCTGCGTCTGGGAGAGGAAGACGTCGACGTCGTCCAGAGCCGCGCCGAGACCCTCGAGCGCCACCTTGCAGGCCAGGAATTCCCGCACCGGCCCCTGCAGCCGATAGAGCGCCACGAGGAAGGCGGCCAGGGCGGGCAAGGCGACGCCGAAGGCGACGCCGGCCAGGATCAAGCCGCCGATCAGCAGCGCCCCCAGAACCTCAGCTACCGGGCCCGGCACGGCCCAGAGAAGGTCGAGCGCCAGGATGCGACGGCGCATCCGGTCCGACACGCTGCGGAAGCGCTCGAGCTCGAAGCTCTCGCGCCCGAAACTGCGGATCAGCTGCAGCGCCCCGGCGCTCTCCCACATCCGCAGGCCGAACTGCTTGTTCTCCTCGACCACCTGCCCGCCCAGGGCCTCGGCGCGGCGGGTCGTCAGATGCACGACGAGGGCCGTTACCGCGATCATCGCCACCGCAAGGCCGGTGAGGCGCAGGGAGATCGACGCCAGGAGGCCCAGGAAGACGGCCCCCGTGATCACGCAGATCGCCAAGCGCCAGGTGAGGCTCAGCGCCTGGCTTACCTTCCAGGTGTTGTTGGCGAGCGTCGTGACGACGTCGGTCATCCGCACGCCAGGGCGGTAGTCGATGCAGGAGCTGAGCGTCTGGCCGAGCACCCGGACGCGCAGCCGGTGGGCGACGATGCCGTCGACGTAGCGGGCCAGGTAGCCGCCGGCGAAGCCCAGAACGTTCTTGGCGAGGATGCTCAGGCAGAGCCCCGCGACGAGCAGGGCCGTCCAACCGGGGCCGGACGGCCGATGGAGCCATTCCGGGGTCATCGGCGCCGCCTGGCCGCCCCCGCCCAGGCTCTGCACCAGGGGGATGAAGAGATAGAGGCCGGCGGCCTCGAAGGCGGCGGCCAGGAGGGCCAGGAGGATGATCGCGCCGGGCGCCCACCGCGGCGCCTCGGCCAGCCGCAGGCTCTGCGCCACGCGGGCCGGGACGCCGCTCATGCGGCGAGCTCGGCGTAGAGGGGGCGGTAGGCTCCGCCGCGACGCAGCAGCCGCTGCGCCGCCGCCTTGGCCCAGGAGGGGGCCCGAGCCTTGAGGGTCAGCCACGCGAGATCGCCGGCGCGGTCGGCGAGCTCGAAGCTGTGACGGAAACCCTGGCGGGTCAGGAGAACGGCGACGTTGCGCCAGGGCCCCGTGGTGAGCGCGCGGGCGAGCAGCCAATAGACCATCTCGCGCTCGTGCGCGTCGAAGTGAGACGCATACTGCGGGTAGGCGTCCCGGAACGCCGCCAGGGTCAGCTCGCACGACCACAGCATGCGAAGCGCATCGCTCGACATGTTGGCGCGCGTGACCCGATAGCCCGTCAGGTGGCGGCGGACGACCCGGAACTCGTAGTGCTCGGCGATCCGCAGGTAGATCATGAGGTCTTCGCAGCCCTGCGCCCCTCGCGACCGTAGGGAGGAGTCGTAGCCGCCGACGCGCTCGAAGGCCTCCCGGCGCATCAGGGTGCAGGAGCCGTTGCCGACGAAGTTCGCCCGGCAGAGCTCGCCGAACACGCGCCCCTCGTGCTCTGGCCGGTGCCAGACCGAGTACACGCGGCCCTCCTCGTTGATGAGCGCCGACCAGGTGTAGACGAGGCCCACCTCCGGCCCGCCTGCCTCGAGCGCCGCCATCTGCAGCGCGATCTTGTCGGGGCCCCAGAGATCGTCGGCGTCGACGAACGCCAGGTAGGCGCCGGCAGCGGCGGCCGCGCCGTTGTTCCGGGCGGCCGCCACCCCTGCGTTCGGCTGGCGCAGCAGGCGGATGCGACCGTCCTCGCGCCGCAGCCGCGCCACCCGCGCAGGTCCGTCATCCGTGGAGCCATCGTCCACGATCACGATCTCAAGGTTCGGCCAGGTCTGCCGCTGCACGCTCTGCAGCGTCTCTTCGATCGTCTCCGCCCCGTTGTGCAGGGGGATCACCACGGACACGAGGGGCTGGGTCGCCGCCATGCCCGCGCCTCAGGCGCCGAGCTGCAGGCCGTCGGGCGGAAGCTCGAGGCCCCCCGGGGCCAGCGGCGATCGTCGCCGCCGCGGCCGCTTCCGCTCCGCGGCCTCCACGATGTCGGGCGGCGCCAGGATCGGTTCCGGCGCGACCGGCTGGGCGGCCCCGTTCGCGAGTTCGGCCGCGAACCAGTCGATCGTCCGGTCGACGCCCTCTTCGTAGGGCACCGCGCAGGCCCAGCCGGGGATCACCCGGTTGGCGACCGTCAGGTCGGGCCGTCGGTTGGTGGGGTCCTGGGGCGCCGGGGCGAGGTGGACGATCGGGCACTGCGGGAACCGGTTCTGTATGTAGCGGGCCACGTCCAGCACCGGGATCTCGCGGTCGTTGCCGATGTTGACCGGCCCCGGATAGTCGACGCCGTCGCGCCAGAAGTATCGCGCGAGGCCCTCGACGATGTCGTCCACGAAGCCCCAGCTGCGGGTCTGGAGGCCGTCGCCGTAGATGGTCAGCGGCATGCCGCGCAGCGCCTGGGTGATGAAGTTCGACACCGCCCGGCCGTCGTCGACGCGCGTGCGCGGCCCGAACACGTTGAACAGGCGGACCACCTTCACCCGGACGCCCATCACCCGGTGCGCCTCGAAGAGCATCGCCTCGACGCACCGCTTGCTCTCGTCATACGAGGCCCGCGGGCCGGTGCAGTCGACGAAGCCGCGGTAGCTCTCCGGCTGGGGCGAGACCAGCGGGTCGCCGTACACCTCCGAGGTGGACGTGTAGGCGAGCTGGCCGCCGGGGCTCAGCACGTCCAGGAGCCGCATGGCGCCGACCACATTTGCCGAGATCGTCCGCAGCGGCTGGGCCATGTACCAGGGCGGCGAAGCCGGCGAGGCGAGGTGGTAGATCTCCTCGAACTTGCCCTTCAGGGGGACCCGCTCGACGTCGCCGATCAGGATCCGGAGC
>NZ_JAPSKZ010000003.1 GCF_031181185.1 Phenylobacterium sp. | reverse complement strand
TTTCCGCCGTCGCGGCGTTGAGGTTCTCGGTGGCCTCCCGGCTCTGCCGGGCAAGATCCTTAAGGCCATCCACCATGGCGTTGAGGGTCGCCCCGAGCTGCCCGATCTCATCCTTGGAGGTTGCCGCCGTCTGGCCAGTGAGGTCGCCCCGGCCAACCCGCTCGACGAAGCCCATGAACGCGTCCAGCGGCCCCACGATCGAGCGACGGATCAGATAGGCGGTGCCCGCCGCCAGCGCCACGGCGGCGATCAGGCCCATGAGCATCAGGTTGCGGCTGAGGTTGTAGGCCTCCACCAGGCGTCCCTGTCCGGCCCGCAGCACGCCGTCCATCTCCTGCAGGATCACCTGCATCTGACGTTCGAACGCGCCGCGTCGGCTGTTGAGCCGCTCGCGCGCCGCCAGCGCCGCGGCTGTGTCCCCGCGCGCCAGCGCCTGTTCGGTGGCTTCATTGTCCGCCTCGGCGGCCTGCAGGATCGGCTTGGCCGCGGCCAGGGATTGCCGGACCCGCCGCCAGGCTGCCTGCCGCTCGAGGTTGAGGGCGTTGTTCTCGTACTCCGACGCCAGCGTCATAGCCTGGTCGAGCGCCTGCGCGGCGGCCGCATTGCGTTCGCGCCAATTGATGCCGCCGGTATCGCTGCTCGTCCGCGCCAGTTGGTCGGCGAAGCGGCTTTCGGCGGCCGCCTGCATCTGCTGCCGCGCAACCCGAATGTCGCTGATCAAGCGCACGAAACCGAGGTCGCGGCCGACAATGACTTCGGTGTCGCGGCGCACGTTGCCGATCTGGTTCAGCGCCAGAAGGCCGATCGCGATCATCAGCACGATCATCGCGGAGAAGCCCAGGAGGATTCGGTTGGCTATGGTCACGGGGCGGCGCCTCCATGCGGGAACGACTTCGTGTGGGCGAGAAGCTCGCGAGCCGAGAGCGTCACGAGCAGTTTGTCTCGGTGTTCTCCGGTGACGACGCGGGCCCGGCCGGCGTCCTCTTGCGCCAGCGGCTCGACTTCGGCCGCAACGGGCAGGTCGTGAAGGCGTAGGGCGATCTTGTGCGGCGCGGCCAGAATCACGAGCCAGCCGCCCGTCTGCCCAGCGGCCGTCGGCGCGCCCAGCAGCGTCGCCATGTCGATCGCGGGCCGCACCTCGCCGTCGTCGGCTACGAGCCCCAGCACTGCAGGATGACCTCCGGCCGCCGCGCCCCATCGGACGAACGGCCTCACCTTGGCGACGTCGGCCATCGGCAATCCGTAGAGATCGAGCCCCACCCGGCACACGAGCACGCGCTCGCCGGCGCCAACGGCCTCCACCGCCTGGGCCCTACCCGCAAGGCGTCGGGCGCGCTCCTGCAGGATCTCACGGCGGCGCGCCGCGGACAGAACCGCGACGTCGGCCGCCCCTCGGCTCCGCCCTTTCGTCGACACCCTCAAGCCCCCGTCGTCCCGCTTCCAAGCTGGACGCGCGCCATCTCCCGCAGTTCACCCGCGGTCAGACCCGCCCCTTCGGCCAAACGCGCGTCTACAGCCAAGGTTCCGGCGATCTTCGCGGCCGCCGCCACGGCCCTGCGTCCGGCCTCCCGGCGGCCTCGCGCCATCCGCACTAGGCCGAGGTGGTACTGCGCCATGACGAAATGGGGATCAAGATAGGCCGCGCGGCGAAGGGCGTCCTCGGCCGCGCCAAGCCGGCCCAGCGCCTGCTCAACCAGTCCAGAATAGAAGTGGAGCACAGGGTCCTCCGGGCGCGCCTGCAACGCCTCGCGACAGGCCAACTCGGCGCCCCGGAAGTCGCCGACATCGGCGCGCCGCCGGACCTCGGCCAGCAGAGCTTCGGCCGACGCGCTTGGCGGTTCCGGCGTCGGTAAAACAAGCGGCGCAGGCGCTGCAGTCGGCGCGGGCCTTGGCGCTGGAATGAGGCTCAATGGCTGCAGGACAAGTTCGGCTGGAGTGGGAACCGGCGCAGGCGACCAGGGCGCAGGTGACGGCGTGCTTTCCTCCGTCACGGCGGCGCCCGGCGGACGGTAAGCAACGGTGCCCGGCAGCGCCACGGCGGCGGCGAAGCGGGCGAACTCCGGATTCGGTTCGGCGTGGCCCACGAGGAGCCAGCCTTCCGCCTTCAGGCGACCCACGAGCGCGGCGCAGACCTCCACCATCTTCTGTGGGTGGAAATAGATGAGGACATTGCGGCAGAGGATCAGGTCGAAATCGACCAGCTCCAGCGGCGGCGACGGCCCCAAGAGATCGAGCAGATTCCCGCGCTGGAACCGCACCATGCTTCGGTAGGGCGCCTTCAGCTGCCAGAGGGAGCCGGATTCGGTGAACCAGGCCTTCCGCTGTTCGGCGTCGAGCGAACGGATGGCCCAGCGACTGAACTGCGCCTCGCGGGCAGCCGACAGGAAGTCGTCGTTGATGTCCGTACCGAGAATGTTGATGCGCCACTGCGACAGGGCTTCGCCGAGCATCTCGTGCAGCAGGATGGCGACGGAATAGGCTTCCGCGCCCGTGGCGCAGCCGGCGCTCCAGATCCGGATGCGGCGGGTCGCTGCGCAGCGCTCCAGGATGTCCGGCAGGATCGTCTTCCGAAGCGCCTCGAATTGCTCCGGGTAGCGGAAGAAGTAGGTCTCCCCGATCGTCAGTTCGGCCTCGAGGGCAGCCCACTCGCGCTCGCCGCGCTCCCGATCGGCCAGGCGCTCCAGATAGGCCTCCAGGCTCGCGCCCCGCAGCCGCTTGCGGACGCGCTCCCACAGCAGGTCGTCCTTGTCCTCATAGTAGAAGTGGCCGGTGCGCTCGATGACCTGCTGCTTCAGGCGACCGAACGCCTCGCCGGCGGGGACCGGCGCGAGCGGAGACTTCAACCCTCGGCCTTCAGGTCCGCCAGGCGCTCGGCGGCCGCAGCCGCCAACTCGTCGATCCGCTGGCGTTCCTCCACGAGCAGCAGCCGACCCCGGTCGAGCAACGGAACCATCTCTGCGCCCACGATGAGGTTGCCGACGAGCGCCTCGTTGACGCTCTGGGCTGTCGATAATGGCGCCATGCCATCGGCTCTGGCATCCACGTCGAGAACCCGTTCGACGAGGAGTCCGAGATGCGCGCCGCCGGCCGAGCCCGCTAGCCGGATGATGTGATGGTACAGTCCGTCGCCCTGCGGCTCTTCGGTCCCGAAAAGCATCGCCAGGCGGACGACGGCCAGCGGCTCTCCAGCAAGGTTTGCGAAGCCGGCGAGAGCCTTCGGCGATCCGGGCGGACGTTCTACCGGGAGGTTCGGCAGAACCTCGACGACGCCGGTGGCCGAAAGCCCCCAGCGCACACCCGCCGACCGGAACAGGATGTAACGTCCCTCACCCGTCATGCCGCCCCTTGAACACGAAGAACCCGAGAATGGGAAGCGCGTCCCGCGACGAGCAGGACACCTTCTCCAATCGTCACCGGGGCCCAGCGGTCCGCCTAATACGGAACGGGATAACGAAGGGGTGGCGTGTGCGTACTAGGGCGCGCCCGCTCCGGTCCTCGACAACCAGCCATCGGGCCGAACTTCGCGCCTAGGCCCCGGCCGACCGAGAAGCGTCCGCCTCTCGGCGCCGGCTATGTTCTTCCTCATGTTCGCCGTCATGGGCTAGTTCGGGATGCTTCTGGATCAGCGCGATCCGATCTTCCGCAAGCTTCTCCCAGTGGTCGGCCATCTGCAGCATCATCGCGCGCTGCTCGGCGGACTCCATCTGCGCGGCGAGGTCGCGGCATTCCTTGGCGTGCAGGCGGTACTCGGAAGCCTTCTTCATGTCTGAAGAGCGCACAGCTCAGCTGGAGGTTCAACTGGAGGTGCGCGCGCGAACGCCGCCGGGCCGGCTGGTCGGACGGCCCGGCGGACTAGTCTTCCACCCATTCCGCGGCTCGGAGCACCCACGGGATGGAGCCGTCAAACTTTCCAGGCGCATCCGTTGTTCCAGCGCCGCCCTCCTCCCATCGACAACAAGCCTCTTCCCTCGCCGCTGAGGTCGTTATAACAGTGCTGTTATATTGTTGGAGGACAGATGCGGTCGCTCAAGGCTCTCACACTCGCGTTCCTGCTCGCGACAGGCGTCCACGCCCCTGCCGCCGCGCAGAAGGCGTCCAGGTCCGAGGCGAAGGCGGCGGCGGCTGAGGTCGCTCGCCTGGTCGCGCGGGATTACGTCTACGAAGCCCGGCGCGCGCCGCTCGTGCACGCGCTCAAGACCGCGCCGGTGACCGGCGAGAGCGTCGACGCCCGGGAATTCGCCGAGAGCCTCACGCTGCGCATGCGGGCCGTCAGTCCCGACAAGCACCTTCGCATGAGTTGGAGTCCCGACGAGTATCGGCGCCTGGCGGCCGAGCAGCGCCCCTCGAGCGGACCGACGTCCGCAGAAGCCGGGCGCTGGGCGGTCGAGGCCCGCCGCTCGCACCACGGGATCAGTGACCAGCGCCTCCTCGCCGGCAACGTACGGATCGTGAGGATCACCGACTTCTGGTGGGAGGCCGGCAGCCGCGAGGCGCTGGAGCGCGCCGTGGCGTTCCTGCAGGACGCAGACGCCCTGATCATCGACCTTCGCGGCAACGGCGGCGGCAGCCCGGAAGCGGTGCAGTTCCTGATCAGCCACTTCATGCCCGCCGATACCCTGCTGATGACCGCGCGGGCGCCGAGCGGCAAGACAGAGCAACGCCGGAGCCTCGCGGTTCCGCCAGGACGCAGCCTGGGCGGCCGCCCCTTGTTCGTGCTCGTCGACGGCGTGGTCGGCTCGGCGGGCGAGGAGTTCGCCTACCATGTGGCGCAGTTCCGACTAGGCCGGCTGGTGGGCTCCACCACCGACGGGGCGGCCAACCACAATGCGCTCTATGCCATCGCCCCGGGTTTCGTCCTCAGCCTCTCGGTGGCCAGCCCCACCCACCCCGTCAGCGGCGGCAACTGGGAGGGAACCGGCGTCCCGGCGGATGTCCCCGCCGCCCCAGGACAGGAGGAAGCCGTGGCGCACGTGCTCGCCCTCGAGAGCTTGCGTGACGCCGCGCAAGGTTCGGACCGCACCGGCATTGAATGGGCGCTGGAAGGCGCCAGGGCCGCGCTGAAGCCCTACCAGCCCACAACGGCGGAGCTGCAGGCGGCGGCCGGATCCTATGAGGATCGCCAGCTCGCTTATGCCGACGGCAGCCTGATCTACCGGCGGCCGGACCGCACCGACGTCCGCCTGCGCCCCCTGGCCCGCGGCCTGTTCCAGCTCGGCTCCACCGAGACCCGCCTGCGCCTCGTGGATGGCCCCCGCCCTTCCGCCATCGAACTCAGCTACAGTGATGGGACCGTCCGCCGCTTCGCGCGGGCGCCCCGCTGAAGGCCCTCCCATGTCCATGAAAGGCGATCCTTTGGGTGACCCGAACCGGCAGGACGCGCCCTACACCGCCACCCTCGGCACCCTGCTGCGGCACCTGATCGAACTCCTGGACGGGGACGTGGAGGCCTCTTACCGCGCGCTCGGCCTCAACTACCGGGCGCGCTACACCCCGATCGTGCGGGCGCTGGCGCGCACGGGCCCCGCCTCCATCCGCGCGCTGGCGACGGCGAGCGGCCTCACCCATTCCGCGGTGAGCCAGACGGTCGCGGTGATGGTGCGCGACGGCCTCGTCGTCAGCCGACCCGGCGCCGACGGCCGCGAGCGGCTCATCGAGCCGACCGACGCCCTGCGGCGGATGACGCCGCAGCTCGAGACCCAGTGGGCCGCCACCAACCAGGCTGCGGCCAGCCTGAGCCACGAGGTGGGGGTGCAGCTGGAAGAGATGCTCGCCCGCGCCATCGGCGCCCTGGAGCGGAAGCCGTTCCGCCGCCGCATCGCCGAAGCGCAGGCGGGGCAGGAGCACACGGATCGAGAATCCAGATAACCGTGTTATGCTGCTCACTCAGTCTGATGGGCGGTGTCATGCGCGTGCAGGCCATCGTGGATGCGATCTCGGCGCGGCAGGAGGAGGTCGGTCCCGCCATCGTCAATGAGCTGCTCGCCGTGCTGATGACGGCGCGGGAGCATTTTGCGGACCTCGAGGAGTGGACGATCTTCCTCGCGGTGGTCTCGAAGTCGAGCGTGCTCGCCAGGGACGTGGACGCGCCCTCGCGGCCGCCGCCGCCCGGCGCTGGCACCAACGTCAGGTCGCTGGCGGACTCGTGCGAGCTCCCCCGCGAGACGGTGCGCCGCAAGGTTCGCAAGCTAATGGACCGCGGCTATGTCGCGGCGCGCGACGACCGGCTGCTGGCGACCGAACAAGCCAAGGCCGCGCTCCAGCCCCTGACGCAGCAGGTCTATCGCAGCGCCGCGCGCGTCCGGCTCATGATCGACAAGGCCATGGCGGAGGGGGCGGGCCAGCCGCCACCTTGATCCCGGCGTAGCTCCAAGGCCGCGCTGCGACCTACGCGCGCACTACATCTTATGCGGGTAGCGCTACAACCTCCGAGCGCCATATCGGCTGGTTCCGGACGAATGACGTTCGACGGACAAGGACGAATGAACTCGACGCCACGCCGCCTAATCGAGAGCCGCGACGGCTCCACCGCGGTGGAGTTCGCGCTGCTGGCGCCGATGCTGCTCCTGCTGCTGGCGGGACTGATCGACGTCTCGCGCCTGATCTCCCAGACCATGCAGGTCCGCGCGGCGGCCCAGGCCGGCGCCGATTGGGCCCAGCGCCACGGCTGGAACGCCGCCGGCGTGCAGTCGGCGGTTGCGAGCGCCACCGCCTTGAGTTCGGTCTCCGCCACGCCCGCGCCAACTCAGGTGCGCGCCTGCGTCTCGGGCGGCAAGCTGGTCGAGACCACGGCGGGCGAGTGCGCGGCCGGCGTGCCCTCCGGCGAGTTCGTCAAGGTCGCGGCCCAGGCGCCTTTTCAGGGGATCCTGCCGTGGCCCGGCATCGTCCTGCCGGAGACGTTGGCGGCGTCGGCCATGGTGCGCGTGCGATGAACCCACTCACACGCCTCCTGCGCGACCGGCGCGGCAATGCGGCGGTGGAGGCCGCGTTCGTGCTGCCGCTTCTGCTTCTGCTGCTGCTGGGCGTGGTGGAGGTCGGCCGCCTCGCCTGGGCGCGCGCCTCGCTCGACTTCACGGTGCAGGAGGCCGCCCGCTGCGCCGCCGTCCGCACCGACCTCTGCGGCACGCCGGAGGCCACGCGCCAGTACGCCGCCAACCGCCTGGCGGCCCTCGACGTGCCGGCCGCGGCCTTCACGGTCACGCCGGGGCAGCCCTGCGGCGTCCGCGTGCGGGCGTCCTACGCCTATCAGTTCCTGACCGTGCCGATGGTGGCCAAGGCGTTCGGGAGCGCCCCCACCGTGGCCGCAGAAGTCTGCCGGGCCTGACGAGATGATGACCGCTGTGGCCGGCTCCCTTCCGTTCCTCACCCGACTTGCGAACGACCGCCACGGGGCGGCCGCCCCCATGGCGGCATTGGGCATGGTGGTCGTCTTGGGCTTCGTCGGCATGGGCGTCGACATCGGGCACAACTACGTCCAGCGGCGTACGGCTCAGCATGCCGCAGACTCAGCCGCATTCTCCGGCGCGGTCGCCTTGGACCGCGGGGTGGGCGATCCCGCCGCGGAGGCCCGCGCCGTGGCCGTCCAGTACGGCTTCGATCCTGCCAACGTCGCCGTCAACCTGCCGCCACTGACTGGGCCCAACGCTAGCAGGGCCGGTCACGTTGAGGTCCTGATCGAACGTGCGGGCCACCGGTTCTTCTCGGCCCTGCTCGACGTGGCCGCCCCGAAGATCCGGGCGCGCGCCGTGGGCCGCATTGGCCAGCCCGGAGACGCCTGCGTCGTGGCGTTGAATGGCTCGGCGCGAGCCACCGCATCGTTTGCGGGCGCGACGGACATCGTGCTCAACGGTTGTTCGCTGTTTGCGAACTCCTCGAGCAGCTCGGCCTTGGAGTTGAACGGCAACTCACGTCTCACCGCCAAGAGCGTAGGGGTGGTCGGCGGCTACGCCCAGAGCAGCAACTCCAACATCTCCACCCAGCAAGGCATTCACACCGGACAGGCGCCGATCGAGGATCCATACAAGGACGTCGAAATCCCCGAATACAAGAACCGCCCGTGTGACTTTTCGAGCAAGCAGGTCCCGACGGGATTGTACGGCCGCAGCGACGGCCAACCCTTCGTGTTCTGCGGCGGCATGCAGATCAACAGCCGCGACACCGTCACACTGCGGCCAGGCACATATGTGATCGACGGCGGCGACCTACTGGTAAACGGCGGGGCCACGCTGACCAGCAACGGGCCCGTGACAATCATCCTGACGAGCCGAACGGGGCTCGACCACGGGTCGATCGACATCCGTGGCGGCGCAGAGGTGAAGCTGACCGCCCCAACGAGCGGCGACCTATCGGGGCTTGTCTTTTTCCAGGATCGGAATGCGCCTCACGGCGAGAGCAAGCTCAACGGCGGCTCGACCCAGTCGCTCGAGGGTACGATCTACGCCCCCAGTCGGAAGCTCGTCTTCACCGGCGGTTCGGAAACCACTGGGGGTTGCACGCAGATCCTTGCGAGCGAAGTCGAATTCTCCGGCAACGCTCGCCTTGAGCTCGACTGCACGTCCAAGGGCGTTCGCATGGCGGGGGGCCGCCGCACTGCTCTCGTAGAGTAGAAGAGGCCAATACACCTCATGGCCAAGGCCCAATTTGGGTCAATTTGCGTCCAATCCCACTTCGAGACCAGAATAAGCGTCACCTTATCGCGACGATTGACTTTTAATGCACGCATTTGGTGTACGTTATGTCGCAGATTGCAACCATTGCGGATAGTTAATGCTGGATTAAATTGGCTTCCATCCGGCGGGGACACCACGAGGGAGCTCTGGCCGGGGAAGTCAAATCGAGGAACTCCGCAATGACCAACCTGCTCAAGAAGCTCGCCGGTGACCGCAAGGGCGCCACCGCCATCGAATACGGCCTGATCGCCGCCTTCATCGCGCTCGCGATGACCGCCGCTCTGCCGGGCATCAAGACCGCCCTGAGCACCAAGTTCACGGCCGTGCAGACCGAACTGCAAAAGTAAGTTCAGGTTCTGACTACGAGCGGGCCGGTTCAGGCCCGCACCAAACTTCCGAAATCGAGGGCGAACGATGCACCACGTTTCTGACGCGGCGATGTTGTTCGCCCTCGTTCTCTCTGCCGCCGGCCTCGTCTGGGCTGCGGCGAGCGACGTCTCCAGGTACCTGATCCCGAACCGGGTCTGCCTGCTGGTCGCCGCAAGCTACCTCCCGACCGCCGCCGCCCTCCCCTTCGGCGCTTGGCTGGCCGGTCTCGCCATCGGCGTCCTCACCCTCGGCGTGGGCCTTGTGCTGTTCGCCCGCGGCTGGGTCGGCGGCGGCGACGTCAAGCTGGCCACCGCGATCGCGCTGTGGGCCGGCCCCGCCTATCTCTCGGGCTTCGCCCTCGTGACCTCCCTGGCCGGCGTCGCGCTGGCCGTCCTGATGCTGAGCCCCGCGCGCCGCCTGATGCCGCGCCCTGCCAAGATCGAGGGCGCCGCGGAGAGCGACGCGGGCCTTGCTCAACCGATGCCGTTCGGCGCGCCGCTGGCCGTCGGCGGCGCCTGGGTGCTGGTCCAGCACCTCACCGCAACCTTCTAGGGAAGAGACCCCGTGGTTTCCTCACGTCGCCTGATGTTCCTGGGCGCCGCGGCCCTCCTGTCCGCCGGCGCCGTCTACACGACCCAGCAGTGGGCGCAGGCTCAGCTGGACCAGGCCGCCCAGACCGCCGCCGCCGGCAGGGCCGCGGCCCCGGCGGCCGTGCAGGTCCTGGTGGCCAGCCGCGCTCTGCCCGCCGGCACGATCCTGAAGCCCGCGGACATCCGCTGGCAGCAGTGGCCGGCCGACGCCTCGACCGCGGGCTACCTGACCAGCGCTGCGAGTAGCCCGGCCAAGCTGGCCGGCGCCGTGGCCCGCGCCGACCTGGTGGCCGGCGAGCCCCTCACGACCCAGCGCGTCGTGCAGCCGGGCGAGCGGGGCTTCCTGGCCGCGGTGCTCAAGCCCGGGTATCGCGCCGTGACCATCAATGTGTCCGCCAGCACCGGCGTCGCCGGCTTCATCTTCCCAGGCGACCGCGTCGACCTGGTGCTCAGCCGTCAGCTGGGCGCGGAGCAGAAGCGCTACGTAAGCGAAACGGTGCTGACTGATGTTCGCGTGGTCGGCATCGACCAGCGCTCGTCCAATCCGAAGGGCGAGGTCCTGGTCCCGCAGACCGCAACCCTGGAAGTCTCGCCCAAGCAGGCTGAGATCGTCACGCTGGTGACCGAACTCGGCAAGCTGTCGCTGAGCCTCCGCAGCCTGGCCACGCCCGGCGAACCTGGCCTGCCGCAGCACGCCGTTACCCGCACCTGGGACAGCGAGGCCACCCAAGGCGGCGCGCCCCGGGTGACGCCGGTCGCCGCCTCCGCGGCTACTGCCCCGGCTCGTGCTCCGCGCCGCGCGGCCGCACCGGCCGTCGAAGTCATCCGCGGCTCCACCTCGAACCTCGGAGCCGCCTCGTGAACCGCGCGCCCATGAAGACCCTCCCGAAGACGGTGACGGCCATCGCCGCCGCCGTGTCCCTCACCTTCGGCGCTGCTGCGCCGCAGGCGGCTCACGCCGACGCCGCCGTAATGGGTGACGTGCCCACCGAGCTGAAGGTCGAGGCCGGCAAGGGCCGGCTGATCCGCCTGGACCGCCCGGCCGCCACGGTCTTCATCGCCGATCCGAAGATCGCCGACGTGCAGGTGAAGTCTCCGACGCTGGTTTACGTCCTGGGCAAGGCGCCCGGCGCCACCAGCCTCTTCGCGCTGGACGGCAAGGAACAGATGATCGCGAACCTGGCGGTCAACGTCGCCATCGACACCGCCCGCCTCAGCGCGGCTCTGAAGCGCCACGCGCCCAATAGCCAGATCGAGGTCGAGAGCGTGGACGGCGCCCTGATCCTCAGCGGCAAGGCTGGCTCGGCCGCGGAAGGCGCCGACGTCCTGCGCATCGCCAGCCAGTTCCTCCCGGGCGACGGCGAGGCGAAGTCCGGGCGGCTGATCAACCGGATCGCTGTCGAGCAGACCAATCAGGTCAACCTGCGCGTCCGGGTCGTCGAGGTGTCCCGCGACGCCCGCAAGCTGATCGGCGTCAACTGGAACGCCGTCGGCCAGATCGGCAGCGGCGCCATCGGTCTGGCGACGGGCCGCGACGTGCTCACCCGGCTCGTCGGCGCCGACGCGGTCGCCGGAAGCTATCGGGACGGCGACGTCGACGTGAACGTGCTGGTCGACCTGCTGAGCCGCAAGGGCCTGGTGAAGGTCCTCGCCGAGCCGAACCTGACGGCGGTTTCGGGGGAGCCCGCCAGCTTCCTGGCCGGCGGCGAGTATCCGATTCCGGTCGCCCAGGAAGACGAGAAGATCACCGTCGAATACAAGCAGTTCGGCGTCAGCCTGGCGTTCGTCGCCACGGTAATGGACGGCGGCCGCATCAGCCTCAACGTGCGTCCGGAAGTGAGCCAGCTGTCCGAGGCGGGCGCCGTCACGATCAACCAGCTCACCCTGCCCGCGCTCACCACCCGGCGGGCGGAGACGACCGTCGAACTGGGCAGCGGCCAAAGCTTCTCGATCGCGGGCCTGCTGCAGAACACGTCCAACGACGTCGTCCGCAAGATGCCGGGCTTAGGCGACATCCCGGTCCTGGGCCAGCTGTTCCGGTCGAAGGACTTCCAGAAGAGCGAGTCTGAGCTCGTCATCATCGTGACGCCCTATCTGGTGAAACCCTCGAGGCAGAAGCTCGCGACGCCCGAGGACCTGAACTCCCAGGCCAATGCGCGAAACCTGGCTGCGATGGTCGCCGAGCCGGCCCACCTCACCGAAGGCGCCAACCCGGCCGCGCCGGCTGGGGACGCCGCCCTCAACGCCGTCAAACGCGTCCAGGCCGGCAAGGTGAAGCCGCTGCCGAACACCGACACCACGGACGAAGGTCAATAGCCATGGCCCTGCCCCGCATCGCCCCTGGCGGCGAACGCCCCCGCGACATGCTGGCCGTCGTCGCCGACGAGGTCACCCGCGAGGTGGTCCGTCAAGCGGCGCTCCAGCTCGGCTGGCCGCAGAACCGCGTCCGCGAAGGCGGTCTTGCCGCCGCCGTCGCCCACCTGCAGAGCCATCCGGCGCCGGCGGTGCTGCTGGTCGACATCAGCGACTGCGACGACGTGCTGGCCGGTATGGACGCCCTGGCCGAGGTGTGCGAGCCGCACACCCGCGTGGTGGCCGTCGGCGCTGCGAACGACGTCGGGCTGTATCGGCGCCTGATGGCGCTCGGCGTGAGCGACTACCTGGTCAAGCCGGTGAGCGCCGACGCCCTGGCCGAAGCCCTGCGCGACGCCGAGACGCGCGAACGGCCCGCCGGTCCGAAGCCTGCCACCTGCCGGACCGTGGCCCTGATCGGGGCTCGCGGCGGCGTGGGGGCGACGGCCGTCGCCACCTCCATCGCCTGGGCGGCCGCCCAGGAGCGCAAACAGCCCACGGTGCTGCTGGACCTCGACCTCCAGTTCGGCGCCGCCTGTCTCAACCTGGACCTGGAGCCGGGCCGCGGCCTACGCGAGTTGTTGGCCAACCCCGAGCGGATCGACAGCTTGCTGATCGGTTCGGCCGTCGCGCACGCCGGCGAGCAGCTGCGCGTGCTGGCCGCCGAGGAGCCGCTGGAAACCGAACTGAACCTGCGCGGCGACGGGCTGGAGGAATTGCTCGGCGCCCTCGCGGAAGGCGGATCCGAGGCGATCGTCGTCGACACGCCGCGCAGGCTGGACCCGCTCAGCCGGGCGGCGCTCGCCCGCGCCGACGTGGCGGTCATCGTCACCGACCTCAGCCTGCCGGGCATGCGCGACGCCCAGCGCCTGCTGGGCCTCATGGGCCACGTGCGCAGTGGCGAGACGCTCGTTGTCGCCAATCGCTCGGGCGGGGTGGCGGGCGAGGTCCCGCAGGCGGAGTTCGAGCGCGGCCTCGGCCGCAAGCTGGATGCGATCCTGCCGCACGACGCGAAGGCCGCCACATCGGCGGCGGAGCAGGGCAAGCCCCTGCTGGCGACCGCCGGTCAGGGGCCGCTGGCCGCCGAGCTGCGCCGCCTTTCGGCCCGCATCCTCGGTGGCGAAACGACGGTTGAGCCGGCCGGCCGCGAGTCGTGGCTCAAGAAGATACTGGGGAAATAGGCATGTTCGGTCGCAGGGGCCTCTCGCCCGATCCTCAGAGTCCGCCCCCGGCGCGCCCGCGCCTGACGGTGCTGACCAACGACAATCTGGCGAGCGCCGCCGAGGCGGTCCTGAAGCCCGATCCCCAGCCTGCGCCGCAGGCGCCGGCCGACGAGAAGATTCAGGACGCCGCGCGCGTGGTCCAGCCGCTGCTGCTGCAGCGGATCGACAGCGAGGCCGCCAGCCGCCTGGATCGTGACGAGCTGGGCCGCCAGCTGGCCGGCGTCGTCGCCGAACTCGTCGCCGAGCTGAAGCTGCAGCTCAACCAGCGCGAACAGGGCGAACTCGTCACCCTGCTGCTCAACGACATGCTGGGCCTGGGGCCGCTCGAGCCGCTGCTGGCGGATGAGACGATCACCGACATCATGGTGAACGGCGCCAAGCAGATATACGTGGAAAAGGGCGGCAAGCTTCAGCTGGCCGACGCCCGCTTCCGCGACAACTCTCACGTCATGGCCGTCGCCGGCCGGATCGTCAGCCAGATCGGCCGCCGCGTGGACGAGTCCTCGCCTCTGGTGGACGCCCGCCTGCAGGACGGCAGCCGGGTGAACATCATCATCCCGCCGCTGGCCATCGACGGGCCGTCGATCTCCATCCGGAAGTTCTCGAAGCGCCGCATCGACCTCGACGTCATGGCTCGGCAGGGGAACATCTCCCCTGAGATGGCGACGGTGCTGAAGATCGCCTCGCGCTCGCGGCTCAACATCCTGATCTCGGGCGGCACCGGCTCGGGCAAGACCACCCTGCTGAACGCGCTCTCGCAGATGATCGCCGCCGACGAGCGGGTGGTCACCATCGAGGACGCCGCCGAACTGCAGCTGCAGCAGCCGCACGTCGTGCGCCTGGAGACCCGCCCGGCCAACCTGGAAGGCAAGGGCGAGATTCACATGCGCGACCTGGTGAAGAACGCCCTGCGGATGCGGCCCGACCGCATCATCCTGGGTGAAATCCGGGGCGGCGAAGCCTTGGACATGCTGCAGGCCATGAATACCGGCCACGACGGATCGCTCGGCACGATCCACGCCAACCGTCCGCGCGAAGCCCTGACGCGTCTCGAGAACATGGTGGGCATGTCGGGCGTCAACCTGCCCGCCCAGGCTGTGCGCACCCAGATCGCGGCCGCCGTGCAGATGATCGTGCAGATCAGCCGGATGCGTGACGGCATGCGCCGCGTCACCAGCGTCACCGAGGTGGTGGGCATGGAAGGCGACGTCATCACCACGCAGGAGCTGTTCTCCTACAAGTTCGAAGGCGAAGCCGCCGACGGCAAGCTGAAGGGCCGCTTCGAGTCCTCCGGCCTGCGTCCGAACTTCACCTCGCGCGCCGAGTACTTCGGCCTCGACCGAATGCTGCTGGACGCCATCGGATGAGCCTGCTCGTCCTGATTGCGACGGCCGGCGCGGCCCTGCTGCTGCTGGCGGCGGCGGCTCCTGGCGGCTCGGGCAAGCGCAAGCTCGCCAAGCGCGCCCGGGCGCTAGGCCAGCCCCGCGCCGCGGCTTCGAAGGCCGACGCCCTCCAGTTGGCCAAGCCCGGGGCCTCGCGCCTGGATACTCTGGCCCAGCGCCTGCTGCCCAAGCCGGCGGTCCTGCGCTCGCGCCTCGAAGCTACGGGCCTGCCGATCACCATCGGCCACTACGGCGCGGCGACGGCGATGATCGGACTCGTGGCGCTGATCCTGGGCCTTGCGCTGGGTGCGCCCCCGGCCATGGTCCTGCTGAGCGCTGTCGCCGAAGCCGTGGTCATGCCGCACCTGGCGGTCAACTTCCTGATGGCGCGCCGCCGCAACCGCTTCCTCAGAGTTTTCGCCGAGGGGATCGCGCTGATCGTGCGGGGCCTGCGCGCGGGCCTGCCAGTCACCGAGACCATCGGCGTCGTCGGTCGCGAGATCGCCGATCCTGTGGGCGAGGAGTTCCGCGGCATCGCCGACCAGATCCGCCTGGGCATGCCCATCGAGGACGCCATGTGGCAGTCGGCCAAGCGCATCGGCCTGCCTGAGTTTAACTTCCTGGTCATCAGCCTGTCCGTCCAGCGCGAGACCGGCGGCAACCTCGCCGAGACGCTGGAGAACCTCGAGCAGATCCTGCGCCGCCGGCAGCAGATGCGCCTGAAGATCAAGGCCATGTCGTCCGAGGCGACGGCCAGCGCCCTGATCATCGGCTGCCTGCCGTTCGTCATGGCCGGACTGATGACGTTCACCAGCCCCGACTACATGCGCGTGCTGCTGACCGACCCTATGGGGCGGCTGATGATGGCGGCGGGCTTCGCCAGCCTGACCGTCGGCGGCCTGATCATGCGAAAGATGGTGAGGTTCGAGATATGAGCCTGGATATCCTCGCCACCGCCCCCGGGGCTCCAGCCATCGCGCTGGCGGTCGGCGTCGCCAACTTCCTCGCGATCCTTGCCGTACTGCGCGCGCTCTCGCCCGGCGACCCCGTCGCGGTCCGCGCCCGGGCGCACGCCAAGCGCCGCCGCGAACTGCGCGCCGAGCTGCTGCGGCCGCGCCGGACCGAGCGCGCCCGCTCCGTGGGCCTGGCCCGCCGGCTGGTGGAGGCCCTGAAGCTGAACCGCGGAGACGAGGCCAAGAAGGCGGCGAGCCTGCTTGTCCAGGCGGGCTGGCGCTCGAGCGACGCCACCTCGGTGTTCCTGGCCGTCCGCGTCATCGCCCCGGTCGCGCTCGGTGTCGCGGCCTGGCTCTTCGCGCCGTCGCTGCTGCACGACACCGACATGATGCGTCGGTTGATGGTCGGCGTTGGCGGCGCCTGCGCGGGCCTCTACCTGCCGCGCCTGCTGCTGAGGAACGCCATCACCAAACGGCATCAGAAGATCCAGAAAGGTCTGCCCGACGCGCTGGACCTCTTCGTGATCTGCGCCGAGGCGGGCCTGAGCCTAGACGCCTCGCTCACCCGCGTCGCCCGCGAGATCGGCGCCAGCGCGCCCGAGCTTGCCGACGAGCTGGGCCTGACCGCCGTCGAGTTGGGCTTTCTGCCGGACCGCCGCGAGGCGCTGATGGGCCTGGCCCGCCGGGTGGCCACGCCTCAGGTCCGCGGCCTGGTCAACACGCTGGTCCAGACGGAAAAGTACGGCACGCCGCTGGCTCAGGCCCTGCGCGTCCTGGCCTCGGAGTTCCGCGACACGCGGATGATGAAGGCCGAGGAGAAGGCGGCGCGGCTGCCCGCGACGCTCACGGTCCCGATGATCGCCTTCATCCTGCCGCCGCTGTTCGTGGTGCTGATCGGGCCGGCCATCGTCCAGGTCCTGAACACCAGCTGGTGAGGTCAGCGCCTCACGCGTCGCAGGCGCGGACCGCGTGGGCGACGTGGAAGCGGCCGGAGTGCGACAGCACGATCCAGTCGCCGCAATGGGCCACGACCGGACCCTCGGGCGTGCGCACCTGCACCGCCGCCGCCTCGGCCACCGATTGAGCCTCGTCGCCCAGCCAGCTCCACAGCACGGCCCAGCTCTTCTGGTCGTGCGGCGGGGGCACCCTGAGCGCGGCGCCGTGGTCGAAAGGGGGGTGTGAACGGATGACTCGCATGGGTTCCAAAACTGATGCCCCGACCTGCGCGAGTCGGCGGTGCTTCGGTCACCAAGACCTTAACTGGGCGGCGTCCGCGCGGCGGTTTCGGCGGCCTCGCTGAGTTCCCGGGTGCGCCGGGCGTAAAGGTCGGCGAGTTCGGCCCGCGTGTCGGCGGCGTTGCGCATCGCGCGCCATTCGGCCTGGCCGCGATCGATGACCAGCGGGTCGGCCCCGGCGGCGAGGGCGCGTTCGTAGGCGTCCTTCATCCGCCGCTCCTGGATCTTCAGGGTCGGGTTGGCGCAGAGCAGCCGGTCGGCCGGCGTCGGCTGCAGCCGGCAGGCGCCGCCCGCGCTGCGGGCTTTCGGCGGCGGCGCAGCGGCCTTGGCGAGCCGGATCGGCGCGGCCTTCGCGGGCGCGGGGGCGGTACTCGGCGCGGCCACGGCCGGCGCTGGCGTCTCGGGGACCGACGCCGTCTGCATACCGCTCGCCTGGCGCATCAGGCGCTGCACCTCCGCGATCCTGGCGTCCGGATCGGCGCCCGGGAGCGCGGCCTGGACGAGGGCGATACGGCGCGCCTCGGCCTTGCCGGGCGGCTCGGCGGCCTGCGCGACCGTCCCGGCGAACATATCGAAAGCCAGGCAGAAATCGAGGATGCGCCCGTCGGCCTGCAGTGACTGGGCGCAGCTCTCCGTGAACCGCGCCAGGCCGTCCACGCCGCTGTTCGCATAGACGAGGCCGAACTCCTCGTAGGCGCGACGCACCTGTTCCGGATCGGCGGCCGGGGACGCGGCGCGCACAACCTCGGCGGTCGCGGACCGGACCTCTGGATTGTCGAAATAGGTCTTGCTGGGCGAGCTGAGCCACCAGCCCACACCGCCCGCAACCGCGGCCGCCAGGACCACGCCCGCGATCATCGGCGCCTTCGAGCGCAGACGGGGCGGCGGAGGCGGAAGCTCAGCCTCCTGCCTCAGATCGTCCCACCAAACGTCCGCAGCCCGTGGCATGACTCCACGAACACGCAACCAAGGCTCAGGTTGCACCGTATTTCTACAAGGCTCGAAAACGCTTTTCAGACCTGCAACAAGGGCCTTTACTGCATGGCTTGAGATAACGCGGTTCGTAGAATCGCGCTTCGGGGTAAGGAGAATCCACATGGCCGAGACGTCGACCAAGGCGCCGGATCCGATGGACATCGCGCTCGGCGCTGCTGTCCGGATCCGCAGACGGACGATCGGCATGTCGCAGGAGGCGCTGGCCGAGCAGTGCGGCGTCAGCTTTCAGCAGATCCAGAAGTACGAGAACGGCGCGAACCGCATCTCCTTCTCTCGGCTGGTGCTGATCGCGCGTGCGCTGCGCTGCCGCGTGACCGACCTGATGGACGTGTTCGATGGGCCCGACAAGGAAACCGCCCGTGATCTGGACCTGCTCACCCGCCTGCGCACGCCGGGAGCCCTCGAGCTGCTCGCCGCCTACGAGCGCCTGGCGCCCGAGGCCCGCAGCTCGCTGGTCGGCCTGCTCCGCGCGCTGACCCCGGAGGCGGCGGTGAAGGAAGTCGAGGCCGCCTAGACCTCAGTCCGCGGCCAGGGCCTTGTCGACCAGGGCCTTGGCCTCCGCGCCCGACCAGTCGGCCTCGCCCGCCACGCGGCCGATCTCCCGGCCGTCCTTGCCGTAGACCACCGTGGTCGGCGCGCCGGCCGCCGGCGGGTCCATGCGGAACGGCAGCTTCATCTCGCGGTCGTGGTAGAACTTCAGCGGGTCGTGGCTGGCGATGAACAGCCGGGCCTCGGCGGCCGAGCTTTCGGAATCGATGCTGACGGCCACCACCTCGACCGGCTGGCCCGCATAGGCCGCCTGCAGCTTGGCGAGCGTCGGCATCTCCACCTTGCAGGGCGCGCACCACGTCGCCCAGACGTTCATCACCACCACCTTGCCCTTCAGGTCGGCCACCTTCACCGGCTTTCCGGCCTCATCATAGAAGGCGTAGTCCGGCGGCGGCGCGCCGGCCGCTTCGGTGCTCCACTTGCTCATCAGGGTCTTGGCCGCGGGCGCGGCGGGCGCCGTCGCTTCGGTGTGGACCTGCGGCTTGGTGGAAGCCTGACCGATGATGTAGAGAACCGCGGCGACGCCCAGGAGGGCTGCGCCCCAGAGGGCCCATTTCAACACGCCCTTGGGCTTCGTGGTGGCCGCTGGACCTTCGCTCATATGACCGACGACTCCTCTGACGCGTCTGGCCGGACCGCTCCGGCGGGCCAAGCTATGTGGGGTGGACGGTTTTCAGGCAAGCCGGCCGAACTGATGCAGGCGATCAACGTCTCCATCGGCTTCGACAAGCGGCTCGCCGCCCAGGACCTGGCGGGCTCCCGCGCCCATGCCGCCATGCTGCGGACCGCAGGCGTCCTGTCCGCCGAGGACGAGACGGCGATCCAACAGGGCCTGGCGACGATCGAGGGCGAGATCGCCGCCGGGACCTTCCCGTTCCGCGAGGAGTACGAAGACATCCACATGAACGTGGAGGCGCGGCTGCGCGAACTGATCGGCCCCGCCGCCGGCCGGCTGCACACGGCCCGTTCGCGCAACGACCAGGTGGCCCTCGACTTCCGGATGTGGGTCCGGGACGCTTGCGACCGCACCGTGGCCCAGCTCCGCGCGCTCCAGAAGGCGCTGGTGGCCAAGGCCGAGGCCCATGCCGACGCCGTGATGCCGGGCTTCACCCACCTGCAGCCGGCCCAGCCCGTTACCTTCGGCCATCACCTGATGGCCTATGTGGAGATGTTCGGTCGCGACGCCGCGCGGTTCGCAGATGCCCGGACCCGCATGAATGAGTGTCCGCTGGGCGCGGCCGCCCTGGCCGGCTCCCCATTCCCGATCGACCGCGAGATGACCGCCCAGGCGCTGGGCTTCGACCGCCCGACCGCCAATTCGCTCGACAGCGTCGCCGACCGCGACTTCGCCCTGGAGGCGCTGGCGGCCGGCGGCATCTGCGCGATCCATCTCTCGCGGTTGGCCGAGGAGATCGTGATCTGGATGACGCCGCAGTTCGGCTTCGTGAAGCTCTCCGACGCATTCACGACCGGCTCGTCGATCATGCCGCAGAAGAAGAACCCCGACGCGGCCGAGCTCGTCCGCGCCAAGGCCGGCCGCCTGCTGGCCAGCTTCCAGCAGCTGGCGGTCGTCATGAAGGGGCTGCCGCTGACCTATTCGAAGGACATGCAGGAGGACAAGGTCCCGACGTTCGAGGCCTTCGACGCGCTCGAGCTGTCCCTCCTCGCCATGGCCGGCATGGTCGCGGATCTGCAACCCAACATCGAGAACATGACGCAGGCCGCCGGCTCGGGCTTCTCGACGGCAACGGATCTGGCCGACTGGCTGGTGCGCGAGCTGAACCTGCCGTTCCGCGACGCCCACCATGTCACCGGCGCCGCGGTGAAGCGGGCCGAGGAACTCGGCTGCAGCCTGTCCGATCTTGTCTTGCCCGAGCTGCAGAAGCTGGACGAGCGGATCACGGCGAGCGTCTATGAGGTGCTGACGCCGGAAGCCTCCGTCGCCAGCCGCCGCAGCTACGGCGGAACGTCCCCGGACCAGGTCCGGGCTCAGATCAAGCGTTGGAAGGAGATCCTGGCATGAGCCTCAAGAGCACCACCGCCGCGCTCGCGGTCCTCATGGCCGCCGCTGCCGGGCTCTCCGCCTGCGGCAAGGTGGGCCAGCTCGAGCGCCCCGGCCCGCTGTTCGGCGCCGAGCGCAACACGACCAAGGACGCGGACGACGCCCAGCGCGAGCGCGACCCGGCCCGTCCGGTCGACACCGTCGATCCGCGCGACCGCAGCACCGATCCGGCCCCGCCGCGCACCCTGCCGATCGAGGGCACCTCGCCCGACCCCGGCCGCACCGCCCCGCAGGGCGCCCTGCCCGACCCCTACGCGCTCCCGCGCCGATGAACCATTTCGAGCTTCGCGACGGCGAGCTCCACTGCGAGGACGTGCCGCTGGCCCGCATCGCCGAGGCTGTCGGCACGCCCGTCTACGTCTATTCCTCGGCCACGCTGGAGCGGCACTTCACGGTGCTGCGTGACGCGCTGACCGGCGCGGGAGTCCGCGACCCGCTGATCGCCTATGCCGTGAAGGCCAACCCTAACATCGCGGTGATCCGCACCCTGGCCCGGCTGGGCGCCGGCGCCGACGTGGTGTCAGAGGGCGAGGTCCGCCGCGCCCTGGCCGCCGGCGTGCCGCCCGAGCGGATCGTCTTCTCCGGCGTCGGCAAGACCGAGGGCGAGATCGCGTTTGCGCTCAAGGCCGGCGTGGCCGAGATCAACGTGGAGTCCGAGCCGGAGCTCGACCTCGTCAACCGCGTGGCGCAGGACCTTGGCGTCCGCGCCGAGATCGCCATCCGCGTGAACCCCGATGTGGGCGCCGGCGGCCACGACAAGATCTCCACCGGCAAGGCGGACAGCAAGTTCGGCGTCAGCTTCTCCGAGGCCGAGCGGCTCTACGCCAAGGCCTCGAACCTGGCGGGCGTGCGGCCCGTCGGCGTCGCCTGCCACATCGGAAGCCAGATCACGGACCTGGCTCCTATGGAGGAAGCCTTCGTCAAGATGCGCGGGCTGGTCCAGCGCCTGCAGTCCGAAGGCCTGCGGGTCGAGCGCCTGGACCTCGGCGGCGGCCTGGGCGTGCCCTACTTCAACCAGCCCGAGCCGCCCTCGCCGGGCGACTACGCGGCGATGATCGCCCGGGCCACCAGCGGGCTGGACGTGGGCCTGGCCTTTGAACCCGGTCGGATGATCGCCGCCAACGCCGGCGTCCTGCTCTCGCGGGTCGTCCACGTGCACCAGCGGCCCGACCGCCGGTTCCTCGTGCTGGACGCGGCGATGAACGACCTCCTGCGGCCGGCCATGTACGACGCCTACCACGACATCCGCCCGGTGAATCCGCGCGGCGGCGAGGCGCAGGCTTACGACGTCGTGGGGCCTGTCTGCGAGACCGGCGACACCTTCACCCGCGACCGCAAGCTGCCGCCGCTCGCACGCGGGGACCTCGTCGCTTTCATGACAGCGGGCGCCTACGGGGCGGCCATGTCCAGCGAGTACAACTCCCGCCCGCTGGTCCCCGAGGTGCTTGTGAAAGGCGGCGAGTTCGCCGTCGTGCGCCCACGGCCCAGCTACGACGACATGCTGGCGCGGGAGACCCCCGCGCCGTGGCTCTGACCTAATCCAGCGCGCCGACGAACGGCAGGCCGCGCAGCTGGCCGGCGGCGTCCATGCCGTACCCCACAAGGAACCGTGCGGGCGCCTCCCAGCCTACGAAGTCGGGCTGGATCGCGCGTTCCGTCGGCCAGGGCTTGCGGGCGAAGACGGCGGTCAGCACCTCGCTCGCCCCTGAGTCCCGCACCAGCCGCGCGGCCTCCGACAGCGACAGACCGGTGTCGAACACGTCGTCCACGACCAGCGCCTTGCGGCCCGCGATCGGGCGCTGCAGGTCCGCGCGGACCTCGCAGCGGCCGCTGGACTGGCGCTCATCCTTGTAGGAGGCCAGCCACAGCGCGTCGAAGCGGACGAACCGCCCCTGCCGGGCGAGCGCCCGCATCAGGTCCGAGCAGAACCATAGGCCGCCTGTCAGCAGGCAGACCGCGACGGTCTCGTCGTCGATCCTGGGCGCGATCTTTCGGGCGAGCGCCTCCACCCGCTCGGCGATCTCGGCTTCCGAGAGGAGGACGGCAGGTTGGGCGTCAGCCATGGTCGGCGGGCGGCTCATGGGTTTCGGGAAGGGGCTGGGCTTCCATCGGCTCGGGACCGAGCACGGCCTCGACCGGCGCGTCCACCGGGGCCTTTGCGGTGTTCGTCGCCGGCGCCTCGAAGACGATGTCCAGCGAGGCCGAGGCGGAGGGCGGATCCGGGATGGAGATGGCGAAATAACGCTTCGCCCCCGGCGGGATCTGGGCGTTCAGCGGCCGGGCGATCTTCGCGGCCACCGGCTTGCCGTCGCGGTCCAGCAGGCTGACGCGTAACGAGGGCGCAGTCACCGTCTCACCGCGGGCGTTGCGAATCGCGCCGGTCACCGACAGCACGGGCCGGCCGCCCTGCAGCACGGCCTGGGATTTCACGTCGTCGATCACGAGGCCCAGCCGGTCGGTTGGCAACCCGACCGCGGCGAAGGCCGCGGCGCTGCCCGGCCAAAGACCCACCACCTGCTCGCGGAACACCACGACTCCAGCGACGGCTGCGACGGCCGCCGCGATCCCGACGCCGACGCCGACCGCGCCCGGGCGCTTCGGCTTGGAGGCCGGCTTTACGGGCGCCACGCGCCGCGTCGGCGCCGGCTCGGCGACGATCTCTACGTCCTCGGGCGCAAGCCTCGGCGGCGGCGCAGGCTCGGACTCAGCCGGGACCTCGGCGGTGGCCGGCGCGGGCTCGGGTTCGGGTTCGGATGGAGGCGGCACGGCGGATTTTTCAGGCGCGGCGGCCGCCGCAGCCTCAGGCATGGCGCGCCAGCGCGTTCCGCACGCGGAGCATTTCACCGACCGGCCTTCCGGCGGAACGCGCGCATCGTCCACGAAATAGCTGGTGGCGCAGTCTGGACAGGTCAGTATCATGACGCCGAATCGGACGCTCCAGCACCCTCACACCCGAGGTCGCCGATTTCGGCCTCCATGTCCAGAAAGCCCAGCGCCGCAGCGGCGTCCGACGCCGCCGACGAAATCGTCCGCTTTGACGGCGTGTCCATGCGCTATGGACGCGGGCCCGAAGTGCTGTCTGATCTCAACTTTTCGCTGCCGCGCGGCTCGTTCCATTTCGTCACCGGCCCCTCTGGCGCGGGCAAGAGCTCGCTGCTCAAGCTGGTCTACCTTGCGGCGCGGCCGTCCTCGGGCGCCGTCCACCTGTTCGGCGAGGACACGCGCAGCCTGAAAAGCAGCCAGCTGCCCAAGCTGCGCCAGCGGATCGGCGTAGTCTTCCAGGACCTCCTGCTGCTCGACCACCTGTCGGCGTTCGAGAACGCCGCCCTGCCCCTGCGCATCGCCGGGCACAAGGCCGCGGAGTACCGCAACGACGTCGCCGAACTTCTGGCGTGGGTGGGTCTGGGCAAGCGGATGAACGCCCTTCCCCCGACGCTGGCCGGCGGCGAGAAGCAGCGGCTCGCCATCGCCCGTGCGGTGGTAAACCGGCCCGAGATTTTGCTGGCCGACGAGCCCACCGGCAACGTCGATCACGAGATGGCGCTGCGCATCTTCCGCCTGTTCGTCGAGCTGAACCGCCTCGGAACCACCGTCGTCATCGCGACCCACGACCAGGATCTCGTCGCTCGCTCGAACAAGCCGGTCCTGAACCTCGAAGGCGGCCGCATCGCCGCGCTGCCGCCGCTCGGCCCCAAAACGGGGGCTGACGGATGAGCGAGCCGATGGACGTCACGCGCTGGCGGCCAGCGCCTTTCCTGCCCGAAAAGGACGCCCGCGACCCGGCGCTGATCTTCGTTGTCGCCGTGCTGTGTTTCCTGGCCTGTCTGACAGCCATGGGCGTCATCGCCGCCGACCGCGCCGCCGGCGGCTGGGCCAACCAGCTCACCGGCGAGGCCACCGTCATTGTCCGCGCCCGCGGGGGCGAGACGCCTGACGCCGCCGCCGCCCGCGCGGCCGAGGCCCTGGCCGGCGTGCGCGGCGTGGCCGAAGCCCGCGCCCTGGAGCGCGAGAAGGCCTACGAGCTCGTCCGCCCCTGGCTGGGCGACGTCACCGACCTCGACGACCTGCCGGTGCCGCGCCTGGTCGCTGTCACCCTGGATTCCGAGTCGCCCGCTACCGCCCAACAGCTCTCCACCATCCTGCGGGCCCAGGGCCTCGACGCCGTGGTCGACGACCACAGCGTCTGGATCAAGGACATCCGCCGGGCCGCGGGCGTCGTGCGCTGGACCGGCGCCGGCGTCTTCCTAGTGATCGCGCTGGCGGCCGGCGCGGTGGTGGCCTTCGCCACCCGGGCCGGCCTCGCCGCCCGGCGCGACGTCGTCGAGGTGCTGCACCTGGCCGGCGCCGAGGACGGCTATATCGCGGCCCTGTTCCAGATCCGGTTCGCCGGCATCGCCGCCGTGGCCGGCGCGATCGGCGCCGCGGCGGCGGCCCTGCTGGGCGCGATCCTGCGCCTGGTCGGCGGCGGCGAGGGCATCACGCCCGCCCTGCCCATCGCCTGGCTCGACCTCCTGGCCGTCCTGCCCTGCCCGCTGCTGGCCGCCGCGGTCGCCGCCGTCTCGGCGCGGCTGACCGCCGACGCCCTGATCCGGGAGCTCTAGCCCCATGAAGTCCATCGCGGCCTTCCTGGTCCTGGCGCTGATCTGGTTCGCCGGCCTCTTCGCCTTCGCCGAGCGCGTCCAGCAATCGACGCCTGCGCCCTTGCCGAAGCCCGCCGAAGGCATCGTCGCCTTGACCGGCGCCGGTTCCAACCAGCGCCTCGCGGCGGCCGTCGGACTCCTGGAGGACGGCTACGGCCAGCGCGTGCTGGTCTCGGGCGTCAACCGCGAAGCCACCCGCGAAGACATCCGCAACGTCTCGCGCGCCGTGCGCCGGCTCTACGACTGCTGTGTGGACCTGGGCTTCACCGCCGCCGACACCGTCGGCAACGCTCGCGAGACCGCCGACTGGGCCAAGGCGATGCGCTACTCCAGCCTGATCGTCGTCACCGCCGACTATCACATGCCGCGCGCCATGCTCGAGCAGCGGGCGGTGTTCCACGGCTCCGGCGTGCGGCTCGAGACCTACGCCGTGCCGACCGCGTCGCTGAAGTCCAGCCGCTGGTGGCGCAGCCCGCGCGCCGTGCGCTTGATGGTGGTCGAGTATTGCAAGTATCTGGCGATCCTCGGCCGCGAGGCGGTGCTGGGGCTTGGTCCCCGCGAAACCCCGTACGACGCGGCGCAACCGAAGGCCGTTTCGTGATCGCTGTCCGTTCGTTCGCCTATGTGGCGCTGTTCTACCTGTGGACGGCCGTGATCGCCGTGGCCGCGA
The DNA here is from genome assembly GCF_031181185.1 of Phenylobacterium sp. Taxonomy (GTDB): domain Bacteria; phylum Pseudomonadota; class Alphaproteobacteria; order Caulobacterales; family Caulobacteraceae; genus Phenylobacterium. The sequence goes on along the minus strand of NZ_JAPSKZ010000003.1, from coordinate 26,127 downwards.
CGCCAATCCTGTTGGGCCCCCGCAGCTGGACCTTCGCCATGTTCCACTTCTGGGGCCGCGGCGTCCTGGCCATGCTGCGCATCTGCGGCATCCGGGTGGAGGTGCGCGGCCGGCAATTCATCCCTCAAGGGGCGGCCCTCGTCGCGCCCAAGCACCAGTGCATGCTGGACGTCTTCGCCCAGTTCACCTGGCTGCCGGCCACCGCCTTCGTCATGAAGCAGGAACTGGCCTGGATTCCCTGGTTCGGCTGGTACGCCAAGAAGGCCGGCTGCATCGTCATCGACCGCGGCGGCCAGGCCAAGACCATGCGCCAGGTGATCCGAGAGGGAACGGAGCGCTTCTCCCGCGGCCAGCAGGTGGTGATCTTCCCCGAAGGCACCCGCAAGGCGCCGGGCGCTCCGCCCGATTACAAGCCTGGTATCGCCGCCCTCTACCGCGAGCTGAACGTGCCGGTCTGCCCGGTGGCTACGAACGCCGGCGTGCACTGGCCGGCGCACGGCTTCCTCCGCAAGCCTGGAACGATCGTCTTCGAGTACCTGGAGCCGATCCCGCCTGGCCTGAAGCGCGCTGAGTTCATGCGCATCCTCGAAGAGCGCATCGAATCGAAGTCGATCGAGCTGATGAGCCTCTAACCCCGGAACCTGCCGCCTCCGCGCTCGTTGAGAACGCAACGGGAACGAGGCCATGTCTGAACAGCATCACAATCCGAAGCTCGATCCTCAGCCGGGCTCCAACACCGAGAAGGACCCGGACGACTGGGTGTCGGGCGACGAGCCGATGACCGGAGCGCAGGGGTCGTACCTGACGACGCTTTCCGAAGAGGCGGGCGAGGGGCCTCCGCCGGACAACCTCACCAAGGCTGAGGCCTCGAAACGCATCGACGCCTTGAAGCAGAAACTCGGCCGGTAGGTTGCTAAGCCGCTAGCTCTCGGGACTCCACCATTCCGAGCAGCCGCTCCAGGCTGGCGTCATGCACGCCTTCCTCCCGCAGGTGCTGCACGAGGTCGCGCAGGTACTCGACGTTGCGGCCGGACAGCCCACGCGCGCCGGCGATTAGCTCCGCCTGCCGCTCTAGCGACAGGGCGCCGGCCCACTGCGGGTGACGCACATCGGACAGGAACACAAGGGCCTCCACCCGCCGGCCGTCGGCCAGCCGCACCGCCCGCCGCGCCTCGATGTAGGTCTCGGTCGGTTGCTCACGCTCCTTGAGGTATGCGTAGGTCTCGGGCCATTCAGCCTCTTCGACGCGGTAGGCCGTGCCGCGGGTCGCCCCGCCAGGCGCCAGGCCCAGCACCAGACCCGGCCGGTCATAGGTGCCGCGATGGTGGACGGAATAGATGCAGAAGGCCCGGCGCCGGCCGTGTAAGGTGGCCGCCTTGCGCTCCGCGTAAGGAAAACCCGGCCGCCACATCAGCGATCCGTAGCCGAAGACCCACCTCTCGTCCGCCATCCCGACCCTAGAAGCCGACAAACACCTGGAATGTCTCTGCACGATCTGCCCCCGCCCCGCAAACGCGGCCGTCTAGGCCTCTACCTCCCCTTCGCGCTCGCCGTGCTCGTGGCTATCGCCTGGACCGCCGGCTGGCTATGGGCGCGCGGCGAGGCGCGCGTCCGCATGGATGAGGGCGTGGAGGCCCTGCGCCGCGCCGGCTACGACGTGAGCTGGCAGTCGCGCGGGATCGGGGGCTATCCGTTCCGGCTGAACATCACCCTGACCGAGCCGCGCATCCGCGAGCCCTCGGGCTGGGGCCTGGAAGCGCCGACGCTGGAAGCCCAGGCTCGCATCTCCTCGCCCACCAGCTGGGTGGTCGCCGCGCCGCAAGGGCTGACCTTCGTGCGCCCGATCGGGGGCCCGGTGCGAACCCAGGGCAAGGTGATCCGCGCCAGCCTGACCCACCTGACCGAGACACCACCCCGCTTCTCTTTCGAAGGCGTGGACCTCACCTTCCAGGCCGGGCCCGGCGCCCAGCCGTTCGGCCTGGAAGCCGCCAAGCGCGTCGAGTTCCACCTGCGCGGCAACGACCAGCTGGACGAAGGCCTCGTCTCCCTTCGGGTCGACGAGGGCAAGGCGCGCCTGACCGGCCTGCTGGGCCGGATCGCCGGCGAGCGGCCGGTGTCGATCGTCTGGAACGCCACCCTCTCGAAGATCGGGTCGTTCAACGGCTCGAACTGGGCCGACGCCGTGCGTCGCTGGGTCGACGCCGGCGGCCGCATGACCCTGCGCCAAGCGGGCGTCACCGCCGGCGAGGCCGTCCTCGGCTCGAACGCCGGTACGTTCAGCGTCGGCTCCGACGGGCGCGTCACAGGCGTGATGGACATCACCCTGCGCCAGGGCCCGCGTGCGTTAGGCGCGCTGGGTGAGACCGGCGTCATCCCGCAGGAGCGGGCCGAGGCTGCCGCCGCCGTCGCAGCGGCCCGCGAGGGGACCGGGGACGCAGCCCGCGCCAGCATCCACTTCCAGGCCGGTCAGACCACCCTGGGGCCCGTCGCAATCGGACCGTCGCCCAAGGTCTACGACGTCCGCTGAGCCGCGGCGCTTTACAGGGCCGCGGCCCGCCGTGAAGCTCCCTCGAAACGGGGGGAACTCACGATGGCCTCGCTCTATGATCGGCTGTTGCTGCCCAAGCTGCTGAAGTGCGCCTGCTCGGCGCCCCCGATCGCCAAGCAGCGCGCCAAGGTCGTGCCCCAGGCTTCTGGCAAGGTGCTGGAGCTCGGCATCGGCATGGGCCTGAACCTGGCCTTCTATGATCCGGCCAAGGTCGGGAGCGTCACCGGCGTCGATCCCGCGCCCGAACTCCGCCAGGTCGCGATGGCCGCGCCCAGGCCGGACGGCCTGCAGGTCCGCGTCGAGGACGGGACGGCCGAGGCCCTGCCCTTCGCCGACTCCAGCTTCGATTGCGTCGTCTGCACCTTCACGCTCTGCTCCGTGCAACGGCCGGCCCAGGCGCTTGCCGAGGCCCGCCGCGTGCTCAAGCCCGGCGGCCGTTTCCTGTTCTGCGAGCACGGCCTTGCGCCGGACGACACCGTCGTCCGCTGGCAGCGGCGGATCGAGCCTGTCTGGAAACACATCGCCGGCGGCTGCCACCTGACTCGGCCGGTCACTCCAGCCATCGCCGCCGCCGGCTTCACAATGGTGCGTACCGACACCATGTACCTGCCGAAGACGCCCCGGCCGCTCGGCTGGAACGAGTGGGGCGAAGCCGCGGCCTAGGGCGACTCCACAGAACATGATTTCCCAGTTCGACCCACTTTGCAGGATTCCTTACTGCGCCTTAAGGGTCTCTGAGCAATATTGTTGCAGGAATAGCACAGCCGACAGCAAAGCCTGTCGCGGCCCCGAGCTGCGCCTTGAGCCGGTTCCCGACACTAACTAGGTCCCGCGTCCCCCGGCGCAGCGCCGGCCTTTGATTGGGACTGAAATGAAAAAGAACCTCTTTGCCGCGGCTGCCGTCGTGGCCTTCCTCGGGTCGGCTGTGGCCGCCAACGCCCAGACCATCGGTCACGTGGGCGCCAACTATTCGCGCGTGGAAGCCGACACCGCCCTGGGCGACATCGAAGGCGACGTCTTCCAGGCGGAAGGCGCTGTGCGCTTTGACGCCGGTTCGCTGGGTGCGTCGATCAACGGCGCCGTGACCGACTACGAGGGCGACACCTCCTTCGGCGCTACCGGCCACCTGAACACCAACATCGGCGGCGGCCTCCTCGGCGGCTTCGCCGGCGTGGAGACCTCCGATGACATCACCCTGTGGGGCGTCGGCGTTGATGGGCAGTTCAACCTGGCCCCGAACACGCTGATCTACGGCCAAGCCGGCTACGGCTCGTCCGACGATCTCGGCGACGCCGACCTGTGGGCGGTGCGCGGCGAGCTCCGCCACTTCGTGGGCGACAACCTGAAGCTCCAGGGTTCGGCCGGCTGGCTGACCGCCGACACCGACTTCGGCGACGCCGACGCGTGGAACCTGGGCCTCGAGGCCGAGTACCAGTTCACGGGTACGCCGTTCTCGGTGCTGGTCGGCTACGACCACTTCGACTCGAACGACCTGGACCTGGACGGCGACACCTTCCGGATCGGCGCCCGCTACACCTTCGGCGGCTCGATCCGTGAACGCGACCAGTCGGGCGCTGCGTTCGGCTCGGTCTCCAAGCTCTTCGGCGCCGGCATCATTCGCTAAGCGCCGCGATCCGGTCCTCCCCCTTGAGGACCGCTACGGAACGCCCCCGGGACCCCACGCCCGGGGGCGTTTTCGTGTCCGGAGGCCAGGCCGCCGACGGAGATCGTCTGTCTGGGAAGTCTCGGGAAGGACCGTGGTAGCTGGGGGCGGGCTCGAACCGCCGACCTGTGGGTTATGAATCCACCGCTCTAACCAGCTGAGCTACCCAGCCACGGTCGCTTCGCGCGAGGTGGGGCTTATAGGGGTTCGCATTCGCCGCTTCAAGCGCTTGGGCGAAGCCTTCTAAGCGGTTAGGTTCGCGCGGCGATGAGCGTCCTCCATCTCCTGGGAACGGCCGGCGACGGCGGCGCGGAGACCTACTTCGTCCACCTGGTGGAGGCGCTGGCGCGGGCCGGCGTCGGCCAGGCGGCCGCGATCCGCCGGCATCCCGAGCGCGAGGCGCGCCTGAAGGCCGCGGGGGTCCCCGTTCGCGCGCTGCCGTTCGGCGGTCCCATCGATATCGTCAGCCGCACCGCCGCCGCGGGCTTCGCCGCGGTGCACGGAACGAAGGCGGCGCTCGCCTGGATGAACCGCGCCGCCCGCCACACGCCGCGCGGGCCGTGGGCGCGGATCGGCCGCCTGGGCGGCTACTACAACCTCAAATACTACCGCGGCTTCGACCACCTGGTGGCCAACACCGAGGACATCGCCGACTGGATCGTGGCCCAAGGGTGGCCGGCCGGCCGCGTCACCTGCATTCCCAATTTCGCCGCCGCGCCGGCGGACGTCCCGGCCCTCGACCGCGCCGAGTTGGCCACGCCGATGTCGGCGCCGCTGCTGCTAGCCATGGGTCGGCTTCACGAGGCCAAGGCGCACGACGTCTCGCTGCAGGCCCTGGCCAAGATCCCCGAGGCCTACCTCTGGATCGCCGGCGCAGGCCCGCTGGAGGCCAAGCTGCAGGGCTTGGCGGCCGCGCTCGGCGTGCAGGATCGCGTCCGGTTCCTTGGCTGGCGCACCGACGCTTCGGCCCTCTACCGCGCGGCGGACGTCTGCGTCTTCCCCTCGCGCTACGAGCCGTTGGGCAATGTGGTGATCCAGGCCTGGGCGCACGGCCTGCCCGTGGTGGCGGCCGAGAGCCAGGGGCCCAAGGCGCTGGTCCGTCCGGGCGAGGACGGCCTGCTGGTCCCTATCGACGACGCCGACGCGCTGGCGTCGGCCGTGCGCCATGTGCTGGCCGACCGCAGCCTGGCCGCGCGCATGGCCAAGGCGGGCGCCGCCCGCGTCGCCGCGGACTTCTCCGAGGCCGCGGTCGTCGCCCGATGGAAGACCCTCTTCGCCGACTTCGGAGCCGCCTGATGTGCGGCATCGCCGGCCAGCTGGGCGGGACGCCGGCCGCCGAGCCGATGATCGCGGCGCTGACCCATCGTGGCCCCGACGGCATCCGCGTCGAGGCCTTGCCGGGGGCCGAGCTGGCCCATGCCCGCCTCTCGATCATCGACCTGGAATGTGGCTGGCAGCCGCTGCACGCCGCCGGCGGTACGGTCGTCGGCAATGGCGAGATCTACAACTACGTCGAGCTCGCCCGGGATTTCGGCCTGCAGGATCGGCTCGCCACAGGCTCGGACTTCGAGCCCCTGCTGCACCTCTATGGCCAGTTGGGCGAGGCGGCCTTCGACCGGCTGCGCGGCATGTACGCCCTTTGCTTGATCGGCCCGGACGGCCGCGCCTTGCTCGCTCGCGACCCCTTCGGCATCAAGCCGCTCTACATCATGGAGCACGCCGGCGGCCTGGCCTTTACGTCGGAGCCTCGGGCGTTCTTCCAGGCCGGCATGATGCGCCCGCAACTCGACGCCGACGCGGCCCGCCAGCTGCTGGGCTTCAACTACACGGTCGGCGAGCGCACGCTCTTCCATGGACTGCGCCGCCTGGCGCCCGGGGAGATCGTCGAGGTTCGCGACGGGCGGATCGTCAGCGGCCGGCGGCGCAACTGGCTTTCAGTCGTCTCCCCGGCGTCCGGCGACGAGAGCACGCTGCTTCAGGCGCTCGACGCCGTGCTCGAGGACAGCGTCCGGGTCCACCAGCGCTCGGACGTCCCCTACGGCCTGTTCCTGTCCGGCGGAATCGACTCGGCAGTCGTAGCCACGCTGATGAGCCGGCTGAACGAACGGCCGGTCACCGCCTTCACCTGCGGGTTCGACGCCGAGGGCGCGGCCGACGAGCGAGCCCAGGCCGAGCGGGTCGCCCGGGCCCTGGACCTCGACTGGCGTGAGACCCGCTTCGACGAGGCGGACTTCTGGCGGATCCTGCCGCAGGTCGCCTGGTCGCTCGACGACCCCACCGCCGACTACGCCACCCTGCCCACCTACAAGCTCGCCGAGGCGGCGAAGGGGACGCTCACCGTCGTCCTTACCGGCGAGGGCGGTGACGAGCTGTTCGCGGGCTACGGGCGCTATCGCCGCGCGCTGCGTCCCGCCTGGCTCGGAGGCCGTCCCGCCGAGCCGCGAGGCGCCGATCCGGAAGCGCTGGCCGCCTGGCGCGCGGCCACCCGCGCGCCGGCCGGCCTCTCGCCCCTGCAGCGGGCGCAGTACGCCGACATCGCCGCCTGGCTGCCCAACGACCTGCTGCTGAAGCTCGACCGCTGCCTGATGGCGCACGGGCTGGAGGGCCGCACGCCGTTCCTCGACCCAGAGGTCGCCCGCTTCGCATGGAGCCTGCCTGACCGTTTCAAGGTGCGGGGCGGCTACGGCAAGTGGCTGCTGCGGAAGTGGCTCGCGCGGGCGTGCCCCGCCGCCCAGCCATGGGCCAAGAAGCAGGGGTTCACGGTTCCGGTCGACGCGTGGATCGCGCCGCGCGCCGCCGACCTCGCGCGAAACCTGGGCGAGGTCGAGGCCGTTCGCCGAGTGCGGCCCGACGCCGCCGCGATCATGCGCGACGGGCAGGCGGCTGACCGCTGGCCCTTGCTGTTCTTCGCCCTTTGGGCGCGTATCCACCTCGAAGGCGCGTCCCCAGACGACGCGCTGGTTTCCTTGCTGGGAGCTTCCGCCTGATGACCCCCAAGACCCTGATGTTCGCCGCCGCCGCGGCGCTGCTGCTCGCCGCCTGCGGCGGAGAGGACGGCGTCGCCCAGACCCAGGCTGCAAAGACATCGGCCGGAGCGGCGGGCGGCGCGCCCGTGCAGACCGGTCCCGCCAACGCGCCGAACCAGAAGCCCGCCTTCGCCGGCCAGACCCGCGCGCCCGAGGCGAAGGCGAACGTGGCCTACGAGGTCAGCGACTACGTCACCGGCCTCGCCAAGCCCTGGGGGCTGGCGTTCGTGCCCAACGGCGCTCTGCTCATCAGCGAGAAGGCCGGCCGACTGCGCCTGTTCGAAGGCGGCAAGCTGTCCGACCCGATCGCCGGCGTGCCCGCGGTCGACACCAACGGCCAGGGCGGCCTCCTGGGGCTCGCCGTCGACCCGAATTACGCCCGCAACGGCTTCGTCTACATGGCCTTCTCCGAGAAGCAGGCAGACGGGAAGAACAACACCGCCGTGGCCCGCGGCCGCCTGGTCAGCTCGACGGGTCAGCCGCCGCGCCTGGAGGACGTGCGGGTGATCTGGCGCCAGGTTCCGTCGATCGCCTCACGCGGCCACTTCGGTTCGCGCCTGGTCTTCGCCCGCGACGGGACGCTCTACGTCACCACCGGCGACCGGATGATCAACGAGAGCCGGCCCAACGCCCAGCGGCTCGACACCGCCATCGGCAAGATCGTCCGCATCAACGCCGACGGCTCGCCCCCCAAGGACAACCCCTTCGTCGGCCAGGCCAATGCCCGCCCCGACGTCTACGCCCTGGGCATCCGCAACAGCCAGGCCGCGGCGCTGCATCCCCGCACCGGCGAGCTGTGGGAGATCGAGCACGGCACCAAGGGCGGCGATGAGCTCAACATCATCCGCAAGGGCAAGAACTACGGCTGGCCGGACGTGGCCTACGGCGTCGAGTACTCCGGCGCGACCATCACCGGCGGCCTGACCCAGAAGGCCGGGACCGAACAGCCGATCTACTATTGGGATCCGGTGATCGCGCCTTCCGGCATGGCCTTCTATACCCACGACGCCGCCCCGGCCTGGAAGGGCAGCCTGTTCGTGGGCGGTCTGGCTGACAAGGGGCTGACCCGCCTCACCCTGGACGGCGACAAGGTCGTCGGCGAGGAGCGCCTGCTGGCCGAGGTGAACGAGCGCATCCGCGACGTCGTCGTTGGCCCCGATGGCGCGCTCTACGTTGCGACCGACGCCGACAACGGCCGCGTGCTGAAGGTGACGCCGAAGCGCTAGCCTAAAGGCCCAGGCGGTCCGCCGCCTCCTCGCCGATCGCCATCGACGAGGTCAGGCCAGGACTTTCGATGCCGAACAGGGCCACCAGCCCGGCGATCCCGTGTACGTCGGCCCCGTCGATGCGGAAGTCCGGCTGCGGCTCGCCCGGGCCGTGCAGCTTGGGGCGGACGCCCGCGTAGTCTGGCGCCAGGGCTCCGTCTGGCAGTCCCGGCCAGAACTTGCGGATGTAGCGGTAGAAGCCCTCCGCCGCGGCCGGATCGACGGTGTAGTCCGGCTCGTCCACGAAATTCAGGTCCGGCCCGAATACCGCTTGGCCGCCGAGGTCGCGGCGATAATGGGTGCCCAGGGCGCCCGGGATCGGCGGCGGGTAGATCAGCCGGGCGAACGGCGCCTTGCCCTGCAGCCGGAAGTACATGCCCTTGCCGTAGTGGGCCTCCGGGATCTGCTCGCTCGGGAAGCCCTCGATGTGCGCCGCCACGCCCTGGGCCGACAGACCCGGCGCCGTCACTAGGTAGCGGCAGGTCAGCGTCGCGGGCTCGGCGCCGCCCGCCCGCACAGAAAAGCCGCCGCCGTCCAGAGGAGTCGCCCCCTCGAACGGCGTCGACAGCACCACGGCCCCGCCGGCGCCCTCGATCTCGCCCTGCAGGGCCAGCATGTAGCCGTGGCTGTCGAACACCCCGCTCTGCGGCGACAGCAGCGCCGCCACGCAGGCCAGCTCCGGCTCCATCGCCAGCGCCTCGGCCCTGGACAGCCTGCACATGCCCTCGACGTCGTTGGTCCGCGCCTGTTCGAGGATGGCGTCCAGCCGCTCGACCTCGTCCGCCGCCGTGGCCACCACCAGCTTGCCGCAGCGGTCGTAGGCCACATGATGGGCGTCCAGGAACGCGTACAGCATCCGCCGGCCGGTCACGCACAGCCGCGCCTTCAGCGAGCCGGTCGCATAGTAGAGCCCGCCGTGGATCACCTCGGAGTTGCGTGAGGAGACGCCCTGGCCGATAGCCGCGTCCTGTTCGAGCACCGCGACGGCGAGGCCCCGCCGGCTCAGGGCGTAGCCACAGGCTAGCCCCACGGCGCCCGCGCCCACGACCACCGCATCGAAATCGAATTCGGCCATACGAGCGGCCTAACGCGCGAAGCGGCGCTTGGGAACCGTCACCGTTCCTGGAAGCAGAGCCGCACCGTCTCGCGGAACATCATCGCCTGCTTGCCGATGGCTCGGTCGTCCTGCAGCGCCTTGGCCAGGGTCATGCCGCCGTAGGTCAGGGTCAGCAGGCTGTCGGCCAGGTCGGCGAGCTCGACCTTGGCCTTCAGCGGATAGACGGCGGCGATCTCCTCCAGCCAGGCGAGGAACAGGCCGCGCCAGGCCTTGACGCTGTCCACCGTCATCTTCCGCGTGGCGCCGTCCCAGATCAGGTCCTGGAAGGTGATGGTCGCCACCATGCAGCCCGGGTGGTCGTCGACCAGCTCGTCCATCGCCTCGGCGTAGAACTTCAGGAAGATCAGGAAGCTGTGGAGCGAGTCGTCCGACAGCTCCCGGGCCCGCTTGGCCATGTCGTCGAGGAACGTCTGGTTGCGGTCGATGTAGCGCTCGACCAGCTGGCGGGCGAGGTCGGCCTTGTCCTTGAAGTGGTAGAAGAAGCCGCTCTTGGTGATGCCCGCGGCCTCGACCAGCTCTTCGATGGAGGTGGCGCCGAAACCCTTCCGGATGACCGCGTCCTGCGCCAGGTCCAGCAGCCGCTCGCGCGTCCGCTCGCCCTTGGTGCGGGGCTCGGACTGTACTTCCGGTACAGTTTTCAGGTCTCCGGCGCCGTCCACGGCGAGCTCTCCCCCTTGGGACGCAGGCTAGTCATTTCAAAAATAACGCAAATCGGCGAACGATGCGAACCGACCGCACGCCCGCTAGAGCGCACCTGACGATCGAAATATTCCTCCCCGCCCAAAGCGAGGAGAAAAGATCATGTCGGTCAGAGACCATCACGGGTTGGAATTGTCCGGCGCCAGCCAGGCAGCCGCTGAAAAATTCCAGCAGGCGCTGCACGCCTACTACTGCTTCTACGGCGACGGCCTTGGCCTCGTCGACGAGGCCATCGCGGACAGCCCGCGCTTCGTCATGGCCCATGTGCTGAAGGCCTACATGACGCTCATCGGCGAGAACAGCGAGACCGCCATGCTGGGCGTGGCCGCGTTCGAGACCGCAAAGGACCTCAACGCCAACAGCCGCGAGCTCGGCCATCTGGCGGCGCTCGGCAGCCTGCTGGCCGGCGAGGTCCGCGGCGCCGCCCGCATCCTGGAGGACGTCGCCGTCAGCCATCCGCGCGACGTGCTGGCGCTGCAGGCGGGCCAGACCTTCGACTTCCTGCTGGGCGATTCCCGCATGCTGCGCGACCGCATCACCCGGGCCCTGCCGGCTTGGTCCGACGGCATGCCCGACCATCACGCCATCCTCGGCATGCTGTCGTTCGGCTACGAGGAGACGGGCCTCTACGCCCAGGCCGAAGCCTGCGGCCGCCGCGCGATCGAGCTCGAACCCACCAACAACTGGGCCCAGCACGGCGTCGCCCACGTGCTGGAGATGCAGGACCGCCGCCGCGAAGGCGTCTCGTGGATGACCCGCGAGAACACCGCCTGGCAGCCGGAAAGCCAGCTCGCCGTCCACAACTGGTGGCATCTGGCGCTCTTCCACCTGGGCCTCGGCGAGGTTTCGGAGGTGCTGCGCCTGTTCGACGGGCCGATCTTCGGCCAGCCGTCGAACCGCGCCTTCGACATGCTGGACGCCGCCGCCATGCTGTGGCGCCTCGACATGCTGGGCGTCGACGTGGGCGGTCGCTGGGCGACCGTCGCCGGTACCTTCGCCACCGAGCCGCACGGCGCCTCGGCGTTCGTCGACAGCCACGCGGTCATGGCCTACGCCAAGGCCGGCCGAATGGACGAAGCGCGGATGGTGGTCGAGGCCCAGGACGCGGCGATCGCCGGTCCGGGCGACAACGCCTACTTCGCCCGCGAGGTCGGCAAGCCGCTGTGCCAGGCCTATCTCGCCTTCGCCAACGGCGACTACGCCAAGGCGACCGAGCTGCTCCGCGGCGTCCGCAACCGCTCGGCCCGCTTCGGCGGCAGCCACGCTCAGCGCGACGTCATCGACCTGACCCTTATCGAAGCGGCCCGGCGCTCGGGCGACCTCGCCCTGGCCGGGGCGCTCGAAGCCGAACGCGCCCACGCCCTCCCCGTGGCAGACGGCGCTACGCGGCGTCTGGCCGCGTGACTGGCGGGCGGCGGCGCGGCCCCGCTCCGCCGCCTGTCACCTTTCCTTCCTGGGGTGGTTCGGGGGAACCACGACCTCGGCCCCTGTCGTCCGCGGCAGGGGCCGCTTTTTTGATCGCGCCGAACGCCGGGAAGGCTCTACCTTGCCGGCGATAACATTCGGGGGAGCTCCACATGCGCCACGTCCTCGCCGCCGCCGTCGCGGCCGCCGTCCTCGCCGGTCCCGCCGCCGCCCAGCAGGCGATCAAGCCGGGCGTGCCCTCGATCCTCACCTGGAGCCCCGACCAGCAGAAGGCCTGGTATCCGGCGATCGAGACCGTCTACCGCACCGCCACGGTGAAGGCCGGCGGCAAGGCCCGGCCGCTCCCGAAAGCCCCCCGCCAACTGCCGGACGCCCTCTCCGACGCCTACATGGCTGAGAACAACGTCTCGGGCTTCCTGGTCCTCAAGGACGGCAAGGTCCTGGCCGAACGCTACGGCCTGGGTCGCAAGCCGCAGGACCGCTGGACCAGCTTCTCGGTGGCCAAGTCCCTGACTTCCACCCTCGTCGGCGCGGCCATCGCCGACGGCAAGATCGCCGGGACCGACGCGCTCGTCACCAACTACATCCCCGAGCTGAAGGGCTCCGGCTACGACGGCGTCACCGTCCGCCAGCTCTTGATGATGAGCTCGGGCGTCCGCTGGAACGAGGATTACACCGACCCGAACTCCGACGTCGCCCGCGCCGGAAGCGCGATCACCGAGCCTGGCGTCAACCCGCTGGTCAGCTACATGCGCAAGCTGCCCCGCGCCAACGAGCCCGGGACCAAGTTCACCTACAACACCGGCGAAACCGACCTCGTGGGCGTGCTGGTCTCCAAGGCCGTCGGCAAGAGCCTGTCGGAATACGCCTCCGAGAAGATCTGGAAGCCCTACGGCATGGAGCGCGACGCCGTCTGGGTCACCGATCTGGCCGGCCACGAGCGCGGCGGCTGCTGCATCTCCATGACGCTCCGCGACTATGGCCGCCTGGGCCAGTTCCTGTTGGAGGGCGGCAAGGCGGGCGGCAAGCAGGTGATCCCGCCGCAGTTCCTCAGCGAAGCCACCACGCCCCAGATCAAGAACGGCGCCCCCGAGCGCGGCTACGGCTACTTCTGGTGGATGCCCAACAGCGGCGCCTTCGAAGGTCGCGGCATCTTCGGCCAGTCGGTGACGGTCTTCCCGGAAGACCGCCTCGTCATCGTCCTCAACGCCGCCTGGCCCGAAGCCACCAAGCGCGAACGCTCGATGGCCCGGACGGCGTTCATCAACGCGGTGCGGGAGGCGGCGAACGGGCTGTAGATGTTCTCTTTTTGTTCTTGACTCCTAGCCTCTGCCGTGAGATGATGATGCTCGCGGCGACTGCGCGCGGGCTGAGCCGTCAACAGACGATAAGGAGATGTGGTGGCAGGCTCCGGCTCTTATTCCCGCGGCGAGCAGCCGCGTTCTGTTCCTGACCCTGATGAGGCGTCTTACAACGCAATGCTGGCGAAGCAGCGCGCTATGAATGCCGCGCGAGAGGCTGAGGAATTCGTGCGCCGTAAGGCCATCCAGTCTGGGCAGGCGCTTCGTCGCTTCGATGAACATCTGGATAGCCATCCCGGCACCGCCGAGTCGCTGATCCCTGTGTGGGGATCCGCGCGAGAGGCGATTGCGGATGCGCGAGAAGGCGATGTGGTCGGAGCGACTATTAACGGAGTAGCCGCTGTAGGCGACCTCGCCGGCGGCACGGTTCTGGTAAAAGGGCTCGCGAAGGGCGGTCTAAAGTTGGCCGGGCCGCACACTTGGAAGAAGGTGCGCGAATGGATGGGTCCAGACGGCACCGGAATGCTCAAGCCTAACCAGCCGGGGCACCACTGGATGGTCGAGCGCAATAGAGGCCTGGGTAAGCACCTCCCGGATTGGCTCAAGAACCAGCCTCCAAACATCAAGCCGACGCAGAGCGCTGAGGTGCATGGTCGGCTTCACCATCGCGTCGGGGACAAGCCGCGGTTCAATACGGCCGAGCGGTTCTGGTATGGGACGCCCACCTGGTGGAAGGGAGGGCTGGCCACGGCACCCGGCCATGTCGCCGCCTCGGCGCAGGAGGAGCTGAATCCCGCTGCTCGCGATGATCGACCCAAGCGTGGTCGGAGGTAGAAGAATACTTCGCTCCCCCGCTCGAGCTCTGTCCTTCCTCCCCAGTCGGCCGAGCCATGACCACCGCGCCTGAGCTCGTGCGGACGCTGCTGCTTGCGTCGGCGGCTGCATTTTCCGGGCTGCTGGTCTTGGCCGCGTTCATTGGCGTTGTCATTCTCATCGCCCCGCGCGTCCCCAAACGGTCCCGAGCGCCCGGGCGCAAGCCACGGCTCGAGAGTGAGGATGCGGTGCGGCTGGCCCGTCGAATGCGACGAAACAAGCTTACGACGGTGCTGCTCAAGCCGGTCGCGACTCCCTCGTTCTCAAAAATCGGCGGGGCGCCCGACATGCCTACTGATTGGCCATGGCCGGAGGGGCCGGAAGGTGCCCTCCGCTTCTTCTGCCAACTCGACCTTCAGGCTGTCCGCGATGCAGGCGGTCCGGAGTGGCTGCCGCCGACCGGACGCCTCTACGTGTTCCACGACGACCGGTTCGGCGCGGCCGATCAGGTGCGTATGATGGCTGGGCCGGAAGCTGCGGTCGCGGTGCGAGAACCGCCCTCGACTTCGGCGTGGCCCTACCGAGAACGGCGCATCGCCTTCTTGGGGCGCCCGTCACTTCCCAGCTTGCACTGGCTGGATCTATCCGGGCTGGACCTGCGCGACGAGGAATTGGACGTCCTCTCGGACCTAGCTGACCTGGGCTCGGACGGCCCTGAGCACCGCCTGGGCGGCTATCCCAGCGAAATTCAGAGCGGACAGATGCAGGTGGCCTGCGAGCGGATAGCCCGAGGGTTGCCCGAATCGGGAGCCGCGGACGAGGCGGCTCGCCGCGCGGCGCGACGGTGGCGGCTGTTGCTTCAGATCGACACCGATCCAGAGCTCGGCGTGGAGTTCGGCGACGGCGGACGGCTCTACGTCTTCGTCGCCGAGCAGGACGCCAGGGTTGGCGATTTCTCCCGCACCGTCACGCTCTATCAGACCTACTAGCGGGTGCTCTCGCTAAGCTCGCGATATCGACGGCGCTCCTCCAGCGACGGCTTCTGCAAAGTCGGCGGCCCGTAGCGGTTTGGCCGCGCGCCATCATGTGCCTGCGCAACTGCGTATAGCCCGATGTGACAGCAGACGACGGCCACGACGAATGAGAGCCACAGGAGCCAGACGGGTGGAATGACGCCGAACGCCGGCAAGGTGATCCAAGTCACGAGGAGGATCGTCGGTCCGCCCATCCACCAGAACGCGTGGTGGGCGGCGTAGTCCTCATCGTGGGCGCGGCGCACCGCTACGGGCCACATCACCAGCGTGGCGAGCCACAGGACTCCGACGGCGGCGAGACGCAGCCCGTTGGGAACGCCGTCGAACGCCAGCAGCGCGACCGCGGGAGCCGAGAGAAGCGAGCAGTAGAGCGCCGCTCGCACGTACTCGCCGTTGCTGGCGCGCCCGCGCGGATCAAACCATCCGAACATCCGCAGCTCCCGTTTGGAGTTCCGCTGTTGCTCTCGCCGAGCAAGGCCCTTGGCGCAACCCACCCTAGCGCGGCAGCGCCTTCGTCCCTGCGATCCGGAACTCGGCCTTGCCGCCCGGCGGCTGGGCGAGACCCGGGCGCGACACCGGCTGGCCGCCGCCGACCCAGACCTGCACCACGCCCGGCTCGATCCGGCGCTTACCCTTGGCGTCGACCGTGCTCAGCGCCCGGTCGGCCAGGGTAAAGCTGACAGTCCTGGCCTCGCCGCGCTTCAGGTGGATACGCTGGAAGCCCTTCAGCGCGCGGATCGCGCCCTTGCCGGGATGCGTGACGTACAGTTGCACGACCTCGTCGGCGTCGCGGTCGCCCACGTTCCGCACCTCAGTCGTGACGGTCACCGAGCCGTCGGCCCTCACCTCCGGCGCGCTCACCTTGACCGGCCCATAGGCGAACCGGCTGTAGCTCAGGCCATGGCCGAACGGATACAGCGCCTCGCCCTGGAAGTAGCGGTAGGTGCGGCCCTTCATGGCGTAGTCGTTGAACGCCGGCAGGTCCTTTTCCGAGCGGTAGAAGGTCACCGGCAGGCGGCCCGCCGGGCTGTAGTCGCCGGCCAGCAGCTGCGCCACCGCATGGCCGCCCTGCTCGCCCGGGTACCAGGCCTCGACGATGGCGGGCACGTTCTGGTCGGCCCAGTTCACCGAAAGCGCGCTGCCGTTCATCAACACCAGCACCGTAGGCGTGCCGGTGGCGTGCACCCGTTCCAGCAGCTTCTGCTGCGGCGCCGGCAGGTCCAGGCTGGTGCGGTCGCCGCCGGCGAAGCCCGGGACCTCCAGCTTCATCTCCTCGCCTTCGACGCGCGCGGTCAGGCCGCCCACGAAGACGACCAGGTCCGCCGCCTTGGCCGCCGCCACCGCGTCGCTCCCGTCGAAGCTGGGCAGGCTCCAGATCAGCCGTTGGCGGCCCTTCACGCCGCGCTGGAAGCCCTCCACGCGGATCGGATAGCGCTTGCCGGCCTCCAGCCGAATGCCGCCGTCGAGGATCGAGGGCGCGTCGCCCACGCCGAACTCCTCGACCACGGGCTTACCGTCGACGAACACGCGATAGCCGTTGTCGCTGGCGAACCGGAACCGGTATTCGCCGCTCTCCGGCGCGGTGATGAACCCCGTCCAGCGGGCGGAGCTCTGCCGGTCGCCCGTCCAGTCGAAGGCCGCGTTGGCCACCGTCTTCGTCTCCACAGGCGCGCCTTCCAGCGCCACGCCGTTGAAGGTCTCCTGCTTCAGGCCCTTGGTGTTGCACGCCGCGTCGACGCAGAACGCCGCGTCCGGCACGGGGGCGGTGGCCGGCCCCACGAGGCCCGTACCCTCGACGAACACGACCTCCGCCTTCGGGAAGCGCGCCTTGATCCCCGACAGCACCGTCACCGGCTCGCGCGGCGTGCCGTAGTAGTTGCCGATCAGGGCGTCGAGGCTGTCGGCGTTCGGCCCGATCACCGCGATGCGGCGCGGCTCGCCGTTCAGCGGCAGCAGGCCGTCGTTCTTGAGCAGCACCATCGAGGCCTGGGCCATCTTCAGCGCCTGCTCGCGGTGGGCCGGGGCGCCGTTCTGCTCGGGCCCGATCTTCGAGAACGGGACCATCTCCGGCGGATCGAACAAGCCCAGGCGGATGCGGTCGGCGAACAGGCGGGTCAGCGCCTGGTCCAGCACCGCCTGCTTCAGCATGCCCTTCCTCACCGCGCCGACGATGGCGTCGGCTTCCATGTTCCAGTCGGCGCGGTAGTCGCCGCACACCAGGTCCATGCCGGCGCCCATCGAGCGGACGATGCCTTCCTCGGCCGTTTTCGTGTAGGCGAGGCTGTCCGGGCGATAGACGTTGGCCGCCGCGCCGCAGTCCGAGACCACGTGCCCCTTGAACCCCCAGTCGCGCCGCAGCCGCGCGCCCAGCAGATCCGGATCGGCGCAGGCGGGCACGCCGTCGATGGCGTTGTAGGCGCACATGATCGCCTGCACCTTGCCCTCGGTCACCGTCTGCCGGAACGCCGGCATGTAGGTGTCCTCGACGTCATAGGCGCTGGGGTGCACGTCCTCCCGGTGGCGGTTCGACTCGGGCCCGGAGTGCACGGCGTAGTGCTTCGAGGTGGCGATCGTCTTGAAGTACTTCGGATCGTTCCCCTGCAAGCCGCGGATGAAGGCCACGCCCATGGTCCCCGTCAGGTGCGGGTCCTCGCCATAGGTCTCCTGGCCCCGGCCCCAGCGCGGGTCGCGGAAGATGTTGATGTTGGGCGACCACACGGTCAGGCCCCGGTACCACTCGGTCCCGCCGTCCGGCCCCACGCGCTCGGCGTACTTGGCCCGGAACTCGGTGGAGATCACGTCCGCCGTCTGCTGCATCAGCGGCGCATCCCACGTCGCCGCCATGCCGATGGCCTGCGGGAAGACGGTGGCGAAGCCGGCCCGGGCCACGCCGTGCAGGCCCTCGTTCCACCAGTTGTATTTCGGCACGCCCAGCCGCGGGATCGCCGGCGCGTCGTGCCCGATCTGCTTGGCCTTCTCCTCCAGCGTCATGCGCGCCACGAGGTCGGCCGCGCGCTGCTCCACGCTCAGCTGCGGATTGCGGTAGGGGAAGGTCTTCCAGTCGACGGCCTGGGGCTGGATCCGGATCGGGGTTCGATCTTGAGCTTGAGCGGCGCCGCCTAGCGCCACCGCGACCGCAACTCCGCACAGCAGCGTGCGCTTCCAGCCCATCGACGTCCTCCAGAGTCTTGCTTGTTGGTCTGACCTTAGCAGCGGATTGATAGCGCTACCAGACCCCTGCAGCGCCTCCGTTGAGCTTTAGCCCGACTTGGCCGTTCAGCAGCCCATGACTCCGCGCACCGCCCTCCTCGTCCGCCACGGCGGCAAGCCGTCCGGATGGGTGAAGCCCGTCACTCAGCGGCTGGCCCAGGCTGGCATCGCCGTGCGGGACTTCCCGACGAGATCGCCCGAGGCCTGCCGCGCGGCCATCGCCGGCGAGGGCGCGACCTGCGATCTCGTCATCGTGGCGGGCGGCGACGGCACGCTCTCGGGCGCAGCGCCGGCGCTGATCGAGGCCGGCAAGCCGATGGGGGTGCTGCCGCTGGGCACGGCCAACGACCTCGCCCGCACCCTGGCCCTGCCACTGGACCCGCTCCGCGCCGCCGACGTCATCGCCGCGGGCCGAACCCGACGCATCGACCTCGGGCTGGCCAACAGCCACCCGTTCTTCAACGTCGCCAGCATAGGCCTCGCCGCCGACATGGCCGACGCGCTGCAGGCTCGCGAGAAGCGAGCGCTGGGCCGCTTCGCCTACGCCATGGCGGCCGCCCGCGTCCTGCTGCGCGCCCGCCAGTTCCACGCGCACGTGGAGGTGGGCGACTGCACGCTCCACACCCACAGCTACCAGATCGCCGTCGGCAATGGCCGCTACCACGGCGGCGGCGTGGCCGTGCGCGAGGACGCCGAGATCGATGACGGCAAGCTGATGCTCTATTCGCTCGAGCCCGGCAGCCTCTGGAAGGTGGCGTTGCTCGCCCCTCTGTTTCGCCGCGGTCAGCACGTCCGCTGGGACGAGGTGCGCACCGCCACCGGCGTGGCCATGACGATCCGCACCGACCGGCCGATGCCGGTCAACCTCGACGGCGACCTGGCGACCTCCACCCCGCTCGAGCTGGGCGTCCTGCCGGAGGCGATCGAGGTGTTCGCGCCCTAGGCGGTCGCCAGCTCCCGCTCGCCCGCCTTCTCCCACTGGGCCCACAGGCGCTTGGCCTCGGCCTTGGCGGGGCCGACGGAGGCGTCCTTCACGTGGCCGAAGCCGCGGATCTGTTGCGGGACCGCCGCGATCTTCACCGCGGTGGGCAGCCGCTCCTTGGACAGGCCGTCCACCAGGCGATCGACCTGGGCCTCGAAGTCCGTGACCAGCTCGCGCTCCATCTTGCGCTCGGCCGTGTAGCCGAAGACGTCCAGCGGCGTGCCGCGCAGCCCCTTCAGCTTGGCGAGCGTCGGGAACACCAAATCCAGGGTCCAGCCGGGGAAGGCCATCTTCTTCGGCTTGCCGTCGGGACCCTTGCGGGCCAGCAGAGGCGGGGCGAGCCAGACCTTGGCCTTGCCGCCCTTGAAGCTCTCGGCGCGGTAGGCGGCGAAGCGGCTGTCGGAGTGCAGGCGCGCGACCTCGTACTCGTCCTTGTAGGCCATCAGCTTGTAGAGGCTGATCGCGACGGCCCGCGTCAGAGCGTCCGAGCCCAGCGGCGCCTCGGCCGCGGCCACCTTCTGCACCCGCTCCAGGTAGCGGCGCGCATAGCCCTCGTTCTGATACAGACGCAGCTCGTTCGCACGGTGCGCAATCAGGTCTTCGACCGGCATGGTCTCGGGCGTCGGCACGTCGTCTTCGCGCGGCCCGCGCGCCTGCGGATCGTGCGCCGCCTTCCGACCCAGTTCGAAGGCCTGCAGGTTCTCTTCCGCCTGCACCCCGTTCAGCCGGATGGCCCGGTAAAGGGCGCGGCTGGAGACCGGGATGACGCCCTTCTGCCAGGCGAAGCCCAGCATGATCATGTTGGCGTAGATCGCATCGCCCAGGTTGCTCTCGGCCAGGTGCTGGGCCGGCGCGGAGTCGTAGCTCTTCACCGCCGCGGCGATGCGGCGGGCCTGCGCGTCGGCGTCGAAGCGCACGTCGCGGTCGGTGATGAAATCGGCGGTCGGCGAGAAGTCGGCGTTGCCCACCGCCACGGTGCGGTCCTTGGCGTAGAGCGACAGGGCGTCGGCGCCCGCCGCGACCAGCAGGTCGCAGGCGATCAGCACGTGGGCCGAAGCCGCCGGCACCCGGCCGCCGATGACCGTCTCCTCCGTCTCGCCGATGCGGACGTGGCTGAACACCGCGCCGCCCTTCTGGGCGAGGCCGGTCATGTCGACCACCGAAGCCGAGCGGCCGTCCACGTGGGCCGCCATGGCGAGGATCGAGGCGACGGTCGTCACCCCCGTGCCGCCCACGCCGGTGAAGACGATGTTCTTCACGCCTGTGAAGGTTTCGAAGGTCGGGAGCGGCGTGGAGTCGGCGGTGAGCGCCGGCATGGCCTCGCGGTGGGCGTTCTCGGCGCCTTCGAGGGTGATGAACGACGGGCAGAAGCCGTCCAGGCACGAATAGTCCTGGTTGCAGGTCGACTGGTTGATCTTCCGCTTGCGGCCGAACTCGGTGTTCAGCGGCTCGACCGAGACACAGTGGCTGGTGCGCGAACAGTCGCCGCAGCCTTCGCAGACCAGCGGGTTGATCATCACCCGCATCGGCGCGGCGGCCATCTTGCCCCGCTTGCGGCGGCGGCGCTTTTCGGTGGCGCAGACCTGGTCGTAGATCAGCACGGTCGTGCCGGGCGTCTCGCGCAGCTCGCGCTGGACCTTCATCAGGTCGGCGCGCGGGAAGACATCGACGCCGGGCGCCAGGTCGCGGACGTTCTCGTAGCGCTCGGGCTCGGCGGCCACGACGACGATCTTCTGCACGCCCTCGGCGGCGAGCTGGCGGGTGATCTGCGGGACGGTGAAGCCGCTCTCGGCCTGCTGGCCGCCGGTCATGGCGACCGCGTCGTTGAACAGCAGCTTGTAGGTGATGTTCGACTTGGCCGCGACCGAAGCCCGGATCGCCAGCGAACCCGAGTGGTTGTAGGTGCCGTCGCCCAGGTTGACGAAGACGTGCTTCTCCTCGGTGAACGGTGCTGCGCCCACCCAGGTCAGGCCCTCGCCCCCCATGTGGCTGGTCAGGTCCGTCGACGGGTCGTTGAAGCTCGCCATGTAGTGGCAGCCGATGCCGGCGAGCGCACGCGAACCTTCCGGCAGGCGCGTCGAGGAATTGTGCGGACAGCCCGAGCAGAAGAAGGGCTTGCGCTGCTGGTCGCTCGACAGGGTGACGGCGGCCATGGAAGCGGCCGACACGCGGTTCAGATAGTCGTGCACCCGCTCCATGTGCGGGCCGGACGGCAGCCGGTCGGCGATGGCGAGCGCGATCTCGGCCACCGACAGGGATACGAGTTCGGACAGCAGCGGCCCGCCGTTCTCGTCGGTCTTGCCGATGATCTTCGGCCGCGCGTGGGCCGGCAGGTCGTAGAGCGCGGCGCGCGCCTGGGTCTCGATCAGCGGCCGCTTGTGCTCGATGACCATCAGGGTCTCGAGGCCGGCGGCGAAGGCGCGGATGCCGGTGGGCTCGAGCGGCCAGGGCATGCCGACCTTGTAGATGGCGACGCCCAGCGACGCGGCCTCGGCCGGGCTGATGCCCATGGCGGCGAAGGCCTCGATCACGTCCTTGTAGGCCTGGCCCTGGCAGACGATGCCCAGGCGCGGGCGGGCCGCACCCAGCATGACCCGGTCGATGCGGTTCGCGCGGGCGAAGGCCAGGGCGGCGGGGATCTTCTGGGTGCGGAGCCGGCGCTCCTTGTCCAGCGGCTGGTCCTTCAGCCGGATGCCCAGGCCGCCGGTCGGGATGCGGAAGTTCTCGGGCAGGACGAACTTGTGACGGTCGAGGCTGACGTCGATCGTCGCGCCCGAGTCCATCGTGTCGGCCAGGGCGATCAGTCCCACCCAGAGGCCCGAGAAGCGCGACATCGCATAGCCCAGGAGGCCATAGTCGAGGACCTCCTGCACGTCGGCCGGCGACAGCACCGGCATCTCGAAATCCTGGAAGGCGTATTCCGACTGCGACGGCAAGGTGGACGACTTGCACGAGTGGTCGTCGCCGGCCACCGCCAGCACGCCGCCCTTCGGGTGCACGCCCGCGAAGTTCGCATGCTTGAACGCGTCGCCGGTGCGGTCCACGCCCGGCGCCTTGCCGTACCACATGCCGAAGACGCCGTCGTAGCGCGCCCCCGGGAACAGGTTGGCCTGCTGCGAACCCCAGACGGCGGTCGCCGCGAGGTCCTCGTTGAGGCCTTCCTTGAAGGTGACCTCGGCGGCCTTCAGGTGCTTGGCCGCGCGGGCGGCCTGCTGGTCCAGCCCGCCCAGAGGCGAGCCGCGATACCCCGAAACGAAGCCCGCCGTGTTCAGGCCCGCCGCGCGGTCCAGCCGGTGCTGGTCGATCATCACCCGGAGCAGCGTCTGCACCCCGGTGATGAAGACCCGGCCCTCGGTGAGCAGAAATTTGTCGTCTAGCGTCACATCAAGGTGGCGCATCGCAATTTTCTTCCTTTCGGGCCTTCCTCCGGCCCTGCAAGATCATATAGGTTCCGAGGAATTGCTTACCAAAAGCATGCCCTGACCCAGCGGTTCCGGGGCAAGAACCACGCTTAGGACTGCCGGGAGAAGGAGGAAAAGTTGTCTGAGGCCCTCGACGCCGTGGATGCCAAGATCCTGGACCTTATCCAGCACGACGCCGGCCTTTCGGTCGCCGAGATCGCCGATCGCGTAGGACTGTCTTCCAGCCCGTGCTGGCGCAGGATCAAGCGGCTTGAGGACGCGGGCGTCATCCAGCGCCGCGTGACCATCCTCGACCGCGACAAGCTGGGCCTGGGCTTCGAGGTCTACTGCACCGTGAAGCTGTCGCTGCCGACCAAGGAGAACCTCGACGCATTCGAGACGTCGATCACCAAGCTCTCCGAAGTGGTCCAGTGCGCCACGGTCACCGGCGCCGCCGACTACGAGCTGCGCATCGTCACCCGCGACATGCACGCGTTCGACGACTTCCTTCGCGAAAAGATCCTGTCGCTGGGCCTCGTCTCCAACATCGAGAGCCGGATCGTCATAAGGTCGGTGAAGAACACCACCGCCGCGCCGCTCGGCCTCGTCAGTCCGTACGTGAGCGCGCAAGGCTAGTTTCGGAGCGCCCGCCCATGATTGAACTCGTCATCGACCAGCGTCGCAAGGATCTCGGCGGGTTCGAGGTGGGGCGCGTCCTTCCTTTTGCGAAGCGCCGCACGGTGGGGCCCTTCATCTTCTTCGACCACATGGGGCCGGTGGAGTTCGCGCCCGGCTTCCCCCGAACCGTCGACGTCCGGCCGCACCCGCACATCGGCCTCTCCACCGTCACCTATCTGTTCGACGGCGAGATCACCCATCGCGACAGCGTGGGCGTCACCCAGAAGATCCACCCCGGCGAAGTGAACTGGATGGTGGCCGGATCGGGGATCACCCACTCCGAGCGGTTCGAGACCCTCCGCGCCGAGGGCGGCAAGATGCACGGCATCCAGGCCTGGTGCGCCCTGCCCGTCGAGCGGGAGGAGATTGATCCCTCCTTCCACCATCACGGCGTCGAGGACCTGCCGACCTATGAGGGCGGCGGCATGTGGGCCCGCCTGATCGCCGGCGAGGCCTTCGGCGCCAAGGCCGCGGTGAAGACCCATTCGCCGATGTTCTACGTCCACTGGCGGCTGCAGCCGGGCGCCCAGGCGCAGCTGCCGGCCGAGTATCCCGAGCGCGCCGCCTATGTGGCCCAAGGCGTCGTCGAGGTGGACGGCCGTCAGTTCCAGGCCGGCCAGATGCTGGTGTTCCAGCCGGGCCAGCCGGTGCTGTTCACCGCTGTCACCGAGGCCATGGTCATGCTGCTAGGCGGCGAGCCCATCGGCCCGCGCTTCATCGAGTGGAACTTCGTGTCCTCCTCCAAGGAGCGGCTGGAGCAGGCGAAGGCCGACTGGAAAGCCGGCCGCATGAAGTTGCCCGACGCCGACGACAGCGAGTTCATCCCCCTGCCCGAGCCTGCGCCGCCCAATCCAATGAGCTGACAGCCCCCAATCGTTCACGTTATGTTCTTGACCTTCGCTGCTGTCGGACAGATACTTGAGCCTTGGTGACGTGCGTTCGCCGGCGCACCAGAGGACAGGAGGTGGTTGATGGCTGCGTCTGGATCTTTCGAACGCGGGGGACAGCCACGCACGGCGCCTGACGAGGATGCAGAAGCTTACGAAGCAGCGGCGCAGCAGCAGCGTGCTCACAACAGGAAGCAGCAAGCCGAACTTGACCAGAAGCAGTCGCAAAACGTTGTCCGCAGCAAGCGCCTCGGAGATCGGCTTTTCACGTTGAACAAGCCGCGTGGCGTAGGCCACCCCGGTCAGCTGGAATCTTTCATCCCGATATGGGGGGCAGCTCGAGAGGCCGCCGCCGACGGCGACGACGGCGACTATGTCGGCATGGTTCTCAACACGGGCAAGGCTGCGCTGGACGTCATCCCGATGCGGGCTGTTGCCGGAGCCGCTTCCAAGGGCATGGTCAAGAATAGCGGACCGCATGCGTGGCGGACCAAGCCCTGGGAGCGTGTGAAGGGCGCCCGGCAATGGCTGGGGGAAAAGGGCTACCTACAGGCTGGCGACCACGGCCACCATTGGGCCATTCCGCAGAACGGATGGGGCAAAGCGGTCCCTGACTGGATCAAAAACCAGCCCTGGAACATCAAGGGGCTGGATGCAGTCACCCATGGTCGCATCCACGGCCGGTACACGGTAGACGGCGTCAGACTTCCGCGGTTCAAACAAGGCGAGCGGATCTGGCATGGGACGCCGAATGCGGCCAAGGCTGCAGTCGTGACGACGCCCGGCGGTTTTGCGCGGGCCCGGGATGATCGCTGACGGCGGGCATTCGGCGGCGGGGCTGGCGGTGACTCTCGTCATGCTAGCCGCCGTCGCGACCCTCTTGGCGGTAATGTTGTTCGTACTTCGGCGGGAGCTATCGGCAGCCGCCAGCAGGAGACGACCCTCGCAGGCCTCAGCAGGATGGGCCGGCATACGGGCGCGGATGCGCCGCGCCGCCCGGCCAACGCTCTTGCTCGTTCCGGCGAGGGAACCGGGATTCTCCAAGGTCGGCGGCTTGCCGGAGCTGCCCGCGTGCGTCGGGTGGCCAACAGGCGACCTGGGCCCACGCATCTTCGTCGCGCAGATCGATCTCGCCGCCTTCCAGCCGCACGTGCAGTTGGATTGGCTGCCGTCTGAAGGACGGCTCTATGCCTTCTTCGACGAAGAGCGAAACGGCTGCCCAGACGTCGTCCGCATTCTCTACGCGCTAGAGCCCCCAGGACCTCCGGCCGAGCCGCCCCAGCCAGCGCCTAAGAAGTGGCGGTTCGAAGAGCGGCGTGTCGGCTTCATGAAGTTCAACTCGGTCCCGAGCCCGGATTGGTTCGAGGTCGACTACGCGACCTTGGGCGATCAGTTGGACGATGAGGCTTGGAGCACGTTCGAGGATTGCGACCTCGGAGAAGAGATCGAGCATCGCATCGGCGGCTATCCCACCGAGATCCAGGGCGGCCAGATGGCGCTGGAGTGCGAATACATGCGGCGCGGCCTGACGCGGGACTACAATGACGACGTGCCGGACGCGATCCGCCGCGCCGCGCGAGAATGGCGTCTGCTGCTGCAGATCGACAGCGATCCCGCACTCAACATGAACTGGTGGGACGGCGGCCGCCTCTACGTCTTCGTCCGAGCCAAGGATGCGGCGCGCGGAGACTTCTCGAAGACCGTCACCATCACCCAGACTCATTGAGCCGCCGGTTGAGCGCCATCGGCGCGCACGTTAGACCGCCGCGATGAACGTCAGCGTCTTCGACCTCTTCAAGCTGGGGGTCGGCCCCTCCAGTTCCCACACCATGGGCCCGATGACCGCAGCCTGCCGCTTCCTCGGGTGGCTGGGCGGGGCGTTGGACCGCGTCGCCCGCGTCGAGACCACCCTCTACGCCTCGCTGGCGCTGACCGGCCGCGGACACGCGACGGATCGCGCGGTGATCCTGGGCCTCGCAGGCTTCGAACCGCGGACGATGGATCCCGACGCGGCCGACCAGGCGCTGGCGCGCATCCGCGAGACGGGCCGACTGCCGCTGGGCGGCGGCCGCGAGATC
>NZ_JAPSKZ010000165.1 GCF_031181185.1 Phenylobacterium sp. | reverse complement strand
CCCTCACCGCCCTCGCCCTGATCCTTGCCGCGTCGACCGCCGCCGCCCAGACGCCGCCGCCCTCGCCGGAGGAGCGTGTGAAGACGGCTGACGAGCTGAAGCGTGAAAGTGTCCAGGGCGCCGCCACCGCGCCGCTGCGCGACCTGAACGTCGTACGCGCCAAGATCCCGCGGGTGCTGCTGGAGGCGATGGCCGATCCCTATGCGCGGCCGCCGAAGGGCTACAACTGCCGGGCGCTGATCGCCCTGGTGCGGCCGCTGGACGACGCCCTGGGCCCCGACCTGGACAGGATCGCCGTCGAGGACCAGGACGTGATGGACCGGAGCAAGGAGACCGCCCTCGGCGTGGCCGCCGACCTGGCGTCCGACGCCATCCCGTTCCGCGGGTGGGTGCGCAAGCTGACCGGAGCCGAGCGGCACGACCGGCTGGTGCGCGACGCGATCTTCTCCGGCGGCGTGCGGCGGGCCTATCTGAAGGGCCTGGGCGAGGCCAAGGGCTGCAACCCGCCCGCGACGCCCAGCCACGAGAAGGCCGGCACGCCGCCGCCGGATCCTACCCGGCGCTTCGTTCCCCGCTTCCCGACGCGGGCGCCTGACGGGCCGCAAAGTCCCGCCGGAACGCCTCCATCCGCCCCTCGGCGATAGCGGCGCGCATCTCGCCCATCAGGGCTTGGAAGAAGGCGACGTTGTGCCAGGAGAGCAGCACCTGGCCCAGGATCTCGCCCGCCTTCACCAGGTGGTGCAGATAGGCTTTGGAGTAGTCCCGGCTGGCCGAAACCGGGATCATCGGGTCCAGCGGACTCTCGTCTTCGGCGAAGCGGGCGTTCTTCAGGTTCAGGGGACCGTCCCACGTCCAGGCCTGACCGTGACGACCCGAGCGGGTAGGCAGCACGCAGTCGAACATGTCGACGCCGCGGTACACGGCCTCCACGATGTCGATCGGCTTGCCGACGCCCATCAGGTAGCGCGGCCGCTCGGTCGGCAGCATGCCTGGGGCGAAGTCCAGCACCTCGCACATGGCCTGGTGCCCCTCGCCCACGGCCAGCCCGCCGATGGCGTAGCCGTCGAAGCCGATCTCGCGCAGGCGTTCGGCGGACTCGCCGCGCAAGGCCTCGTCGGTGCCGCCCTGCTGGATGCCGAACAGCGCCTGAGCATCCCGCTCGCCGAATGCGTTCTTTGAGCGCTGCCCCCAGCGGGCGGAGCGGCGCATGGCCTCGGCGGCCCTCTCCGGCGTGGCCGGCAGGGCCACGAGCTCGTCCAGCTGCATGACGATGTCCGAACCCAGGAGGTCGGCCTGGATCTCGATCGACCGCTCGGGGGTCAGCACATGGCGGCTTCCGTCCAGGTGGCTCTGGAACGTGACGCTGTCCTCGGTGACCTTGGAGATTTGCGACAGGGACATGACCTGGAAGCCGCCGGAGTCGGTCAGGATCGGCTTCTCCCAGCGCATGAACCTGTGCAGGCCGCCCAGCTTCCGCACCCGCTCGGCCGTGGGCCGCAGCATCAGGTGGTAGGTGTTGCCCAGCAGGATGTCGGCGCCGGTCTCGGCCACCTGCTCCACCGTCAGGGCCTTCACCGTCCCGGCGGTGCCCACCGGCATGAAGGCGGGCGTGCGGATGTCGCCGCGCGGGGTGGCCAGCACGCCCGTCCGCGCCTTGCCGTCGGTGGTGCTGATCGTGAACGGGAACGCAGCCATCAGGCTCTCCAGAGCAGCGACGCGTCGCCGTACGAATAGAAGCGGTAGCCGGTCTCGATGGCGTGGCGGTAGGCCATGCGCATCGTCTCGTATCCGGCGAAGGCGCAGACGAGCATGAACAGCGTCGACCTGGGCAGGTGGAAGTTGGTCATCAGGCCGTCGGCCGCCCGGAACCGGTAGCCTGGCGTGATGAAGATGGCCGTCTCGCCCGAGAACGGGCGCACGACGCCGTCCTCACCGGTGGCGCTCTCCAGCAGGCGCAGCGAGGTGGTGCCCACGCAGACGATCCGGCCGCCGGCGGCGCGCGCCACGTTCAGACGCTCGGCGGTGGCCGCGTCCACCTCGCCCCATTCGGCGTGCATCTTGTGCTCGGAGACCTCCTCAACCTTCACGGGCAGGAAGGTCCCCGCGCCCACGTGCAGCGTCACCCGCTCGGTCGTCACGCCTGCGTCCGTCAGCCGCGCCAGGAGTTCGGGCGTGAAGTGCAACCCGGCGGTGGGCGCGGCGACGGAGCCGTCCTCCTGGGCGTAGACCGTCTGGTAGTCGGCGCGGTCCTGTTCATCCTCGCCCCGCTTGGCGGCGATGTAGGGCGGCAGCGGCATGGCCCCGCGCTCGGCGATGGCGGCGTCGAGGTCCGGGCCGGAGAGATCGAACGCCAGCGTCACCTCGCCGCCCTCGCCCTTCGCCTGGACCGTGGCGTCCAGTGCGCCCAGCAGGCAGGCGCGGTCGTCCATCGCGCCGAAGCTCACGCGATCGCCGGGCGCCAGGCGCTTGCCCGGGCGCATGAAGGCCGTCCACACGCTCGCCGACTTGCGCTGATGCAGGGTGGCCTCGACGGCGACGCGGCTCTCGTCGCGCAGGCGCACGCCCTTCAGCCTCGCCGGGATCACGCGGGTGTCGTTCACGACCAGCACGTCCCCGCGGCGCAGCAGGCCCGGCAGGTCGCGGACGCTCAGGTCCTGGAAGGCTTGGTCCGGTTCGACCAGCAGCAGGCGCGCGGAATCCCTGGGGCTCGCGGGCCGGAGCGCGATGCGCTCCTCAGGCAGGTCGAAGTCGAAATCGGCGACACGCATGGGCCGCGCTCAAGGCCACGGGGCCGCAGGCGCGTCAAGCGCCAGGCCATGCTAGGCGGGTTGCGATGCGCGCCTTCCGAGTCGCCCTCTCCGTGCTTCTGGCCCCGCCAGTGTTCGCCGGCGCCGCGCTGTGCGCCGGCGCGGCGGCGGCCGCCCACATGGGACGGACCAGCCTGAGGTTCGACATCCTTGCCCACTTCGCGCCGCTCTGGCTGGCGGGCGGGCTACTGGCGCTGGCCGGAGCCTTCCTGTTCCGCGGCTATGTCCGGGCGCTGATCCTGGGCATGGCGGCGACCGCGGTGCTCTGCGCCGGCGCGCTGATGGCGCCGGAATACCTGCGCGACACGGGCCCGAAGGCGCCCGCCAGCGCCCCCGATCAGCTGAAGGTCGTCCAATTCAACGTCTGGAGCCGCAACGACGACCTGGAAGGCGCCCTCGACTGGGCGCTCGGCCAGGACGCCGACCTCGTGCTGTTCCAGGAGACCACGCCGCGGCTGCGCGAGCTGGTCGCCCAGCGATCGGGTTGGCACGTCACCTGCCGCACCTGCGAGGTGATGATCCTCTCGAGGCGGCCGCCGGTGCGCGGCGAGATGGTCCGGTTGCGCGGCCCCTATCCAGGCCCCCTTACGCGCGCCGTCTTTCGCGACGCGCGCGGGACCTTTCCCGTGATCGGGGTCCACTATGCCTGGCCCACGGACAGTTCGGACCAGCAGGCTCAGGAGGCCGGCCTGGCCAGGGTGATCGCCATGTCGCCTCGCGAGCGCACCATCGTGGCCGGCGACTTCAACTCCGCGCCGTGGAGCTTCTCGCGGCGCCGCTGGGACGCCGAGTTCGGCCTGATCCGCCGCGACCGCGCGCTCTTTTCCTGGCCCGCGCGCCAATACAAGCGTCTGCAGTGGTTGGGACTGTTCCCCTTCCTGCCGATCGACCACGTGTACGCCGGATCTGACTGGGCCACGGTGAAGGTCGAGCGGGGCCCGCGGCTCGGCTCGGACCACTATCCGATTGTCATGACCCTAGCGCCCGTTTCGCGGCGTTGAGCTGATCCTGCAGTCGCGCCAGTTCGGCGGCGCCCTTCGTCTCGAGGGTCTGGCGCTTGCGCTCGAGCTCCTCCAGCGCCTGGGCGTGCGCCGCCTCTGCCGCGGCGAGGCGCTTCTCGAGGTCGGCGACCTTCTTCAGCGCCGCCTTCGACGGACCGGCAGGCTTCTTCGGCGCGGCCTTCTTGGCCGGTTTCAGCTTGGCCAGCTCGCCCCGTGTGCCGGCGGGACGCCGCAGCACCTCATCCGGCCGCGCCGTCGCCGCCTTGATCAGCTCGGGATCGTCCGCTTCGCGGGCGAGCCCCGTCTTGAACAGGTCCTGATGGCTGCCCCAGGCCGCAAGCGCCTTCACCTTGGACGTCGTCGCCACCACGTAGTCCGTGAGGCCGTCGGAGGTGACGAAGACCTTCAGCCGGGGCGCCATCGCCGAGGCCCTTAGGCGTCCGCGGCCACTCGCATCGAGACGATCTTGCCGGGCTCGCGCGGCGGCTCGCCCTTGGGCAGGGCGTCGACGTGCTCCATGCCTTCCACCACCTCGCCCCAGACGGTGTATTGGCCGTCCAGGAAGGTGGCGTCGTCGAAGCAGATGAAGAACTGGCTGTTGGCCGAATTCGGGTTCGGCGTGCGGGCCATCGAGCAAACACCGCGCACGTGCGGCTCGCGGCTGAACTCGGCGGGAAGGTTCGGCTTCTTGGAGCCTCCCGTCCCGGTGCCGGTCGGATCGCCGCCCTGGGCCATGAAGCCCGGGATCACGCGGTGGAAGACGACGCCGTCGTAGAAGCCTTCGCGGGTCAGTTCCTTGATCCGCTCCACGTGCTTGGGCGCGAGGTCCGGCCGCAGCTTGATGGTCACCGGACCGCTCTCCAGCGTCATGATCAGGGTGTTATCGGCGTCCATCACTTCACCTCGACAGGAATGTTCACGTCACAGGCCGAGAAGTTCGACCCTTGCGCCGCCTTGGCGCGCGCGACCTCGGCCTTGAACCACGGGCCGGCAGGATCAATCACGCGGATCTTCGGCCGCTCGTTCTCGGGCAAATCGGAAAGGACCCGCACGCGTTCCATGCGGTCCTGTGGTTCGGGCACGGGCTCGCCCACCTTGATGGCGTTGATCACGTCCTGGCCGACCAGGGCGCGGCCGAACGCGGTGTAGCGCTTCTCGAGCCGGGGATACTTGTCCCGCATCAGGAAGAACTGGCTATTGGCCGAGTTCGCGTCCTCGCCGCGCGCCATGCCCAGGACGCCCGGGCAATAGAGGCCCCAGGCCTGCACCTTCCCGTCTGCGGTCAGCGGCGCCAGCATCATGCTCTGGCTCATCACCGGCAGCGCCTTGATGAAACCCACCTCGGCCACGTGCTGGTTGTCGGCAAGGACCACCGGCATGTCGACGCCGCGCCGGAAGAAGAACTCAGCCTTGATGTCCGGCAGCTCGGAGTTGCCGGTGCCGTTGTTCTGCGGGTCGCCCGTCTGCGCCATGAACCCCTCGATGACGCGGAAGAACGTCAGGCCGTCGTAGAACTTGCGCTTCGCGAGCTCGCGCACGCGCCCGGCGGTCTCTGGCGCGACCTCCGGAACCAGCTCCACGATGATCCGGCCTTTGTTGGTGTCGATCACCAGAACGTCGTCGGGATTGGGCGTCCGCCAGTCGGCGGCCGTCGGCGCGCTCGGCCGCGGCGGCGCGGGCGCTGGCTTCTGCGGCTGGGCCACGGCGGTAGCGGCGCACGCCGCGAGCGTCGCGGCGATCAGGGCGGTCTTCCTCGT
Organism: Phenylobacterium sp.; assembly: GCF_031181185.1. Lineage (GTDB taxonomy): Bacteria > Pseudomonadota > Alphaproteobacteria > Caulobacterales > Caulobacteraceae > Phenylobacterium. Next base: position 2,514 of record NZ_JAPSKZ010000165.1, on the reverse strand, counting down.
CATGAAATCCTCGTAGCGGGGCGGACCTTGCGAGGCCAGCCCGGCGATGCGTCAGGCGCGGCCCACCTTCGCCAGCAGCCGCGCCTGGACGGACGGACTGACGAACTTGGCGACGTCTCCGCCGAGCTGGGCGATCTCCTTGACCAGCTTTGAGGCGATCGCCTGGTGACGCGGATCGGCCATGAAGAACACGGTCTCGATGTCGCGATCGAGCTGCTGGTTCATCGCCGTCATCTGGAACTCGAACTCGAAGTCGGCCACCGCCCGCAAGCCGCGCACGATCACGCTGGCGCCCACGTCGCGGGCGAAGTGCATGGTCAGCCCCTCGAACGGCTGCACCACGATCTCGGCCTGGTTTCGCAACCCGTCGATCGATTCCTCGACGATGGCGACGCGCTCATCCAGGTCGAACAGCGGGCCCTTGCCCGCGTTGATGGCCACGCCGATCACCAGGCGGTCCACCAGTTTCACGGCCCGACCGATGATGTCGGTATGGCCATTGTGGATCGGGTCGAAGGTCCCCGGGTACAGGCCGATGCGGGTCATGGTTCGAGGCTCCCCAACTCACCCACCTCCGCCTTTCGCCGCACCGCAGCAATCTGGCAAGTGAAACTTGGTTCGGCTGACGTTGGGGAAGCCCTTCCCTGGTTCACCGTTCTCGCCGACCGAAAACGACAGAGCCCCCGCTCGCGCGGGGGCTCGCTCGCCTAAGCTCGTCCTGGCGGAAGCCTTAGGCCTCGGTCTCGCCGCCCTCGACCGGTCCGCCGTCCGCGTCGACCTCGTCTTCGTCGCCGCCGGTGTCGGCCAGGCGCTCCACCGAGACGACGTGCTCATCCGCGCCCTTGCGGAAGATGATCACGCCCTGGGTGTTGCGACCCGCGAGCCGCACCTGCCGCACCGGGATGCGGATCAGTTGGCCCTGGTCGCTGACCAGCAGGATCTCGTCGCCGTCCTCGACCGGGAACGAGCCGGCGAGCTTGCCGCCGCGCTTGGTCAGGTCCTGGGCCAGCAGACCCTGGCCGCCCCGGCCCGTGCGCCGGAACTCGTAGGCCGAGGTCCGCTTGCCGTAGCCTTCAGTCGAGACCGTGAGGATGACCTCTTCGGCCGCGCCGAGTTCGGCGATGCGCTCGGGGCTGAGGCTGGCCATCTCGTCTCCGGCCTCGTCGTCGTCCTCGGTCGCCGGAGCCTCGTCGCCGTCCTCGGCCTCGCCCATGGCCGCGCGCATGACCTTGGCGTGCTTGAGGTAGGCCGCACGCTCGGCCGGCGTCGCCGGCACCGACCGCAGGATCGCCATGGAGATGACGCTGTCGCCCTCAGCGAGGCGCACGCCGCGGACGCCGGTCGAATCCCGGCCCGCGAACACCCGGACCTCGTCCACCGCAAAGCGGATGCAGCGGCCCAGCGCGGTCGTCAGCAGGACATCGTTCGCCTGCGCGTTGCACACGCCCACGCCGATGATTGCGTCGCCCTCGTCCAGCTTCATGGCGATCTTGCCGTTGCGGCGGATGTCCACGAAGTCCGACAGCTTGTTGCGGCGCACGTTGCCCGAGCGCGTTGCGAACATGACGTCGTACTGATCCCAGGTCGCCTCGTCCTCGGGCAGCGCCAGGATCGAGGTGATGCTCTCGCCGGGCTCGATCGGCAGCAGGTTGACGAACGCCTTGCCGCGCGAGGTGGGCGTGCCGAGCGGCAGGCGCCACACCTTCAGCTTGTAGGCCTTGCCGCCACTGGAGAAGAACAGCATCGGCGTGTGCGTGTTGGCCGAGAATACGCGGGTGACCGCGTCCTCTTCCTTCGTCGCCATGCCCGAGCGACCCTTCCCGCCCCGGTGCTGGGTCCGGTAGGTGGCGAGCGGGGTGCGCTTCACATATCCGCCGTGGGTGACGGTGATCACCATCTCCTCACGCGCGATCAGATCCTCGTCCTCGACGTCGGCGTCGCCTTCGACGATCTCGGTGCGGCGCGGGACAGCGAACTGCTCGCGGACCTCGACCAGCTCCTGGCGGACGATGCCCATCACCTTCTCGCGGGAGGCGAGGATCTCGAGGTGACCGCGGATCACGTCGGCCAGCTCGCGCGCCTCGCCGAAGATCTCGTCGCGGCCGAGACCGGTCAGGCGCGACAGCGTCAGCGCCAGGATCGCGCGGGCCTGTTCGTCGGTAAGCCGGATCTTGTTTCCGTCGATGACCAGGGTGCGCGGGTCGGCGATCAGCTCGACGAGCGGCAGCATGTCGCCGGCCGGCCAGTCCTTGGCCACGAGCCGCTCGCGCGCCTCGCTCGGGTCCTTGGACGAGCGGATGATGTGGATGAACTCGTCGATGTTGGCGACGGCGATGGCCAAACCCACCAACACGTGGCCGCGGTCGCGCGCCTTCGACAGCTCGAACTTGGTGCGCCGGACGACCACCTCTTCGCGGAAGTCCACGAAGGCGGTGACCATCTCCTTGAGGCCCATCTGCTCGGGCCTGCCGCGGTTCAGCGCCAGCATGTTGACGCCTAAGGAGCTCTGCAGCG
>NZ_JAPSKZ010000164.1 GCF_031181185.1 Phenylobacterium sp. | reverse complement strand
TGGTGACCCCGCGCCCCGCGTGACGTGGGGTCACGGTTGCCGGGCCCTGCGGAGGGCGTACCGTCGTTCCAGCAAGAGAACCGCACGGGAGGAACCAGGTGGCGGTTACGGAAGGTCTGGGCGTCGACGGCATGGGCGCGCCTGCGGCGCCGGCGGAGCCCCTCGAGCTCCGGCCGCCCAAGGCCGTGAAGGTCTTCTACAGCATCGGTCAGTTCGTCGAGTCCGGCTACCTGATCGTCAACACCTACATCTTCTTCTACTACACGGCCGTGCTGGGGCTCTCCGGGAGCATGGTGGGCGCGGCCCTCGCCATCAGCATGACGCTCGACGCGGCCGCCGACCCGCTGATCGGCTCGTGGTCGGACAGCGTGCGCTCGCGCTTCGGCCGGCGCCTGCCGGTGATGCTGCTGGCCGCGCCGCTGACCATGCTGACCATGGGCCTGCTGTTCGCGCCCCCGTCCGGGCTCTCGCCCTTCCTGCTGTTCCTCTGGCTGACGGCGATGAAGGGCGGCCTGCGCTTCTTCGCCTCGATGTACAACATCCCCTACTTCGCCCTCGGCGGAGAGATGTCGAACGACTACGTCGAGCGCTCGCGGATCGTCTCCCACCGCCTGCTGGCCGGCATCCTGGTCAGCGTGCTGATCACCGCGCTGGCCTATTCCGTGTTCTTCGCGGGCGAGGGCGGGCTGCAGCGGCCCGAGCGCTACCCGCTGTTCGGGTGGACCATCGGCGCTCTCGTGCTGGCCGGCGGCCTCGTGTGCTGCGCCGGCGTCTGGCGCTATGCCGCGAGCCTGCCCCAGCCGATCACGCCGCCTGAGCCGATGATGCGGCGCTTCGTAGGCGAGATGACCGAGATCCTGCGCAACCGGACGTTCCTGATCCTGTTCGTCTCGATGCTGCTGTTCACCAGCGCGGCAGGCCTCCACCAGGCGCTGAACAACCACAACTACGTCTTCGTCTGGAAGCTTCGGCCCGAGTCGATCCAGCTGATCACCTATGTCTACCTGCTGGGCATTCTGATCGGGGTGCCGCTGACGCCGGCCCTACTCAAGGGGTTTGAGAAGAAGGCGGTCGTGGCCATCGGCTTCGTCATCGTGGTTCTGGGTTGGCTGGCGCTGCCGGGGCTACGCGGGTTCGGCCTGTTCGCGCCCACCGGGCCTGAGGCCCTGCCGTGGCTGTCGCTGACCTCGCTGCTGTTCGGCGTGGGCTCGGGCCTGATCTTCATCGCCTTCCCCGCGATGATGGCCGACGCCGCCGACGAGCACGAGCATCTCTACCAGACCCGCCGCGAGGGGCTGTTCTTCTCGGGGCTGGGCTTCGCCGGCAAGGCCGCGGGCGGCATGGGCCTCTTGCTGGGCGGCCTGGCGCTGGACCTGCTGCGCTTCCCCAAGGAGGTGGGCCGGCAGGTGAACGCCGACGTCTCGGAACAGGTGCTGTCGCAGCTGGTGTTGGCCTGGGGCTGGCTGCCGGCGGTGCTGGTGGCCCTGGGCGCGCTCGTCTTCGCGCCCTATGGCATCAGCCGGGCCCGGCACGGGGAGATCGTCGCCGCCCTCAAGCTCAAGCGCGCCGCCGACGTCAGCGCCGGCCGCAGCTCGTAGCCCAGGCTAGTGCGGGACGTAGCTGCGCAGCACGTCCTCGATGATCCGCTCCAGCTGGGCCAGCGTGCCGCACTGCTTGGCCACGTGGCAGAACCGGGCGTAGCGATCCATCACGCTGTCGCCCTGACCCCAGTAGCTCTCGGGCTCCGGGTTCAGCCAGATCACCGCGCGGCTGCGGTCGTGGATCTGGCGCATCAGGTCCAGCCGTGGGTCGGCGTAGTTCGAACGGCCGTCGCCCAGGAAGATCACCGTCGTGCGGCGGTCCAGCGTGTCCAGGTGGTTCTCGCAGAAGTCGGCCAGCGCCTGGCCATAGTCGGTGGACTGAAAGCCGATCTCGCGCAGCACCTGGAAGATCGCCGTCTCGACGGTGTTCTCGTCCAGGATGTCGCCCACCGGGATCAGCCGGCCTGAGAAGGCGAAGGCGTCCAGGCGCTCGACCACCTCGTTCAGGGAGTAGAGGAAGGTCAGCAGGAACTGGGCGGCGGCGGCCACCGACTTCGACACGTCGCAGATCACGACGATCGATGGCTTGTCGACCTTCTTGACCTTCCAGGCGATCTCGAACGGCACGCCGCCGTAGGCCGTCGAGCGGCGCAGGGTCTTGCGGACGTCCAGGTGGCCCTTCTGCGCGGCCCGCCGGCGGCGCGCGTACTTGGCCGCCAGCCGCTTGGCCATCTTCTTCACCAGCTGCTGCATCAGGGCGTAGTCGACCGGGTCGACGCCGCCGTCGGCGTTCAGCTGTTTACGGATCAGCCGCTCCTCGCGAAGCTCGCGCGCGGAGGTGGCGGCATAGAGGTCGTGCTGGCGCTGGACATAGGCCTGCGCCTCTCGGAACAGCCGCGCCCGGGCCGCCTCCAGCCGCTCGGCCAGCGCCTCGCCCTCGCCGTCGGGCAGGCGGCGGGCGCCTGCGATGATCGCCTCGATCTCCTCCAGGCCCATCTCCTCCAGCAGCCGGCGGGTCATGCGGCTGCGCTGCGTGGTGAGCCGGATCTCGGCCACGCCGGCCCGGTGGGCGGCCTCCTCCATCGCCTGCTGGACTGCGGCGGCGTCGCCTTGCAGCACCGCCTGGGCGAGCGGGGAGTCGGCCACCTGCGCCGCCTCGGACTGGGAGAGTTCCGCGCTCGGCCCCTCTGACCGCTCGGCTCGGTCGCGGGCGAAGAACGCCTCGAAGGTGGCGTCGAACCGCGCCACCTCGTCCGCCGACTTGGCCAGCGTCGCGCAGAGCGCGTCCTTGAACAGCGTGCGGTCCGAAAAGCCGGTGACGGCCACGGCGCGCGTGGCGTCGATCGCCTCGGCCGGGGAGACCCGGACGTCGGCGGCGCGGAGCGCCCGGAAGAACTGCTCGAGCGTCCCCTGCATCAGCGCCGGTGCAGCAACTCGACGACCTGGGGCTCGACCGCGGCGATGTCCTGCTCGAACTTCAGGATCACGTTCAGCGTGTCGCGCACCACGGCAGCGTCCAGGCTGTCGGCATGCAGCAGGACGAGGGCGCGGGCCCAGTCGACGGTTTCGGAGATGGACGGCGCCTTGCGCAGGTCCATCATGCGCAGCGACTGGACGAAGGCCACCAGCTCGCGGGTCAGCTTGGCTTCGATCCCCGGCACGCGGCTGGCGACGATCTTCTCCTCCAGCGCGGCCTCGGGCAGCGGGATGTGGAGATGGATGCAGCGGCGCTTCAGGGCGTCGCCTAGGTCGCGCACGTTGTTAGAGGTGAGGAACACCAAGGGCGGGGTCTTGGCCTTCAGCACGCCCAGCTCCGGGACCGAGACCTGGTAGGCCGACAGCACCTCCAGCAGGAAGGCTTCGAACGCCTCGTCCGACTTGTCGACCTCGTCGATCAGGAGGACGCAGCCGTCGTCCTCGCGCAGGGCCTTCATCAGCGGCCGGGGTTCGAGGAAGGGCTCGGAAAAGAACAGGTCGCCCATGCCGTGCAGGCGCTCCATGGCGGCGTCCATCGAGGCCGCCCCGGCCAGCGCCTCGCCCATCCGGTCCTTCAGGATCTGGGTGTAGAGCAGCTGCTTGCCGTACTTCCACTCGTACAGGGCCTTGGACTCATCGAGGCCCTCGTAGCACTGCATGCGGATCAGCGGGTGGCGCAGCAGGGCGGCGGTGGAAAGCGCCAGCTCGGTCTTGCCGACGCCGGCCGAACCCTCGACAAGGATCGGCTTCTCGAGCTTCACGGCCATGTAGAGCGCCGTCGCAATCCGGCGGGAGGCGATGTAGCCGACGCTGGCCAGGCCCTCGATCAGGGCCTCGACGGACGCGAACGGATCGGCGCCGGCATTGGCCGGCGCAGGCGTGGAAACGGTCAATGGAACGGCTTTCGAAATCGCGGGAAAGAACCTGGCGATTGTGCCAAGCGCTCTCCCGCGACGCAAACAGCCGTTCGGAAGGCCTTTAGGGCGCGGGCTTGATCTCGAAGCTGACGCCCTGGGCCAGCGGCAGGGTCTTGCCGTAGTTCAGGGTGTTCGTGGCCCGGCGCATGTAAGCCTTCCAGCTGTCGGAGCCCGCTTCGCGGCCGCCGCCGGTCTCCTTCTCGCCGCCGAACGCGCCGCCGATCTCGGCGCCCGAGGGGCCGATGTTGACGTTGGCGATGCCGCAATCCGAACCCCGCGCGGAGATGAACAGCTCGGCCTCGCGCATGTCGTTGGTGAAGATCGACGACGACAGGCCTTGTGGCACGTCGTTCTGCAGCGCGATGGCCTCTTCCAGATCGCGATACTTCATCACGTAGAGGATCGGCGCGAACGTCTCGCGCTTCACCACGTCAGTCTGCGCGTCCATCTCGACCAGGGCGGGGCGGACGTAGAAGGCGTCTTCGCCGGCGTCGACACGCTCGCCGCCGTGCACCTTGCCGCCGGCCGCCCGGGCGTCGGCCAGCGCCTTCTGCATGGCTTCGAAGCTGGCGGCATCGATCAGCGGACCGACCAGCGTGCCGGCCTCGCGGGGATCGCCCACCGGCACGGAGGCGTAGGCCGCCTTCAGCGCGGCGACGAAGCCGTCGTACTTGCTCTCGTGCACGAACAGGCGACGCAGGGTGGTGCAGCGCTGGCCCGCCGTGCCCATGGCGGCAAAGGCGACGCCGCGCAGCGCGAGGTCCAGGTCGGCGGTCGGGGCGATGATCGCCGCGTTGTTGCCGCCCAGCTCCAGGAGCGCGCGGGCGAACCGCTGCGCCAAACGGGGCCCGACGGCCCGGCCCATGGCAGTCGAGCCCGTCGCCGAAACGAGCGGGACCTTCGGATGGTCGACGAGGGCTTCGCCCACATCTCGGCCGCCGATGATCACCGCCGAGAGGCCCTCCGGCGCGTCGCCGAACTTGGCCAGCGCCCGCTCGAACAGGGCCTGGGTGGCGAGCGCGGTCAGCGGCGTCTTCTCCGACGGCTTCCAGACGCAGGGGTCGCCGCAGACCAGCGCCAGCGCCGAATTCCACGACCACACGGCCACCGGGAAGTTGAAGGCCGAAATGATGCCGACGACGCCCAGCGGGTGCCAGGTCTCCATCATCCGATGGTCCGGGCGCTCGGTGGCGAGCGTCAGGCCGAACAGCTGCCGCGACAGGCCCACGGCGTAGTCGCAGATGTCGATCATCTCCTGCACTTCGCCCAGCGCTTCGGAGACGATCTTGCCGGCCTCTAGCGTCACGACCTTGGCGAGGTCGGCCTTGGCGGCCCGCAGCTCCTCGCCGAACAGGCGGACCAGCTCGCCCCGGCGCGGGGCCGGAACGTTGCGCCACTTCAGGAAGGCGGCGTGGGCGCGCTGGATGGCGGCGTCCACCTCGGCCACCGGCGTGTCGTGAACATGGGCCATCACCTCGCCGCTGACCGGCGAACGGACCGGGCGGTTGCCGCCGGTCCAGAGGCTCTCGGGCACGCCGAGGCGCTTGAGGACGTCGGCGGCTTCGGCCGCGGCGGAGGCGATCTTCACAGGGGCGTTCATCAGCTTACTCGGCGGCGGCGCGGAGGAGGTTGGCGTCTTGTGGCGCGTAATAGCGGCCGAACCGGTTGGCGAGGAAGTCGGAAAGGCCGATGTCCTCCTGCCGGATGAAGCCGGTCTGCGGCAGCTTGCCGTCGGCCAGCATGTCCAGCACCGCGCAGATGGCGCCGGCAGTGGTGATCTGGATGGCGCTCTTCAGCTCGCCGTAGATCTCCTGGGCATAGACCTTGTTGACGTAGGTCTCCTGCATCAGCCGGCCGTCCTTCATGCCGGAAACGGTGACGAACACGATCACCACGTCCTGCATGGTCGCCGGCACCGAGTTCTCCAGGATGTCCTTGAGCACGTCACGCCGATTGCGCAGGTTCAGGTCGTTGAGCAGGGCCTTCATGATGGCCGCGTGCCCGGGATAGCGGATGGTCTTGTAGTTGAGGTTGCGGACCTTGCCGTCGAGGGTGTGGCACAGCGTGCCCAGGCCGCCCGAGGTGTTGAACGCCTCGTAGGTCACCCCGTCCAGGGCGAACTCCTCGCGCTCCTCGAGCGCCGGGGTCTCGCGCAGCTTGCCGTTCACGATGGCCTCGCACGGCTCGCAGTACTCGTTGATCACCCCGTCGGTCGACCAGGTCAGGTTGTAGTTCAGGGCGTTCGACGGATAGCGGGGCATGGCGCCGACGCGCAGGCGCACGTCGTGCAGTTCGTCGAAGTGCTTGGCGAGGTCCCAGGCGGCGATGGTGATGAAGCCGGGCGCCAGGCCGCATTGCGGGATGAAGGCGGTCTTCGATTCCTTGGCGAGCTCGCGGACGACGCGGCTGGAGGCCACGTCCTCGGTCAGGTCGAGGTAGTGGGCGTCGGCCGCCTTGGCGGCGCGGGCGACGACGGTGGTCAGGTGATAGGGCGCGCAGTTCACGACCGCGAAGCAGTCCTTGATCCGCTCCGCCAGCGTCTGCGGATCGTCGATGGCCATGGCGGCGGTGGTCACGCGGTGGCGCCCTTGCAGCGCCTTCAGCGCCGCGGCCGACTGGTCGACGACCAGCGCCTCGTAGGACCCCGAACCCACCAGCAGGTCGACGACGGTCGACCCGATCTTTCCTGCCCCGATGACGGCGACCTTGCGCATCACGTGCCTCCCTGACCTTTGAGGGACTCAGGGTCGGCAAAGGCCAAGCCATTTACAATTGGCGCCCCGGCGAATCGCGGGGCTATTCTGGGCGTATCGACGACGCTGCTGGACGAACCGCCGAATGCCCGCGCCTATGGACGACCTCGACGAGCACCTGCTGGCCCGCCTTCGCGAGAACGCCCGCGCGCCGGTGGCGGAGCTGGCCCGCGCGCTCGGCCTATCGCGGACCACGGTGCAGAGCCGGCTCGCTCGCCTCGAACGCAGCGGGGTGATCGCGGGTTATGCGGTGAAGCTCGCGCCCACCTATGCAGCCGGCCGCGTGCACGCCTTCATCATGCTGACCGTCGAGCCGAAGCAGGCCGCCGCCGTGACCTCGGCCCTGAAGCGCATGCCGGGGGTCACCCGTCTCCAGTCGGTGAGCGGTCCCTTCGACATGATCGCCACCGCCGAAGCGGCCGGCGTCGCGGAGATGGACGCCATCATCGACGAGATCGGCGCGGTGAAGGGCGTCGAGCGCACCAACACCTCGCTGGTGCTGTCCACCAAGTTCGACCGCTAGCGGCCCTCGCGCAGCCGGTTGTGCACGTCGGTGGCGGCGATGGCGCCTTCGCCTTCCGCCGTGGAGATCTGGTTCAGGCCGCGGACCACGTCGCCGGCGGCGTAGAGCCCTGGCACCGACGTCTCCTGGTGGTCGCCCACGACCAGCCGACCGCTGTCGTCAAGCTTGGCGCCGGCCTGCACCGCGAGCTGCGCCCGCGGCGTGACGCCCAGCGCCGAATAGACCACGTCGAAGCTGCGCTTCTCGTCCTCGCCGAAGTCGAAGGCGGTGATCTTCCGCCTGCGGATCTCGACGGCCTGGATGGCGCTGTCGATCACGTCGACGCCGGCCTTCTTCAAGTCGGCGGCAAGCGTCTTCGGCAGCGGATCCTTACCCACGTGGATGAAGGTGACGTCATCGGACCAGGTGCGAATGAAGATCGCCTCGCGGGCGCAGTGGTCGTCCTTCCCGATGACGCCCACCCGGCAGCCGATGACCTCATAGCCGTCGCAGATCGGGCAGATGCGAACGAGGCCCTTCTCGACGCCGCGCTCCAGGCCAGGGATGTTCGGCGCGTTGTCGATGACGCCGGTGGCCAGGATGACCGTGCGGCTGCGGAAGGTCTCGTTCTCCGTCTCGATCCGGAAGCCGGACTTCAGCGGCGTCAGGGTCTCAACGCGTCCTGAGCGGATGTCCGCGCCGTACTTCTCCGCCTGCTTGCGCATCCGAGACAGCAGGACCTTGCCGTTCACACCGTCGGGGAAGCCAGGATGGTTGTGGCTGCGCGGGATCCAGGCGGCGCGGCTGCCGCCGGACTCGATCACGACGAAGTTGCGGCGGAAGCGGGCGAGATAGATGGCGGCGGTCAGCCCCGCGGGGCCTGCGCCGATCACCAAG
>NZ_JAPSKZ010000163.1 GCF_031181185.1 Phenylobacterium sp. | reverse complement strand
GAAGTACGGCATGAGCTTCAGCCCCGACCCGAACCCGCAGGCGGGCAGCTTCTACCGCTCGGACCACTTCCCCTTCGCCAAGCGCGGCGTGCCGGCGATCTCGTTCGGGGCGGGCAACAACCTGGAGAAGGGCGGCGTGGCGGCCGGCAAGGCGGCTTCGGAGGCCTACACCCGCGACAAGTACCACCAGCCGGCCGACGAGTTCGATCCGAACTGGGACATGAGCGGCGTCATCCAGGAACTGTCCGTCTTCTACGACCTGGGCGCCGAGCTCGCGAACTCCCGCAAGTGGCCCGAATGGAAGGCCGGCGCCGAGTTCAAGGACGAGCGCGACGAGACCGCCGCCGAGCGGAAATAGGACCTTGAATCAAGGGCGGCGCTCCGGCGCCGCCCTTTCCACATCGGAACATCTTGAGAACCACGGCCGAGCTCGCTACGTCTACCCTCGTTCCTTGGACGGGAGACGCCACATGGCCGGCGAAGGCAGGATCCGCTGCGGCATCGGGGGCTGGACCTTCGAGCCCTGGCGCGGCGTGTTCTATCCCAAAGGCCTCAAGCACGCCGATGAACTGGCCTACGCCAGCCGCCATCTCACGGCCATCGAGATCAACGGCACCTACTACTCCAGCTTCAAGCCCGACAGCTGGGCCAAGTGGCGGGCGGCAACGCCCGAGGGCTTCAAGTTCTCGGTGAAGGCCAGCCGCTTCTGCACGAACCGCAAGGTGCTGTCCGACGGCAAGGGCTCGATGGACATCTTCCTCGGGCAAGGCCTGACCGAGCTCGGCGACCGTCTGGGTCCAATCCTGTGGCAGTTCGCGCCCACGAAGAAGTTCGACTACGACGAGTTCGGCGCCTGGCTCGATCTGCTCCCCAGGAGTCTCGAGAACCTGCCGCTCAGGCACGTCGTCGAGGTGCGCAACGCCTCGTTCGCCGACGCCAAGTTCGTGGGCTTGTGCCGCGACCACAACGTGGCGATCTGTAATTCCGAAAACGAGAACTACCCGTTCATCTCCGACGTCACCGCCGACTTCGTCTACCTGCGCCTGCTCTCGGCAAACGACGAGATCCCCACCGGCTACGAGGCGCCCCAACTCGACGAATGGGCCGGCCGCTTCAAGGCCTATGCCGCGGGTGGCGTGCCCGGCGACTTGCAGCCGCTCGACCGCACCGGCCCGCCCGAGGAGCCGCGCGACGTCTATGCCTTCGTCATCCACGAGGGGAAGGTGCGCGCGCCGGCCGCGGCCATGGAGTTCATCAAGCGCGTCGATCCCGATTTCCGGCCGCAGGAGCTTTAGGCGGGGATTGACCGCCGCCACGTCAGCCCGGCCCACTGCCTCCCATCACAAGGGAGGCCGCCGATGACCCACCTCACGCCAAACGACCTGATGTTCCGGCCGGGCCTGATGAAGGGCCAGCGGGTGCTGATCACCGGCGGCGGCACGGGCCTGGGCAAGGTGATGGCCGAGGCCTGCCTGATGCTGGGCGCCGACGTCTACATCTGGGGCCGGCGCGGCAATGTCATCGAGGAGGCCGCCCGCGAGCTGATGGACGCCCATGGCGACGCCGGCGGCCGCTGCGTCGGCCGCGCCTGCGACATCCGCGTGCCCGAGGCCATCCACGAGGCCATGGACGAGATCTGGGCCGACGGCGGGGCGCTGACCGGCCTAGTCAACAACGCCGCCGGCAACTTCATCAGCCGCACCGAGGACCTGTCGCCCAAGGGCTTCGACGCCATCGCCAACATCGTCTTCCGCGGCTCGTTCTTCGTGACGCTCGACGCCGGCAAGCGCTGGCTGGCCGAGGGCAAGCCCGCCTCGGTCGTCTCGATCCTCACCACCTGGGTCTGGCACGGCGGTCCCTTCACCGTCCCCTCGGCGATGTCCAAGGCCGGCCTCAACGTGATGACCCAGTCGCTAGCGGTGGAGTGGGGCAACCGCGGGGTGCGCTTCAACGCCATCGCGCCGGGGCCCTTCCCCACCGAAGGCATGAGCGCCAGGCTCAACCCCACGGGCGGCGCCATGGCCGAGGAGAAGGATCCCATGATCCCGCTGGGCCGCAACGGCGAGATGCGCGAGTTGGCCAATCTTGCCGTCTACCTTCTCGACCCCGGCTCGGCCTATGTGAACGGCCAGACCATCGCCATCGACGGCGGCTCTCACCTGCTGACCAGCGGAGGCTTCTCGCGCCTGGCCTCCTGGGGTGACGCCGAATGGGAGGCCGCCCGCAACGCCATCAAGGCCACCAACGAGAAGGACCGCGCGCAAAGAACCGTCTGATCGTTCGGCGTAAACCCTTGCGACATCTGGATTCGCCCGCAAGAATGACGCGCGTCACTTTTCTGGCGGAGTTCCGTACGCGTCGCATGGCACAGGTCGCCTATCTCCCGGTCGGCAAGCGCGAGCAGACCAAGGTCCAGAACCGCCAGGCGATCCTGGACGCCGCCCGCGAGGTGTTCGGGGAGCTGGGCTACGAGGCCGCGACGGTGCGCGACATCATCCGCCGCACCGGCCTCGCGGCGGGCACCTTCTACAACTACTACCGCTCGAAGGAGGAGGTGTTCGCCGCCCTCGCCGACGACGGCGCGCGGCGCTTCGCCCCGATGCTGAAGGCGATCCGCGCCCAGTCGCACGACGACTTCGAGGCCTTCGTGCGCCAGGCGATCTCGGCCTACTTCCGCTTCATGGCCGACGAGCATTCCAGCTGGCTGGCGAGGCGCCCGGCCGGCGAGCCGCACCCGCACGTGCACGGCGAGACGCCCGAGATGGCCGCCGTCTTCCGCGAGGTCCGCGACGCGATCATGGACGCCATCGCCGCCGGCAAGGGGCCGGCCTCGGATCCGGATTACATGGCCGCCGCGTGCATCGCGGTCGCGCGGGAGGTGGGGGACAAGATGCTGGAACGCCGGCCGATCGACACCGAGGCCGCGGCGGAGTTCGCCGTGGCGATGATCCTGAATGGCCTGCGCGGCCTGCCGGCGGCCCGCTGATGGCCTCCCCCACCGCCCAGCGTGTCATCGCCGGCCTGATCCTCTCGCTCCCCGCCCCGCTGCTGCGCCTGATGTCTGGCGGCGGCGTGGTCTATCAGGGCGGCCGCACCCTGGACCCGCGCCTGCAGTTCCTGGCGGCCCAGGCCAAGAAGGCGCCGCCGATGTCCAGCCTCTCGCCCGAGCAGGCCCGCCAAGGCGAGACCGCCGCCATCGGCGCCGTCTCGGCCAAGCCAGAACCCGGTGTCGCCTGGGAGGACATCACCGTCCCCGGCGGCGATGGTGACGTGAACGCCCGCGTCTATCGTCCGCAGAACCAAGATCCTGCCGCGCCGCTGATGGTCTGGGCGCACATGGGCGGCGGAGTGATCGGCACGATCGCGACCACCCACGCCTTCTGCACCATCCTGGCGCGCACCGCCCGCTGCCCGGTCCTGTCGGTGGACTATCGCCTGGCGCCCGAGCACCGCTTCCCGGCGGGCCTGCAGGACGTGCTCTCGGCCTATCGCTGGGGCCGCGACAACGCCGACCGGTTCGGCGCGCCGGCGGGCAAGGCGGCCATGGGCGGCGACTCCATGGGCGGCAACTTCACCGCCATCGTCTGCCAGGAGCTGAAGCGCGCCGGCGAGCCGCAGCCGGTGCTGCAGCTCCTCGTCTATCCCTGCACCGACGTCGCGTCCGAAACGGCTTCCATGACCACCTACGGCGAGGCGTTCCCGCTGACGCGTGACATGATGGAGTGGTTCATGGGCCACTACATGGGCCCCGGCGACGATCCGGCCGACCCGCGCCTGTCGCCGCTGCGGGAAGCGGACCTCGCCGGCCTCGCGCCCGCCGTCATCGCCACCGCCGGCTTCGATCCCCTGGTCGACCAGGGCGAGGCCTACGCCAAGCGCCTGCGCGAGGCCGGCGTGCCCGTCGCCTATCGCTGCTACGACAGCCTGGCGCATGCCTTCGTCGCCTTCGGCGGCGCCGTGCCGGCCGCCGACGCCGCGAGCCGCGAGATCGCCCGCCTGGTCCGCGACGGCTTCGAAGGCCGCCTCGCCTAGTGCGCGCGCTGGTCGTCGAGGAACTCGCGCCGGACTACGCCGGCGTCCGCATCAGGGATGTGGCGACGCCCCAGCCGGGCCCCGGCGAGGTGCGGGTGAAGGTGCTGGCCGCGGCGGTGAACTTCCCCGACCTGATGCAGACGCGCGGCGAGCACCAGCACAAGCCATCCCTGCCCTTCATCGGCGGCATGGAGATGGCCGGCGTGGTGGACGCGGTAGGTGACGGCGTCACTGCCTTTCAAGCGGGCGACGAGGTCTGTTCCGGCGGTCGCGGGGTCTTCGCCGAATACGCCGTCTTCCCGACCGCCAGCCTGCAGAAGAAGCCGAAGGGCCTGACCTTCGCCCAGGCCGCCGGCTATCCGGTCGCCTATCTCACCGCCTACGTGGGCCTGGTCCGCGCGGGCCAGCTGCAGCCTGGCGAATGGGCGCTGATCCACGGCGCGGCCGGCGGGGTGGGCCTGGCCGCCGTCGACCTCGCGAAGGTCCTGGGCGCCAAGGTGATCGCCGCCTCCGCTTCGGACGTGAAGCTTCAGACCGTCGAGGCCGAGTACGCGGTGGACGCCACGGTCAACGTCGCCGCCAGCTTCCGCGAGCGGGTGAAGGAGATCACCGGCGGCCGCGGCGCCGATGTCATCTACGATCCCGTTGGCGGCGACGTCTTCGACGAGTCGACCCGCTGCATCGCCTTCGGCGGCCGCATCCTCTCTATCGGCTTCACCTCCGGCCGCCTGCCGACGCTTCCCGTCAACATCGCCCTCATCAAGGGCTTCTCGGTCCACGGCGTCCGCGCGGGCGAGTACGGCCGCCAATTCCCGGAGAAGGGCCGCGAGAACAACGCCGCCATCTGGAAGCTCGCCGAAGAGGGGCGCGTGAAGCCCCGCGTCCACGCCGAGTATCCGCTCTCCGAGTGGCGCGAGGCCTACGAGACGCTTGCGAGGCGCACCGTCGTCGGCAAGACCATCATCCGGCCCGACCTGTAGGATCCGCCCATGACCATCGGCAGCGACGAAGATCTCGAGAAGCTGAAGGCCGCTGGCCGGCTGGTGGCGCGCACGCTCAAGGCCATGGGCGAGGCGCTGGAGCCCGGCGTCACGACCCGCGAGCTGGACCAACTGGGCCGCAAGCTGCTGGAAGACGCCGGGGCCCGCTCGGCGCCCGAGCTCTCCTACAACTTCCCCGGCGCGACCTGCATTTCAGTGGCGCCGGACGTCGCCCACGGCATCCCCGACGACCGCCGCGTGCAGGCGGGCGACCTGATCAACATCGACGTGTCGGCCGAACTGGACGGCTTCTTCGCCGACACCGGCGCAAGCTTCGCCGTGCCGCCCGTGACGCCCAAGGTCGAGCGCCTGTGCCGCGACGGCCGCCGCGCCATGTGGGCCGGCATCCGCGCGGTTCGTGCAGGGGCTCCCCTCAATGGGATCGGCAAGTCCATCGAGGCCTTCGCCGACAAGAACGGCTACAGCCTGGTCCGCAACCTCGCCAGCCATGGCGTCGGCAGGAGCCTGCACGAGGAGCCCACCGAGATCGCCACTTGGTGGGAGCCGTCCGACAAACGCCGCATCACCGAGGGCCT
Organism: Phenylobacterium sp.; assembly: GCF_031181185.1. GTDB lineage: Bacteria > Pseudomonadota > Alphaproteobacteria > Caulobacterales > Caulobacteraceae > Phenylobacterium. The sequence continues at coordinate 2,557 of NZ_JAPSKZ010000163.1, read as the reverse complement.
GGTCTTCACCATCGAGCCCTTCCTGTCGCTGGGCGCCGACTGGGTCGAGGAGCTGGACGACGGCTGGACCCTGCGCCCGCCGGGCGGCGAGCCCACCGTCCAGTACGAGCACACGCTGGTGGCCACCCGGAACGGCGCCCTGGTGGTGACCCTGGCGGATTAGCGCAGCACCCGGTGTTGACAGGTCTCCTGGGTTCCACTATCCACCGCGCCTCGATTTTCGACCCCGGAGCCACCCAGTGAAGCGGACCTTTCAGCCCTCGCGTCTCGTGCGCAAGCGCCGTCACGGCTTCCGTCTTCGTATGTCCACGAAGAACGGGCAGAAGATCCTGGCTCGCCGTCGCGCCAAGGGCCGCAAGCGCCTGAGCGCCTAAGCTCAGGTCTTAGCTGCTAAGGTGTCCGCGTGCCGGACGCCGACCTTCCCATCGAACGCCTGAAGAAGCGCGCAGACTTCCTGCTCTGCGCGCAAGCCCCTTCGACAGCGAAAGGGGCCGTCGTCGTTCAGGCGCGTCCCCGGGGCGACGACAAGCCGCTGGTCCGGGCCGGCTTCACCGCCACCAAGCGCATCGGCGGCGCCGTCGAGCGCAACCGGGCCAAGCGCCGGATGCGCGAGGCGGCCCGGCTTCTCCTGCCCGATCATGCCCGCCCCGGTTTCGACTATGTCTTCATCGCCCGCGGCGGTGTGACCACCCGCGCCTGGCCCCGTTTGCTTGACGATGTGAAAAGCGCGCTGATAAGGCTCGCCGCCGACCGTGAGGCCCCTTGACGCTCAGGGCCCGCTCCCCTCTTCGGAACCCGCTCCCGACATGAGAGACGACAACACCCGCAACACGATCATCTTCGTCGTGTGCGCGGCGCTCCTCCTGGTCGCCTACCAGGTCTTCGTCATCGACCCGCAGGCCAAGCGCCGGCAGGCCGAGCTTGCCCGCCAGGCGCCGCCCGCCGCGGCCGCCCGGGCCGGCAACGTCGCCGCCCCGCAGGTCCCGCAGGCCATGAACCGCCAGGCGGCCGTCGCGGCCTCGCCGCGCGTGGTCATCGACACGCCCGCCCTCACCGGCTCGCTGTCGCTGCGCGGCGCGCGCATCGACGACCTCTACCTCGACAAGTACCGCCAGACGGTGAAGAAGGGCTCGCCCGCCGTCGAGCTGCTGCGCCCCGAGGGCGCGCAGTATCCCTGGTTCGCCGAGATCGGCTGGGTCGGCGCGAACGTGCCGGGCCTGCCGAACGCCAACACCGTCTGGACCCTGGCCCAGGGCAGCAAGCTCGCGCCCGGCCAGCCGATCACCCTCACCTATTCCAACGGCCAGGGCCTGACGTTCACCCGCAGGATCGCGGTCGACGAGCGCTACATGTTCTCGGTGACCGACACGGTCGCCAACACCACCGGCCAGCCGATCACGCTCGCCCACTACGGCACGGTCCAGCGTCAGGGCGTGCCGAACGACCTCGGCAAAAACCAGATCGTCCACGAGGGCGCCATCGGCTGGCTCGACGGCAAGCTGCGCCAGGTGAAGTACGGCAAGTGGCAGAAGGACGGCGGCGGCCCGGCATACACCTCCGCCGGCGGCTGGCTCGGCATCACCGACAAGTACTGGCTGGCGGCGCTGATCCCGGGCGCGGGCGAGCAGGTCACCGGTCAGTTCCGCCGCACCCAGGCGCTCGGCCAGACGGTGCTCGACGCCAACTTCGTCGGCCAGCCGCGGATGATCCCGGCCGGCCAGCAGGTGAGCGAGACCACCCACTTCTTCGCCGGCGCGAAGAACGTGCCGATCCTGCGTGACTACGAGCAGGCGCTGAAGATCGACCACTTCGACAACGCGGTGGACTGGGGCAACTTCTGGTTCCTGACCCGGCCGATCTTCCAGTTCCTGGAGCTGATCCACCGCTACGTGGGCACCTTCGGCCTCGCCATCCTGGCGCTGACGGTCGTCGTGCGCCTGATCTTCTTCCCGCTGGCGAACAAGCAGTACGAGTCGCTGACCAAGATGAAGAAGGTGCAGCCCCAGATGGAGGAGCTGCGCAAGCGCTACAAGGACGACCCGGCCAAGCAGCAGCAAGAGCTTCTGGCCCTCTACCAGCGCGAGAAGGTGAACCCGCTCGCCGGCTGTCTGCCGCTGCTGCTGCAGATCCCCGTCTTCTACGCCCTCTACAAGGTGCTGACCGTCACCATCGAGATGCGGCACGCCCCGTTCCTGGGCTTCATCAAGGACCTGTCGGCCCGCGATCCGACCACGGTCTGGAACCTGTTCGGCCTCATCCCCTGGAACCCGGCGACGACGCCGCTCATCGGCGGCTTCCTGGACGGCCCGCTGCACGTCGGCGTCGTGGTCATCCTCTACGGCTTCACCATGTGGCTGACGACCGCCATGAGCCCGCCGGCGGGCGACCCGATCCAGCAGAAGATCTTCCAGCTGATGCCGCTGATCTTCACCTTCATCATGGCGCCGTTCGCCGTGGGCCTGATCATCTACTGGACCTGGTCCAACGTGCTGACGCTCCTGCAGCAGTACGTGATCATGCGCCGGTTCAAGGTCGACAATCCGATCGACCAGATCAA
>NZ_JAPSKZ010000162.1 GCF_031181185.1 Phenylobacterium sp. | reverse complement strand
CCTTCTTCTTCGACGACGACGGCAGGACCTACGTCCTCAACAACGGTCCGCCCGAGGGAAGGCCGCTGTACGAAGGCCACCGCGCCATCTGGATGCAGGAATTCGACCTGAGGGGCATGAAGGCGGTCGGCCCGCGCAAGGTGCTGGTCAACGGCGGGGTGGACCTGTCGACGAAGCCGATCTGGATCGAGGGGCCGAACATCCTGAAGAAGGACGGCTGGTACTATCTGGTCTGCGCCGAGGGCGGCACGGCCGAGGGCCACTCGCAGGTCGTGCTGCGCAGCCGGCAGGTGTGGGGCCCCTACGAGCCCTATCCCGGCAACCCGATCCTGACCCAGCGGGGCCTGCCGAAGGAGCGGCCCTTCCCGGTGACCTCGGCCGGTCACGCGACCCTGGTGCAGACGCAAGCCGGCGACTGGTGGGCGACCTTCCTGGCCACCCGGCCCTATGAGGGCGACTTCTACAACACCGGCCGCGAGACCTTTCTGCTGCCGGTCACCTGGAAGGACGGCTGGCCCGTGATCCTGGAGAGCGGCGCCACCATTCCGCAGGTGCTTCGCCGGCCGAAGTTGCCGAAACAGGGGCCGCCGCCGCTGCCGACCAACGGCGACTTCCACGTCCGCGAGACGTTCGACGGAGACAAGCTGGGCTTTCACTGGGTGACCCTGCGCATGCCCAAGACGCCCTGGCACAGGCTGGAAGGCGGGCAGCTCCGGATCGACGCCCGACCCGTGGCGCTGGGCGCGCGGGGGCAGCCCTCGTACCTCGGCCGACGGCAGCAGCATCTGAACGCCAGCGCGGCGACGCGCGTGATCTTCACCCCGAGACGGGATGGCGACCGGGCGGGCCTGGCGGCCCTGCAGAGCGACGAGTTCTTCTACCTGCTGAGCGTCGGCCGGCACGGCGGCAGGACGACGGTGCGGCTGGAGCGCCGGACCGGGCAGGGCGAGCCGCCGCACGGGACGGTGGTGGCCGAGGCGGGCGTGCCGGCCGGCGCGCCGGTGGAGCTGAAGATCGACGCCCGCGGCGGCCGGTACGACTTCGCCTATGCGGTCCAGCCGGGCCGCTGGACGAGCCTGGCGAGAGACGCCGACGGGACCATCCTGTCGACCAAAACGGCCGGCGGCTTCGTCGGCGTGACCTTCGGACTCTATGCCTATTCCGAGGAGCCCTGAATGACAGCGCCGACCCGCCGGCGGATCGGGGCTGGCCTCGTGGGCTTCTTGGCGGCGCTGGCGCTCGGCTCGGCGGCGGCCGCCTGTGAGGCGCCGGTGTCGGTGTGTCCTAAGGCTGCGGCCGGCAGCTTTCCCCTGATCCGGGGCGGCGCGCCCGCGGCGGTGCTGACCGACGCCAACGCGGATCGGGCGGTGCGGCACGTGGCGAACAGCTTCGCGGCTGATCTCCAGCGGGTCGGCGGCCGCCCGACGTCGCAGATCAACGACCCCGACCAGGCGCGGGGGCCGCTGGTGATCATCGGCGTCCGCGGCCAGAGCCCGGTCATCGATGGCCTGATCGCCCGAGGCAAGATCGAGGCGTCGGACCTGGCCGGTCAGTGGGAGGCGTTCCGGCAGGTGGTCGTCGACCGGCCGTTCCCGAACGTGCCGCGGGCGCTGGTGATCGTCGGCTCGGACCGCCGGGGCGCGGTGTTCGGCGCCTACGATCTGTCGGAGAAGATGGGCGTGTCCCCATGGCATTGGTTCGCCGACGCCCCGATCCAGCGGAAGGCCAACCTGTTCGTCACGGCGGGCGCCCGGCGCGACCAGCCGAAGGTCAAGTACCGCGGCTTCTTCATCAACGACGAGGCCCCGGCGCTCACCACCTGGGCCGAGAAGCGTTTCGGCGGCGCCAATTCGAAGATGTACGCCCACGTCTTCGAGCTGCTGCTGCGGATGAAGGGCAACTACTTGTGGCCGGCCATGTGGCAGCCGCGCGCCTTCAACGACGACGATCCGCGCAACATGGTCTTGGCCGACGAGATGGGCGTCGTGATGGGCACCTCGCACCACGAGCCGATGACCCGCGCCCATGACGAGTGGCATCGCAACAAGGAAGGCGGCGTCACCGGCGGCCGCTGGGACTACGCCACCAATGGCGAGAACCTGCGCAGGTTCTGGCGCGGCGGCATCGAGCGGATGATGTCGAAGGGCGACGGCCGCGGCTACGAGGCCGTGGTGACCGTGGGCATGCGCGGCGACGGCGACGAGGCCATGAGCGACGCCACCGCCACCCAGCTGCTCGAGAAAATCGTCGCCGACCAGCGCAAGATCATCGCCGAGGTGACCGGCCGGCCGCCTGAGCAGACCCCGCAGGTCTGGGCGCTCTACAAGGAGGTGCAGGACTACTACGACAACGGGATGAAGGTCCCGGACGACGTGACCCTGCTGTTCGCCGACGACAACTGGGGCCAGATCCGGCGGCTGCCGACGGGCGACCTGAACCGCAAGGGTGGCTACGGGGTCTACTACCACTTCGACTACGTGGGGGCGCCCCGGAACTACAAGTGGCTGAACAACACCCAGATCGAGAAGACCTGGCAGCAGATGGACCTGGCGTGGGAGCGCGGCGCGCGCACGCTGTGGATCGTCAACGTGGGCGACATCAAGCCCATGGAGTTCCCCTTGAGCTTCTTCATGGACCAGGCCTGGGACCCTGAGGCCATGACGCCCGAGGCGCTGGCGCGGTATCCGCAGGGGTGGGCCGGGCGGACGTTCGGCGCGGCGCACGGCGCCGAGATCGGGGAACTGATCACCCGCTATGCCAAGTACGCCGCGCGGCGGAAGCCCGAGCTGATCGACTCTGGCAGCTTCCGCATCGGCGAGGCGACGGCCGAGGCGCTGGACGGCGGCGAGTTCGGGGAGATGGTCGCCGAGTGGGACGCGCTGGAGCGCGACATGCTGCGGACAAAGGCCAAGCTGCCGGCGCAGGCGCGCGACGCCTATCTGCAGATCGTGGAGCATCCGATCGCCGCCATGGCGAACCTGTACCGGCTCTACTACGCGGTGGCCTGGAACCGGCGCCTCGCGTTCTTCAACGATCCGCGCGCGAATGTCTTCGCCGACCAGGCCGAGGCCGCCTTCGCCCGGGACCAGGCCCTGACCGACGCCTATCACCGCGCCAACGACGGCAAGTGGGACGGCATGATGAGCCAGACCCACATCGGCTACACCTACTGGCAGCAGCCGCCGACGCAGGTGATGCCCCGCGTCACCCGCGTGGACGGGAAGGGCGCGCCGAAGCCGATCGTCTTCGCCAAGCCGCACCGGGCGTCCGAGAACGTCATCGCCGTCGAGGCCCCGAGGTTCAGCCGGGTCGTGAACGGCGCCGGCCTGGCCTGGCGGGCGATCCCGCACCTGGGACGGACGGAGGGCGCGGTCGTCGCCCTGCCGCAGGGGCGGGCGCCGACGAGCGAGAAGGACGCCGTCCGCGTGGAGTACGACGTGAAAGTCGCCAAGGCCGGCGACCTGACCGTGCAGCTCTATCTGGCGCCGACGCTGGACACGACTGGCCGCGGAAGCCAGCGGATCGGCGTCTCGGTCGACGACCGGCCGATGCAGGTGGTGGTGGACAAGCTGCTGCCGGCGCCGACCTCGACGACGCTGGAGGAGCAGGCGGCCTGGAACAAGGCGGTGGAGGACAACGCCCGCGTCGTCTCCGCCACCTTCACCGACGTGCCGGCCGGGCCGCACACGATCAAGGTCTGGCGGCTGGACGACAATGTGGTGCTGACGAAGGTGGTGGCCTCGACCGGTCCGATCCCGATCGCCTACCTGGGCGCGCCGACGCGCTAGATCGCCACGCGCTTGGCAATCTGGCTGCGGCGGGCCTTGCTCTCGCGTTCGGCCCGCTCGAGCGCCTCGGTCTCGGTCGCCTTCAGCAGGTGGTCGATGACGCGCTCCAGGTGGTCGCGCATGGCCTGGCGGGCGGCGGCCGGATCGTGCGCCTTCAGGGCCTCGACCACGCGGCGGTGCTCGGCGATGCGCGGCTCCAGGCCCGTGCCGCGGGCGCGGGTCAAGATGTTGCGCGCGAGCGGCGAGCGGTTGCGCAGCTCCCACAAGTTCTCGACGGTGGCGATGATCGCGCCGTTTCCGGTCGCCCGGGCGATGACCATGTGGAACTCCTTGTCGGCGTCTTCGCCGCGGAGCTCGTCCTCGTCGGCCATCAGGGTCAGCAGGCGTTCCAACTCGGCGATCTGGTCCTCGTCGATCGTGGCGGCGGCCAACGCCGCGGCCTCGCCCTCGAACAGGCGCCGCGCTTCGATCAGCTCGAAGGCGCCGATCTCGAAGTCGTAGGCGGAGGCGGCCATCGGCATGCTGGCGCGCGTGACGTAGATGCCAAGGCCGTGGCGCGCCTCGATCATGCCCAGCATCTCGAGCGCGATCAGGGCCTCGCGCAGGGTCGGGCGGCTGACGCCGTACTGCTCGGCGAGCTCGCGCTCGGTCGGCAGGCGCTCGCCCACCTGGTACTTCCCGCCCTCGATCTCGGCGGCGATGGAATCGGCGAGACGCCGGTAGAGCTTTCCGCTGACGGCCATCGGCTCCTGGTGCTTCGACTTGCCGCCGGGCGGGCGGCCTCGCGGCTTCATCATAGCGACGGCCCTGGGCGCGGAAAGAGGGCTACCAGTCGTGCATCGTGCCGTCCTGCAGCCGAGCGACGGGCAGGAAGGCGCGGCGGTAAGGGTATTTGGCCGCCTCGGCCTCGTCGATGTCGACGCCCAGGCCCGGCGCCTCGCCCGGATGCAGCAGGCCGCCGCTGAACGTGTAGTCGTGCGGGAAGACGGCGTCGGTCTCGGGCGTGTGGCGCATGTACTCCTGGACGCCGAAGTTCGGCACCGACAGGTCGAAGTGCAGGGCCGCGGCCATGGTCACCGGCGACAGATCCGTGGCGCCATGGCAGCCGGTGCGCACGCCGTACATCTCGGCGAACGCAGCGATCCGGCGCAGATGGGTGATGCCGCCGGCGTGGACCACGGTGGCGCGGATGTAGTCGATCAGCTGCTCCTCGATCAGCTGCTTGCAGTCCCAGATCGAGTTGAAGATCTCGCCCACGGCGATCGGCGTGGTGGTGTGCTGGCGGATCAGGCGGAAGCGCGCCTGGTTCTCGGCGGGCGTCGGGTCCTCAATCCAGAACGGACGGTAGGGCTCGAGGTCTCGGCCGAGCCGGCCGGCCTCAATCGGGGTCAGGCGGTGGTGGACGTCGTGCAGGAGGTGCACGTCCCAGCCCAGCGCTTCACGCGCGGCGGCGAACAGCTCGGGCGCGGTGCGCAGGTAGGGTTCGCTGGCCCAGACGGTCTCGGTGGGCAGGTCGGCGTCGGCCGGCTCGTAGAAGAACTTGTCCTTCGAGACGCCGTAGGTGGACTTCAGCCCCGGCACGCCCGACTGCAGTCGGATCGCCTTGTAGCCCGCGGCGGCGTACTCCTTGGCCGTCTCGACCGTGTCCTCGATCGTCTGTCCGTTGGCGTGGCCGTAGACCATCACGCCGGTGCGGCAGGCGCCGCCCAGCAGCTGGTAGACCGGCAGGCCCGCGACCTTCCCCTTGATGTCCCACAGCGCCATGTCGACGGCGGCGATGGCGGTCATGGTGACGGGACCGCGCCGCCAGTAGGCGCCGCGGTGGAGGTACTGCCAGATGTCTTCGATCTGGTGGGCGTCGCGGCCGATCAGGCAGGGGATGACGTGTTCGTCGAGGTAGGCCTTCACGGCCAGCTCGCGGCCGTTGAGCGTGGCGTCGCCAACGCCGGTCACGCCGTCGGCCGTCTCGATCTTGAGGGTGACGAAGTTCCGCCCGGGACAGGTGACGATGGTCTTGGCGGAAATGATCTTCGACATGCAGGCGTTTTCGGTTGCCGCGCCGCAGTTGTCAATCGTGTGGTCTGACCATTAAAACGATAGTGTCTCGACCAATGGAGTTGGCATGAAACGGCTCGTCCTGATGGCTGCGGCCGCGACGTCGGTGCTGGGATCCGCGGGCGCTGTCCGCGCCGAGGATGGGTACGACCTGTGGCTGCGCTACCGCCCGGTGGAGGCCGCGCAGGCGCAGGGCTATCGGGCGCTCGCGACCGAACTGGTGGCCGAGGGCGGCTCGCCGACGCTGGCGGTGGCCCGGGCCGAGCTGGCGCGGGGTCTCTCGGGCCTGCTGGGCGCCGAGCCGCCCGCCACGCCGACCGTCAGCCGCGACGGGGCGATCGTGCTCGGGACGCCGGCGAGTTCGAAGGCCGTGGCGGGCCTGAAGCTGCCGCTCGAGCGGCTGGGGCCCGATGGCTATGTGATCCGCAGCGTGACGCTGGGCGGGCGGCGGGCGACGGTGATCGCCGCCAACAGCGACGTGGGCGTGCTGTACGGGACCTTCGATCTCCTGCGTCGGATCCAGACCCGTCGCCCACTCGCCGACCTCGACGTGGCCGAGGCGCCGAAGGTGACGCTGCGCGTCCTGAACCACTGGGACAACCTGGATCGCAGCGTCGAGCGCGGCTACTCGGGCCAGTCGATCTGGGACTGGTGGAAGCTGCCCGACGCGATCGACGCCCGTTACGTCGACTACGCCCGGGCGAACGCCTCCCTGGGCATCAACGGGACGGTCCTCAACAACGTCAACGCCAAGGCCGACAGCCTGACGGCGCCCTACATCGCCAAGGCGGCGGCAGTGGCCGACGTGCTGCGGCCCTATGGCATCAAGGTCTATCTGTCGGCGCGGTTCAGCGCGCCGATCGACATTGGCGGTCTGAAAACCTCGGACCCGCTGGATCCGGCGGTCCGCGCCTGGTGGAAGGCCAAGGCGGACGAGATCTACAGGGCGATCCCGGACTTCGGCGGGTTCCTGGTGAAGGCCAATTCGGAGGGGCAGCCGGGTCCGCAGGATTACGGCCGCACCCACGCCGACGGCGCGAACATGCTGGGCGAGGCGGTGGCGCCGCATGGCGGCGTCGTGATGTGGCGGGCCTTCGTCTATTCGCACGAGCAGCCCGAGGACCGCATCAAGCAGGCCTACAACGAGTTCGTCCCCCTGGACGGCAAGTTCCGGGACAACGTCATCGTGCAGGTGAAGAACGGGCCGCTGGACTTCCAGCCCCGCGAGCCGTTCCACCCGCTGTTCGGGGCGACGCCGAAGACGCCCCTGATGATGGAATTCCAGATCACCAAGGAATACCTCGGCTTCGCCACCCACCTCGTCTACCAGGGCCCGCTGTACGAGGAGACGCTGCAGGCGGACACCTGGCGCAAGGGCCGCGGCGCGACGGTGGCCAAGGTGGTCGACGGCTCGGTCTATGGCCACAAGCTGACGGGCATGGCCGGGGTGGCCAACGTCGGGTCCGACCGCAACTGGTCCGGGTCGCACTTCGACCAGGCCAACTGGTACGCCTTCGGCCGGCTGGCCTGGGACCCGCACGGATCGTCCCGCGCGATCGCCGAGGAGTGGGCGCGGCTGACGTTCTCCAACGACCCGGCGTTCGTGCGCCCTGTCGTCGATATGATGGTCGCCTCGCGCGAGACGATGGTGAACTACATGACGCCGCTGGGCCTGCACCACATCATGGGGCGCAGCCACCACTACGGTCCAGGCCCCTGGGTGGCGGGCGGCGAGCGCGCCGACTGGACCAGCGTCTACTATCACCGCGCCTCGCCTGAAGGGATCGGCTTCGACCGCATGGCGACGGGCAGCAATGCGGTCGCCCAGTATGCGCCGCAGGCGGGCCGGGCGCTGGCGGCCGACGAGAAGAACCTCCTGTGGTTCCACCGCGTGGACTGGGACCACAAGGTCGCCTCGGGCCGCACGCTCTGGGACGAGCTGGTGGTGCGCTACAGCCAGGGCGTTCAGGAGGTCGCCGCGATGCGCCGGACCTGGGCGGCCATGGCGGCTCATGTCGATCCGCAGCGCCACGCCGACGTCGCCGCCTACCTGGCCATCCAGGAGAAGGAGGCGCAGTGGTGGCGTGACGCCTGCATCGCCTACTTCCAGCAGTTCTCGAAGCGGCCGATGCCGGCCGGCTACGCCCCGCCGCCGCATCCGGTCAGCTACTACGAGGCGCTGAATTTCCCCTACGCGCCGGGGATCTGAGGGCAGGGCTTAGGACCGCCGCAACCTCCCCCGTAGCGGCAGCGTGCGGGGGAGGTGGATCGCCGCCGGAGAGCGGCGAGACGGAGGGGGCGCTGCGAATGGCAGGACCTCGCCGCTTCCGCCCTCCGCACGGCCCCAGCGCCCCCTCCACCACTTCGTGGTCCCCCTCCCCCGCTTGCGGGGGAGGGGGAC
>NZ_JAPSKZ010000161.1 GCF_031181185.1 Phenylobacterium sp. | reverse complement strand
TAAGGCTGTCCAGGATGCGGACGCGATCGCCGCGGGCCAGCAGGGCGTCGGTGACGTGGCGGCCGATGAAGCCGGCGCCGCCGGTGATGAGGACGGTCTTCGCCATCGCCTTAGCCCCCCACCCGAAGGACTTTGGCGATGCAGCGGCGCTCTTTATGCATAGGGTTCCCTCGACGCTTTCCCGTCAAGCTAACCCTTCATCTTCATGTAAGTTCCCGAAGCGCAGCAGTAATCGTTCCATTCTGCGCAGCTTAATCAACGCCTAAATCTGCGTGATGGGCAACGGATTTAGCTTTTGAGTGGCTGAAAAGCAGATTGGTCGGCTTTTCATTTGATGAGCGGGTTCCTGCGCGCGACGCGTGAAGGAACAAACCTCAAGCGAAGCTGTTTCCCAGCTACTTACGTGCGAGGGGTCCGATGAGCCGCAGGAAGCTTCGAGTGGGGATCGTGGGCGTTGGCAACTGCGCCTCGTCCTTCGTCCAGGGCCTGTCCCACTATGCCGACGCCACCGCGAACGAGCCGCCGCCGGGCCTGATGCATGTGGAGCTGGGCGGCTACCACGTCGGCGACATCGAGCTGGCCTCCGCCTTCGACATCCACGCCGGCAAGGTCGGCCGCGACCTGGGCGAGGCGGTGCTGGCCGCCCCCAACAACACCGTCGTCTTCGCCACGCCGCCGAAGACCGGCGTCGTGGTCCAGCGCGGGCCTACCCTCGACGGCATCGGCCAGTATATGGCGGGCGACATCGAGGAGGCCGAGGCGCCCGCGGTCGACGTGGCCGAAGCGCTGCGCCGGTCCGGCACCGAGATCCTCGTGTCCTACCTGCCCGTGGGCTCCCAGCAGGCGACCGAATATTACGCGGCCCAGGCGCTTGAGGCGGGCTGCGCCTTCGTGAACTGCATTCCAGTGTTCATCGCCTCGGACCCGGCGTGGGCCAAGCGCTTCGAGCAGCGCGGCGTCCCCATCATCGGCGACGACATCAAGAGTCAGGTCGGCGCCACCATCATCCACCGGGTGCTGGCCAACCTGTTCCGCGAGCGCGGCGTCCGCATCGACCGCACCTACCAGCTGAATTTCGGCGGCAACGCCGACTTCAAGAACATGCTGGAGCGCGAGCGTCTGTCCTCGAAGAAGATCTCCAAGACCCAGGCCGTCACCAGCCAGTTCGACGTCCCCCTCGACGCCGACGACGTGCACGTGGGACCCAGCGACTTCGTTCCCTGGCTCACCGACCGCAAGTGGGCCCACATCCGGGTTGAAGGCACCACCTTCGGCGGCGTGCCGCTGAACGTCGAGCTGAAGCTCGAGGTCTGGGACAGCCCGAACTCGGCCGGCATCGTCATCGACGCGGTCCGCTGCGCCAAGCTGGGCCTCGACCGTCGGCTCGGCGGCCCGCTGCTGGGCCCCTCCAGCTATTTCATGAAGTCCCCGCCCGAGCAGTACACCGACAACGAGGCGCGCGACCGCACGCTTCGCTTCATCGCCGGCGAGGACGAGCAGCCGCTCCCTGCCAAGGTCCGCGCCAAGGTTCGCCTGGCTTCCTGATGACGATGCTTTCGCAAGACGAGATCCGAGCCCGGGCCGCGTCGCTGGGCCAGTGGTTCCACAACATCGACCTGAATGGCGTGCCCACGGCGCCCGACCACTTCCTGAACGACTATCCGAACGTGAAGTGGCAGCGGTTCCGGCACGCGATACCGGAGAACCTCGCTGGCAAGACCGTCCTCGATATCGGCTGCAACGCCGGCTTCTACTCCATCGAGATGAAGCGCCGCGGCGCCGACCGGGTCGTCGGCGTGGACTTCGACGACCGCTACCTCGAGCAGGCCCGTTTCGCCGCTGAGGTGAAGGGCGCCGACATCGAGTTCCGCAAGCTGTCGGTCTACGACGTGGCCGAGCTGGGCGAGAAGTTCGACATCGTCCTCTTCATGGGGGTGCTCTACCACCTGCGCCATCCGCTGCTGGCGCTGGACCTGATCCACGACCACGTCGCCGGCGACCTCCTGATCTACCAGTCGCTGCAGCGCGGCTCGGCCGAGGAGGCGCCCGTCCGGGCCGACTACGACTTCTTCGAACAGGATCACTTCAACGAGCCCGGCTACCCCAAGCTGCACTTCATCGAGCACGAGTACGCCGGCGACTGGACCAACTGGTGGGCGCCCAACGCCGCCTGCTCGGCCGCCATGCTCCGCAGCGCCGGCTTCGAGATCCTCGAGCATCCCGAGGAGGAGGTCTTCGTCTGCCGGGTGACCGAGCGGCCGAAGCCCTGGGGCGCCGTCTATCCGGCCAAGCCGCGCACCAACGGAAACGGGAGGGGACACGGATGATCGAAGCCGCCAAGATCTGGAACGAGCCCAACAACAAGTCGCACTGGGACCCGAACCTGGACCCCGAGTGGGACCTGTTCGCCAACATGGCCAGGCTCGCGGGACAGGCGATCGCGGCCGAGAACAGCGGCCTCACGCGCGTGCTGGGCGGCATGTCGCCGATCGATCCGCATTTCCTGAAGCGGCTGGAAGCCCGCGGCGTGCTGGACCACGTCGACGTGGTCGCCATCCACGGCTTCCCGCTCGACTGGAACCTCTGGCAGATCGACGAGTGGCCCACGAAGGTCGACGAGATCGCCGCCGTCACCGACAAGCCCATCTGGGTGACCGAAGTCGGCGTGTCCTCGTTCGGCTCGGAAGAGGTCCAGGCCTGGGGCGTCAAGAAGACGGCCGAGCTCCTGATCGGCAAGGTTCCGACCATCCACTGGTACTCGCTCTACGACCTGCCCAAGACCTGGGAGGCGACCACCCGGCACAAGGAGGCCGAGGGCTCGTCCTACTACCGGCACTTCCACATGGGCCTGCTGCGCGAGGACGGCTCGCCGAAACCCGCGGTCGAAGCCTATGCGCCTTACGCCGCCGACATGGGCCTCTGTCAGTGGTTCCACTTCGAGGACCACCGGCTGGACGACGCCGTCGCCTGGATGAAGCGGCTGGGCGTCCGCAAGCTGCGCACCGGGCTCTCCTGGGCCGACAGCTTCCGCCCGAATGCCGACGCCTGGTTCGACCGCCAGATGGAGGCGCTCGCCGACTTCGACGTCACCGTCACCTTCTGCTTCACGCCCGAGCACCGCGGGCTCGAGCCGCACCACACCAGCCCGCCGCAGGTGGCGGAGGAATTCGCCGAATTCTGCGCCCGGATGATCCGGCGCTACGCCCCCGCCCAGGCGGGCGGGCCACGCGCCGCCTACGCCGCGGAGTAGGATGAGCCAGGCGGGCCCCAACTTCAGCTGGATCACGCCTGACCTGGCCGTCGGCGGCGCCTTCCCGCGTGGGACCGCCGCCTCGCTCGCCCGCGACCACGGGGTCGGCGCCGTGGTCGATGTCCGGGTGGAGGAGTGCGACGACCCCGAAGAGCTCGCCGCCTGCGGGCTCAAGTTCCTGCACCTGCCGACCGAGGACCTCTGCGGCGTCAGCCAGCCGATGCTGGACGAGGGCGTGCGCTTCGCCCGGGAAGCCGCCACCGAGGGCCGGCGCCTCCTGATCCATTGCCAGCACGGGATCGGCCGCTCGGCCACCGTGGCGCTCTGCGTGCTGGTCGACCGCGGCTTCGCGCCGATGGACGCGCTCGTCACCGCCAAGGACGCCCGCGCCCTCGTCTCGCCCAGCCAGTCCCAGTTCGAGGCCTGGACCGAATGGCTGCGCCGCCGCGCCCCCCAGGCCTCGGCGCCCAGCTACCACGAGTTCGGCTGCGTCGCGTACCGCCACCTCGCGCAATCCGCGTGAGGCCGTGCTCGTCTATGGCGACCGGCGGCGTGACGTCTCCACGACCGAAGTCCTGGCAAGACGCGACGTCTTCTCGACCGCCGAACTCGCCCAGGGGCTGATCGACGCCGAGTTCGAGGCCAGCGGCTTCGACGATCTCACCCCGCTGCACCGCGCGGCGATCGCTGACCTGCGGGCCCTCGCCGCCGGCCGCGAACCCTCCGCCCTCGCCGCCCTTTCCCTGCCGCCGCGGGTCATCGTCAAGGAGCCCGAGGGCTACGCCTTCTACGCCGTCTATCCCGAGGGCTTTGCGGAAGCGGCGCGCAGCGTCGCCTGGCCCGCCCCGCCCTTCGTCATCGGCCTTCGCTCCATCGGCCTCGGCCTTGCGGCCCACGTGGCGGAGGCTTCCGGCGCCGCCGACATGGTCAGCCTGCGTCCCGTCGGGCCGCCCTTCCGGCGAACGCTCCGACTGTCCGACGCGCTGCGCGCCACGCTCGCGGCGCACCCGGGTCCCTTCGCCGTCGTGGACGAGGGCCCGGGGCTCTCCGGCAGCTCCTTTGGCGCGGTGCTAGACCTGCTGCAGGCGCTGGGCGTGGGCCTCGACCGCATCGTGGTCCTCCCGTCCCATGCCGGCGATCTTGGTCCCGAAGCAGACCCGGCGCATCGCCGCCGCTGGGCGCAGGTGCGCCGCGCCGTCGTCGCCTTTCCCGAGCTTGCGCGACGCCGCCCCATGGCCGAGCTGTTCGCCGACCTCATCGGCCCTGCGGTCGCCGTCGAGGACCTGTCCGGCGGCGCCTGGCGCGAAGGCCGCGCCGTCCCCGCCTTCCCCCAGCAGGAGCGGCTGAAGCACCGCATCACCACCGCCGAGGGCCGCTGGATCGCACGCTTCGCGGGCCTGGGGGCTATCGGCGCGGCCAAGCTCGAGCGCGCCCACGCCCTCCACGCCGCCGGCGTCGGGCCCGAACCGGTGGCGCTCCGCTGGGGCTTCCTGCTCAGCCGCTGGGTCGACGGCGAGATGTCCCGCCCGACGGCCGACGAACTCGCCCGCTACCTCAGCGTCCGCGCCGAGCTCCCCGCCCCGCCCGGCGCCACCGTGGAGGAGCTGGCCGAGATGGTCCGCGTGAACGCGTCCGAACTGGGCCTGGACCTGACGCCCAGGCCGCCCCGCGCCCGCGCCCGGCCCGTCGCCATCGACGGCCGCCTGCACGCCTGGGAGTGGATCCGCACGCCCGCCGGCGTCCTGCTCAAGACCGACGGCCTCGATCACTGCTGCGCCCACGACCTGGTCGGCGGCCAGGACATCGCCTGGGACGTGGCCGGCGCGGCCGTTGAGCTGGGTCTCTCGGACGACGCCGTCGAACGCCTCCGCGCCGCCCTCGGCGCCGACGCCGACCTCACTGCCTTCTGCCGCCTCGCCTATCCGGCGTTCCAGGCGGGCCTCTGGACCTTCGCCGGCGACGCCGCCCAGGTCGCCCGCTATCGCGCCGCCCTCGAAACCGCCGCCCGGCTCGCCGGTTGTCTGTCCGCAAGGAGCGCCTGATGCCGGACCAGCCAGACATGAACCCGGGCGACGAGGTGAAGCCCGGAACCCCGCAGAGCGGCGAACACGTCTGCCCCGACTGCAACGGCTTCGGCGAGGTGGCCGGCGCCCCCTGCCGCGCCTGCGGCGGCACGGGCCGCATCACCGCGCTGGTGGGGGACGCTTAGCGTTTGAGGTTTCGCGGAACACTGCTCGCCCGCTGAGGTTGTGGCCTCAGCGGCCGCCCGGCCGCCTTGCGAAGGGAATGCTCCAATGAAGTCGATCTGGATCGCCTCGGCCGCCACGGCCGCCCTGGCGCTCGCCGCCTGTGCGTCGACATCGTCCGAAACGGCCATGTCCGCTGGGGCCGCCGCCTCGCCTGTGGCCGCCAACGCCCCCATGACCGTCGACGCCTACGCGACCGAAGCCGCCCGCAGCGACATGTACGAGATCCAGTCGGGCAAGCTCGCGCAGACGCGCGGGGCCTCCGACGCGGTGAAGCAGATGGGCGCCATGCTGGTGAAGGACCACACCATGACGACCCAGACGCTGATGGCCGCCATGCAGGCCGTGAACCGCCCCATCAGCCGGCCCAGCCTCGACGCCCGCCGGCGAGACATGATCGCCCAGCTCGAGGCAGCCCAGGGCGCCGCGTTCGACCGGCTGTTCCACCAGCAGCAGATCATGGCCCACCAGGAGGCGCTGGCGCTGCACCAGGGTTATGCGGCGAACGGCGACGTCCCGCAGATCAAGACCGTGGCCGCCCAGGCCGCCCCGGTCGTGGAGGGTCACCTGAAGCATCTGCAGAGCCATCAGGGCCAATGACGAAAAAAAAGGCCGCGCCAGAGGCGCGGCCTAAGTCATAGGGAGGAAACGCCCAAAAGGGCGAGACCGTCATGCGCCTTTGCTGCACTGCACGCAAGTCACAATTTCATGTCGCTGTGAAATAAGGCGTTACTCCACCCAGTCCTTCGCCAGGCCGCGGGCGGCGAGCGCGAAGAGGCCGGCGCTGACCAGGTAGAAACCCAGGCCGCAGTAGATGGCGTAACGCAGCGATTCCGCTCCGAAATGTGGCGCGAGCGCGTCCGACACCGCCCCGAAGAACCAGGTGCCGAGGCCCAGGCCGATCAGGTTGTTCACGAACAGGAAGCAGGCCGAGGCGGTCGAGCGCTGCGCCGGCGCGACAAGATGCTGCACCGCAGTAATCACCGGGCCCAGCCAGACCAGGTTCAGCCCCGTCGGGATCAGGAACAGCAGGAACGCCAGCCACAGGGCCTGCACCTGGATGGCCAGGAAGAAGCACGGCAAGGCGATCAGGAACGCCACCGCGGGCACCAGCAGGTAGTACGCCGGCTTGGCGCGCCCCAGGCGGTCGCCCAGCCAGCCGCCCAGCCACACCCCGGCCACGCCGCCCACCAGCGTCATCGAGCCCAGGAAGAGCGAGCGGTCCACCAGGTCCATGCCCAGGCTCCGCTCGAAGAACGACGGCAACCAGAACGCCACGCCGTAACCGCAGACCGACGAGGCCGCCGCGCCCAGCGAGATCAGCCAGAACGTCGGCTTGCGCAGCAGCGCGCCGACGCCGCCCGGCGCAGGCGCGCCGGCCACCCGCGGCGGCGAGACCTCGCGCGGCGGCTCCTTGACGATCAGCCGGAAGATCGGCGCCAGCGCCACGCCGGCGAGGCCGACCACGATGAACGCCATCCGCCAGTCGACCGCGTGGGCGATCAGGCCGCCGAACAGGATGCCCAGCGCCGAGCCGATCGGGATGCCGAACGAATAGGCCGCCAGCGCCCGCGCCCGCTGCTCCTTGGGGAAGTAGTCGGCGATCAGCGAATAGGCCGGGGCCACCCCGCCCGCCTCGCCCACGCCCACGCCCATCCGGCACAGGAACAGCTGCCAGAAGCCGCCGGCCAGGCCGCACAGGGCCGTGAAGCCGCTCCACAGCGCCAGCGCCCCGGTCATGATCCAGGTGCGGCTCCAGCGGTCGGCCAGCCAGGCGATGGGGATGCCCAGGCCCGTGTAGAACAGCGCGAACGCCAGGCCGCCCATCAGGCCCAGCTGGCTGTCCGTCAGGCCCAGCTCCTGTTTGATCGGGCCCGCCAGGATCCCGAGGATCTGCCGGTCGAGAAAGTTGAAGGTGTAGGCGAGGATCAGGACCGAAAGGACGACGATCCGGTAGCCGCCGCTCGCAGGGGCGTCTTTGGCCATAGGTGCTCCGGCAAAGAGGAACGCCCGGCTCTGGGTCAGAGCCGGGCGTCCGCTGATACTAGAACTTCGCTTCGAGCGAGAGCGTCACGGTCCGCGGCGGACCGTAGTACGCCGTGATCGAGTTGCCGAAGGTCGCGCCCGGGAAGTTGTAGCCGCCGATGCGGTACTCCTCCTCGGTCAGGTTCCGGCCGTGCAGGCCCACCCGGTACTTGTCGTCGGCCGAGGTCCAGACGACGCTCGCGTCCACCAGCCAGTAGCCGTCCTGGTCGAGGACCGAGGGCACCTCGAACATGCTGAACGACGAGCGGTACGACGCCGACGGGATGAAGGCGATCGAGCCGTTGTCGCCCAGGTCGTGGGTGTAGGTCAGGTTGACCGAGCCGTTCCACTCCGGGGTGTTCTGGAACACGCGGCTGTCGGCGAAGTCCTCGATCCGGCCCGTCACCGGGTTCAGCGCCTGGTACTCGTCGAACTCGGCCTTGATGTAGCCCACCGAGAAGTTGGCGCGCAGCGCGTCGGTCAGCACGGCCGAGCCTTCCAGCTCGGCGCCGTACATGTGCGACTTGCCGACGTTCAGCACCTGGCTGGCGATGCGCACGGCCGTGCCCACCACCACCGGGGTCTGCAGCGTCACCTGCTGGTCCTTGTACTTGGCGTAGAACACGGCCGAGTTCAGGGTCAGGCGGCGGTCGAAGAAGTAGCCCTTCAGGCCGCCTTCGAACGAGTCCACGGTCTCGGGGTCATAGCCGTTCACCGAGTCCGGCGTCAGC
>NZ_JAPSKZ010000002.1 GCF_031181185.1 Phenylobacterium sp. | reverse complement strand
CCGCCGGGGGCGGCACGTGGTCGACGATCAGGTCGAACAGCGGAGCCAGGTTGTCCGACGGCTGATTCAGGTCGAGCGTCGCCCAGCCGTTGCGGCCCGAGGCGTAGATGTGCGGGAAGTTCAGCTGCTCGTCGGTGGCGCCGATGGCCGAGAACAGGTCGATGGTCTCGAGGTGCACGCGGTCCGGATCGGCGTGGGCGCGGTCGACCTTGTTGATGCAGAGGATCGGCTTCAGGCCCATCTTCAGGGCCTTGGTCAGCACGAACTTCGTCTGCGGCATGACGCCTTCCTCGGCGTCGACCAGCAGCACGCAGCCGTCCACCATGCCGAGGATCCGCTCCACCTCGCCGCCGAAGTCGGCGTGGCCGGGCGTGTCGATGATGTTGATGCGGGTCTCGCCGGCCTTACCGTTCCACAGCACGCTGGTGCACTTGGCGAGGATGGTGATCCCGCGCTCGCGCTCCTGGTCGTTGGAATCCATGGCGCGTTCGACCGTCGCCTCGTTGGCGCGGAACACCCCCGACTGGGCGAGGAGCTGGTCCACGAGCGTGGTCTTGCCGTGGTCGACGTGGGCGATGATGGCGATGTTGCGGAGCGACATGGAACGTTTTTTCGTGCGGCGAGGAAGGGCGGGCTTGTAGGGGAGTGCGGGCCGCGCCGCCAGCAAGAACTCACCTCCCGCGACGCTATGGCGTGGAAAATGATTGTGCGGCGCGACCTTGGACAGGTGATGAGCAGGTGCGGTCCCGCCCTGGTTACGGGCAGGAAATTCAGCAATACACCCGAAGTGTGGCAATTTTGATGCGCTCGGGCCTTGCCTTTTTGTGCAGTGCAGCGTAGGTAGCGCTTGTTAGGCGTCGCTGACGCCTTTGCCCTTCCTGGGCGTTTCCTCCCTATTGAACTGCCGCGCCTTCGGGCGCGGCTTTTTTTTGGCCTCACGCGCCCTTCAGCGCGCTCCAGTCGGCGGCCGCGAGCGCGCGCGTGAGCTGCTCGACGTGGGCCTTCAGCCCCGAAAACCCGCTGGTCGGCGCGAGCGTCGCCTCGTTCAGATAGAGCGCCCGATTGATCTCGATCTGCAGCGCGTGCGTGCGCCGCGCGGGCCGCCCGTAGTGCTCGGTCGTGTAGCCGCCGGCGTAGGGAGTGTTGCGGGCGACGCGGTAGCCGCAGGCCTCCAGCTCGCGCTCCACCCGGGCCGGCAGCACGCCCGCGCACGCAGCGCCGAAGCGGTCGCCCAGCACTATGTCGCACGGCCGGTCGCGGCCCCCGGCCTTGGCCGCCGCCGCCGGCATCGAGTGCCAGTCGATCAGGATGGCCACCCCGTGGGCGGCCAGCGCCTCGGCCAGCAGCCCCTCGAGCGCGCGGTGGTAGGGCCGGTGCGCGCTCTCGATCCGGGCGCGGGCCTCGGCGAACGTCAGCTTGCGCCGGTAGATCTCCTGGCCTTCCGAGACGACGCGGGCGATGGCGCCCAGGCCCGCCGCCACCCGCGCGGTGCGGGCGCGGGCGAACTCGGGCAGTTCGTCCACGAACATGTTCGGGTCGAGCTCGAACGGCTCGCGGTTCAGGTCGATGTAGGCGCGGGCGTAGTTCGCGGTGATGACGGACGCGCCGAACTCGGGCGCGGCGGCGATCAGGTCGTCCACCAGGGCGTCTTCCGACCGGCGGATGCTGACGGCGTCCAGGGCGGCGGCCGACATCATGTCCTCGGGGTAGAGGCGGCCCGAGTGCGGCGAGGCGAACACCAGCGGCGTCGGCGGCGGCTCGCCCTCGGGCGCGGCGCGGCGAAGCTCGTAGGCGGCCGGCGCCCCCTGTGGCTGGTCTGTCCCGGCGAGGCGCTCCCAAGCATTCATCGTCCGCATAGAACGCTGAGCGCCCGCGTGGGTCAAAGGGTTCATCGCGGGTTTACGCTTGGCAGGGTATGGTGGCCGTTCATTCCCAGCCGACCCGTGACGATGCCCCGTATCCTGCTCGCCGAAGACGACGATTCCCTGCGCGGCTTCCTCGCGCGCGCACTCGAGCGCGCCGGCTACGAGGTGACGGCCTGCGCCGACGGGGACGAGGCGGCGACCTATCTGGACGAGCCGTGGGACCTCCTGCTCACCGACATCGTGATGCCCGGCCTGGACGGCATCGAGGTGGCGCGCCAGGCGGCGGCCAAGCACCCGGGCCTCCGGATCATGTTCATCACCGGCTTCGCCGCCGTCGCCCTGGCGGCGGGCGAGAAGGCGCCGGCGGGCTCCAAGGTGCTGTCCAAGCCTATCCACCTGCGGGAAATCGTCACCGAGGTGGACCGGATGATCGCGGCCTAGAAGATCGGCCGCGCGTCGCGCTTGCCAGCGGCCGGGCGCATGGGTATATCCCGCGCCTCCCGACGTAAGGATACGGACGCGTAGCTCAGCGGGAGAGCACTACGTTGACATCGTAGGGGTCGCTGGTTCAATCCCAGCCGCGTCCACCATCCCTTCTCACAACATCAGGCTCGACGTCGCCCGACCGCTCCCGGTCAGCCGAGGCCCTTCTGCGGGTTGATCAGGTACTTCTCGCCAGTCGCCCGGCGGCTGTAGGCGGCGATCACCTTCGGGTCGAGCGCCTCGGCCAGGCCGATCTCGGCGGTGTAGCGGCTGGCGAAGGTGGTCTTGAGCTCGGCGGCCACGCGCTGGCGCAGCCGGCCGGCGGCCTCGGGTCCGATCTGCGCGAGGAAGGGCGTGAGCAGGAAACCGCCGATGTTCCACGCGAAACCGAAGTTGCGGACCAGCTCGGTGGGTCGGGTGTCGAGCGCCCCGTAGATGTAGAGCTGCTTGTGGGTGGACGAGCCGTAGCGGCTGTACGCGCCGGCCGTGCGGTTCGCGGCTGCTTCCATGGCCGAAAGGATCTGGCTGCCGATCCGGCCGCCGCCGATGGCGTCGAAGGCCAGCGTGGCGCCGGTGGCGGCCACGGCGTCGGTCAGCTTCTCCTGGAAGTCGGGATCGCTGGAGTTGACCACCCATTCGGCGCCCTGGTCGCGCAGGAGCGTCTCCTGTTCGGCGCTGCGCACGACGTTCACCAGGGGCACGCCGTCGGCCTTGCAGATCCGCACCAGCATCTGGCCCAGGTTGGAGGCCGCCGCCGTGTGGACCAGCGCCTTGTGGCCCTCGCGGCGGAGGGTTTCGACCATGGCGAGCGCGGTCAGCGGATTGACGAAGCAGGAGGCGCCGTCGGCCGGCGTCGCGTCGGCCGGCAGTGGCAGGACCTCGGCAGCCTTCAGGCGGCGGTGGGTGGCGTACATGGCCCCGCCGATCATCGCCACGGTGCGACCGAGCAGCGCCTGGGCCTCGGGCGAGGCGCCCGCCGCCACGACGACGCCGGCGCCCTCGTTGCCGACCGGCAGCGACTGACCCACGCGGGCGGCGAGCGCCTTCATGCCAGCTGGCGGAACCGCGGCGGTGACCACCGGCCGGTCGGCGGATCCTTCGGCCTTCAGCGTCGAGAGGTCAGCGGGACCGAGCAGCAGTCCGAGGTCAGAGGGGTTGATCGGCGTCGCCTCGACCCGCACCAGGATCTCGTCCGGGCCTGGTTCCGGGACCGTGACTTCTGCCAGCGACAGCTCCAGCGTCCCGTCCGTGCGCAGCAGACTACGTAGCTCCAGCGCCTGATCCTTCGACATGCGTCCCTCCTCAAGCGCCGGCTTGGCGCGTCTCCGACATAGGGCCGCGCGGCCCGAAGCTGAAGAGCCGGTTTGGGGCATCGCGTTGCGCAATGGGCGCCTTTTTGACGGCCAAGCTTGGTGGAACACCGAAATTTATGTGGCGCAGCTGAAATAAATGGTCCGTACTTCCCCTTGCTCAGGCGCCCGCTTCAGAGGCGCCGAGGGGAGGAAACCAGATGATCAAAAGCAGATTCTTCTGCAGCGCATCCGCCATGGCTGCGGCCCTGGCGTTCGGATGGGCGGGCGAAGCCGCCGCGCAACAGGCGCCCACCGAGGTCGGCGAGGTCGTGGTCACGGGCTCATTCATCCGCGGCACGCCCGAGGACGCGGCCTTGCCCGTGGATGTGATCGGCGCCGACGAGCTTGAGCGGCAGGGCACGCCATCGGCTGTCGAACTCCTGAAGGCGATGCCGGCCTCCAACGGCGTCCTAGGCGACACCAACCAGTTCGACTCCCGGGCGCAGGGCTCGGAAGGCGCAGCGACGGTCAACCTGCGGGGTCTGGGGGCGTCGCGCACCCTGGTGCTGTTCAACGGCCGGCGGATGGTGAATGCGCCGATCGGCGCCGACGCGCCGGACATCAACCTCCTGCCGCAGGCGGCCATCGGCCGGATCGAAGTGCTGAAGGAGGGCGCGGCGGCCACCTATGGCTCGGACGCGATCGCCGGCGTCGTGAACTTCATCACCCGCAAGGGCTTCGACGGCCTCGAGCTGAACGGCAACTACCGCTACATCGACGGGTCTCGGGGCGACTGGGGCGCTTCGGCGCTGTGGGGCAAGGACTTCGGGGCGATCAACGTCCTGCTGTCGGGCAGCTATCAGCACCGGTCCGAACTGTCGGTGCGCGAGCGGGACTTCGCGCTGACCGGCTATTTCGAAAGCCCGGAAACCGGCTGGTCGACGGGCAACGCCGTCACCGCCTTCCTGCCGCTGACCAACAACCCGACGACCGGAGCCTTCACGCCTGCGATGGGTCTGCAGCGCGACGTCGGCTGTGCGCCGCTGGGCGGCCAGCCCACCTTCAGCGGCACGACCCCGGCCTGCGCGTTCAACTACACGCCCTATGACAACATCGTGGAGAAGGAGAACCGCTTCCAGCTCTATGGCGAGCTGAACTGGGAGATCGCCGAGAACAGCACCTTCCACCTGGAAGGCCTCTACTCGGAGACGGATGTCCCGGAGTGGGACACCTCGCCGTCCTACCTGGCGCTGCAGTCGCCGACGGCCACCACGAACCCGGCCGCGACGTCGGGCTTCGCCGCCGGCTATTTCGTGCCCGCCAACAACCCCGGCTTCGCGCTGTACCGCCAGCAGAACCCGGGACAGCTGCCGGCCTTCGCCACCGGCGCCTACATCCCGGGCGTGCTGTTCCGTCCGCTCAGCATGGGCGGCAACCCGCTGTTCAGCGACCAGTCCTCGCACGGCAGCCGCAAGCACGAGGCCTGGCGGGTCTCGGCCAGCCTGAACGGCGAGTTCGGCAACGGCATCGGCTATGACTTCGCCGCCACCTACATGACCGACAACCTGGTCCGGATCGGCTACGACGCCGTGGTCAGCCGCCTGCAGCTGGCCCTGCGCGGCCTGGGCGGGCCGAACTGCACGGGCACGACGCCGGGCGCCAACGGGTGCCAGTGGTTCAACCCGTTCTCGAACGCCATTCAGTCCAACGCGCTGACGGGTCAGACGAACCCGAACTACAGCGCCGCGGTGGCGAACAACCCCGAGCTGATCCGCTGGTTCTTCCAGCCGACGGGCACCGACCTGACCAGCAGCATCTTCGTGGCCGACGCGGTCTTCAACGGTGAGCTGGGCATCGACCTTGGCGGCGGCGCCATCGGCTGGGCGGTCGGCGGTCAGTTCCGCAAGAACTGGTTCGAGGCCGAGTACGACGCGCTCACGGACCTGACGGTCACGCCTTGCATCGACACGCCGGTGACGGGAACGACGAACTGCTCGGTCCGGAACGGACCGTTCCTGTTCCTCGGCGGCGGCACGCCCTCGGACCTCAAGCGCGACGTGTGGGCGGCCTTCGCCGAAGTGAGCCTGCCGTTCACCGACAGCATCCAGGCCCAGCTCGCCGCTCGCTATGAAGACTACGGATCGCAAGGCGGCACGACCT
Source organism: Phenylobacterium sp. (assembly GCF_031181185.1). GTDB lineage: Bacteria > Pseudomonadota > Alphaproteobacteria > Caulobacterales > Caulobacteraceae > Phenylobacterium. The sequence continues at coordinate 47,190 of NZ_JAPSKZ010000002.1, read as the reverse complement.
TCAACCCGAAGGCGTCGGTCCGCTGGCAGCTGTCCGACATCTTCGCCGTCCGCGGCACGGTCGGCACTACCTTCCGGGCCCCGCCGCTGACCTGGATGGATCCGGGGCAGGTCACCAGCCTGCAGTTCCTGGGCGGAGCCTTCCGCGCCGTGGACATCATCGGTAACGAGTCGCTCGAGCCTGAGGAGGCGTTCACCTACTCGGTCGGCTTCATTGCCAAGACCGGCGGCTTCCAGGCCACCATCGACTACTGGAGCTTCGACTTCGACAACCCGCTGGTGCCCGAACCGGTCGGCGGCATGTTCTCGACCCTGTTCCCCACGGGGACCGGGACCGGGAACTGCGGCCAGGCCGCCCTGGCGGGCCTGCAGTCGCGCTTCGTATTCGCGGGCAACAACTGCGCGGTCGCCAATCTGCAGCGCATCCGCACCTTCTACGTCAACGGCCCGCAGGTGAAGACCGACGGCGTCGACATCCTGGCCACCTATGACGCCGGCGAGATGTGGGGCGGCTCGATGCGCTTCGGCGCCACCGTCACCTACGTGAACAAGTACGACGTCGGCGCCACCGAGGTCGAAGGCGTGACGGTTTCGCCGGCCTTCTCGGGGGTGAACAAGCTGAACTACCAGACCCAGATCGTGCCGGTGCCCCAGTGGAAGGCGCAGCTGTACGCCGAATACACGTCGGGAGCGCACAACCTGCGCGTTCAGCTGAACCACATCGACAGCTACACGGACCAGCGCACCTCGCCGTTCGCGCCCACCGTCCTCCAGGACGCCACTGGCGCCCCGGTCGTGAAATCCAACGAAGGTCGCAAGATCGACGCCTTCACGACAGTGGACGTGACCTACCGGCTACAGGCGCCCTGGGACACGACGGTGGTCGTCGACGTCGACAACGTGTTCGACGAGGACCCGCCGTTCGCCCGGCTGGACCTGGGCTACGACCCATTCACCGCCAACCCGTTGGGGCGGACATTCAAGTTGAGCGTCACCAAGCGCTTCTAGTCGCCAGGATCCCGCAAGCCTGCGCCGCCGGACTCGTCCGGCGGCGCTTTTCTTTGGCATTTTGGTAACACCGGTACGATTCCGAAATGGGGTACGTTGCCGTACCGGAAGTTTGATGTGATCGTTCGTCCGCTCAGGGGATCGACCAGCCGTGCATCAGATGCGGCGGGCGCGCCTGAGGGGAGGAAATTTGACCATGAAACGCAGCTATTTCTGCGGCGGCTCCCTGCTGGCCGTCACCCTGGCCCTAGGCGTCGCGGCCCAGGCGCAAGCCCAGACGGCCCCCGCGCGGGCCACCGACGTCGAGGAAGTGGTCGTCACCGGCTCATTGATCGCCGGCACGCCCGAAGACACCGCCCTGCCGGTCGACGTGCTCAGCAACGAGGACTTGGAGGCGCAAGGCTCTCCGACGGTCGTCCAGCTGGTGAAGAACGTGACCTCGTCCCAGTCGTCGCTGGGGGAGAGCAACCGCTACAACGGCGGCGCCGGGACCGCGACGATCAACCTTCGCGGCTTCGGTGCGGCGCGGACGCTCACGCTGATGAACGGCCGGCGACTCGCCGACAGCCCGGTGGCGGCGTTCCAGGGCGGCGGCGCCAATCTCAACTTCATCCCCACGGCCGCGGTCGGGCGGGTCGAGATCCTGAAGGACGGAGCGGCCGCCACCTACGGCTCGGACGCGATCGGCGGGGTCGTGAACTTCATCACACGCAAGGACCTGGACGGCCTCGAGGTGTCGGGCGAGTACGCCCTGATCGACGGCTCGGACGGCGACTACAACGCCCAGGCGGCGTTCGGTAAGGACTTCGACAACGGCAACGTCCTGTTGACCGCCGGCTACCGGCATCGGTCCAGGCTCGACATCCACGAGCGCGACTGGGCGCTCAGGTCGTTCGACTTCGGCGGCTACGCCGGCGCCGGCGGCTGGACCGGCGCCTCCAACCCGGGCCTGTTCCTGGCCGGCGCGACGCTGTTCCGCGACAACGGCTGTGAGGAGCTGGGCGGCGTCCTCACCAACAACATCACCTATCCGAACCCGCTGAACGGCACGCTGGGCCAGGGCGCCACCGCCACCGTCGCGGTGCCGGTCAGCGCCCAGAACCCGGCGACGACGAGCTCAACCTGCCGCTTCCAGTTCTCGAACTTCAACGACCTGGTGAACGAGGAGGACCATTACCAGCTCTACGGCGAGGTGAACTTCGATCTGTCGGAGAACCTGTCGTTCCACGCCGAGGCGGCCTGGGCCAAGAACGAGGTGCCGATGCAGCGCCTCTCGCCCGCGAACCTGACGGCGCAGTACCCCTCGCCGGTGTCGGCCGGCGGCACCTCGTTCTCGCCGACGGCGGCGAGCGGACCGAACCTGTCGGTGCCCTACAACATCCCGGCCAACCACCCGGGCCTCGTCGCCCTGCTCAACACCTGCGCGGCGCCGCTCACCGCGGCCCAGTGCGCGACGATCCGAGCCACGGCCAACGCCCCGACCGGCGCACAGCCCGGCGCTCCGCTGGGCGCGCGGGGCGTCGACATCGTCCAGCTGGGCTGGCGGGCCATCGCCTTCGCCGGCCATCCGCTGAACAAGGACAAGGCCGACCACCAGGCGGTCGTGAACGACGGCTACCGGCTCTCGGCCGGCTTCCAGGGCAAGGTCTTCGGCGGGATCAATTTCGACACCGCCGTCACCTTCATGGAGCAGAAGAACACCACCAACACCAACGACCTGCTCGTCCGCAACCTGCAGCTGGCCCTGCGCGGCTTCGGCGCCAAGGCTGACGATCCGGGCGGGTGCACGGCCGCCGAAACTGCCAACTTCACCACCGGCGCGGGCAACACCGCGCTCGGCTGCTACTACTTCAACCCGTTCACCAACAGCGTGCCGGTCAGCGCCGTGAACGGGGCCGCGAACCCCTACTTCAACCCCGCCGTCGCCAACGATCCGCAGGTGGTCGCCTGGCTCTACGGCAACTACACGAACGTCCTGACCAACCAGCTCCTGGTCGTCGACACCGTCTTCTCGGGCGAGACGGGCTTCGAATTGGGCGGCGGCAATCTCGCCTGGGCGCTCGGCGTGCAGTACCGCTACAACCGCGAACTGCGGAAGTACGGCGCGCTGTTCAACGCCGACGAGAACCCCTGTCCCGACCGCGCGAGCTGCGCCGACGAGACCGGCCCGTTGATCTTCTTCGGCTCGAACACCGACCGGGACGACGACGGCAACGTGAAGGCGATCTTCGGCGAGCTGCAGGCGCCGCTCACCGACGCCATCAACCTCAGCTTCGCCATCCGACACGAGGCCTATCAGGGCAACATCGGCTCCACGACCAACCCCAAGGTGGCCGTGAAGTGGCAGGTGATGGACTGGCTGGCCCTGCGCGGCACGGCCAGCACCACGTTCCGCGCCCCGCCGGTGGGCTTCGTCACCCCCGGCTGCAACAACGGGGTGCGTGTCCTGGGCAGCGCCTATCGCGCGTTCCAGAGCTGCGGCAACCCCGACCTGAAGCCCGAGAAGGCCGACACCTTCAACCTGGGCGCCATCGTCGAGATCGGCGGCTTCTCGGCGACGCTCGACTACTTCAACTTCAAGTTCAAGGACGAGATCATCGAGGAAAGCGGTGCGCGCCTGTACGCGACCATGTTCCCCGGCAACTCGAACGCGAACTGCGGCAATCCTGCGTTCGCCGCGCTGCAGGCCCGGTTCACCTTCGCCGGCGCCTGCGGGGCCGGCAACGTGGCCCGGCTGCGCAGCTTCTTCACCAACGGCCCCAGCACCAAGACCTCCGGCCTGGAGCTGCGCGCCCAGTACGACTGGGACGGCTGGTTCGACGGCAGCTGGTCGGTGGGCGGCGAAGCGACCTATCTGATCGAGTACAAGCGCGGCGCGGTGACCATGCTGGGCTCCAACATCGCCATCTCGCCGGCCGAGGACCGCGCGGGCCTCTCCGACCTGATCAACGACTTCTTCTCGTATCCGGAAGTGAAGGCGAACCTGTTCGCCTCGTTCAACCGGGGCCCGGTCTCGGTGCGCTGGCAGACGCGCTATGCGGAAGGCACCTCGCCCGCCTTCGGCTCGCCGCTGTTCGTCACCGTGCCGAACCCCACGGCGACGGCGGGGCGCGAGCTGGTCCCGGTCGGCAAGTCGGACGACTTCTGGCAGCACGACCTGATCGTGCGGTGGGAAGCGCCGTGGGACGCCATGGTGTCGCTGAGCGTCCAGAACATCTTCGACACCGACCCGCCGTACGCGCCCAGCCAGTACAACTACGACTACACGAACGGGAACCCGCTGGGCCGTGTCTTCGAACTGGGCGTGCGCAAGCGGTTCTGATCGTCTCCCAGGAGAGCGACTGCAGGGGGCGCTGGCGACGGCGTCCCCTTTTCTTTACGTCAGGGCCTGGCCTTCCGCGGCAGGGTCTCGACCTCGGCCGGCGTCAGCTTGCGAATATTGCGGACCGTGCAGCGCTGCGGGCCGATCGCCGAGGGCGTGACGATCTCGGCGTCCAGGCCGCTGCAGATGCTCGAGCCGTGGCGCGAGACGAGCGCGATCTTCTGGGTCCAGTCGATCTCGGGACAGGTTCCGAAGATCTCCAGGCGATAGACCTCCCGTACGCCGACGCGGACGTTGACGACCCGGTCGTTCTCGGCGGCGAAGTTGTTGACCTGGCTGGTCCAGAAGCACTGGCGCTTGCCTTTCTCGGCGCCTTCCAGCGGCGATTTGGCGACCGCGCCCTGCGGCGAGGACAGGCCCAGCGCCGCCAGGCCCAGGACGGCGGCGGCCACGCGGTTCTTGCTCTTCATGTCTCGGTTCCTGGCGGAATGTCCCCCGAGCAGCCGCGAATATAGGCGGCGGCGCCGGTTTCAGGAACGGGCTCGGCGGGCGAAACGTGCGGGGTCTACGAGGGCCTGCGCCGCGGCCGGCAGCGGCGAGGGCGCGCCGAGCGCCTGGGCGGCTACGTGCTCGGCCAGCAGCGGCGCGAGCGAGAACCCGCGCGACCCAAAACCCGTCAGGACATGGATGCCGTCGCGGGTCGTTCCCGCGATCGGCAGGCGGTCGGGCGTTGTCGCCCGCACCGAGGCGCGGCCGTCCAGGATGGCGTCCGCGAGCCGCGTCGCGAGACCCGGCAGGGCGCGCGCGAGGGTCTCCCGATTACGTCGGTGGTCATCGGCGCGCAGGTCGACGGCCTCGTCGTCGCGGTCGTGGGTGGCGCCGAAGAGGACCCCGTCGCGAGTCGGAAGCACATAGCCGCCCCATGCGGCGGCGGCGGCGAAATGCTGTGCAGGCGCCCAGCTCGCCTGACCGCGGACGGGCTTCAGGGGCAGGTCCGGCAGCAGCGCTCGCGAGCCGAGCGCCGCGGCGACGATCACGGCGTCGGCGTCCAGGTCGCGTATGTTGGCCACGCGCGTCCGCCGCGTCTCGCCCGCCCAGGCTTCCAGGAGAACCGCGGGTTCGACGACCAGGGCGCTGCGCTGGTCAAGGGCGGCGGGGGCGGGCTCGCCCAGGCGTTCCGCCGCCTCCGCCGCCGAGAGCACCGTCAGCTCGCCGGGCTCGAACAGGTCGGAGGCGGCGATCTTCTCGTAGCGGGGGAGGTCGCGGTCGGCCGTCGCAAGCTGCAGCACGCCTTCGGTGATGATCGCCTGCGGGAGGGCGCGACAGAGCTGGACGGCCCGGGCGAAGGCGCGGGCGAACAGCTGGGCGGGTGCGCCGAGGCCGGCGTCCAGGCGCGGCGTGACCAAAGCGGCGGGGTTCCCCGAGCCGCCGGCGCCCGGCGCGTCCGCCTCGAAGACGACCGCCTCGCCGCCGAGGGCGCGCACCGCCCGCGCGGCGGCGGCCCCGGCCACGCCGCCGCCGACGATGGCCACGCGGCGGCTGGAGGCGTCCTGCGGTTCGCCTGGGAAACGCGCCTCCAGCCGCTCCCGCTTACGGCCGAATCCGGGGCGTTTCTCGACGGAGAAGCCTGCCGCCGCCAGCCCCCGCCGGACCTGGCCGGCTACCGTGAAGGTCGCGGCCCGTGCGCCGGGCGCGGACCTCGCGCCCACGAGCGCCAGGATCTCGTCGGACCACATCTGGGGATTGAGCGCCGGCGAAAAGCCGTCGAGGAACCAGGCGTCGGCGCGGCCCGTCCAGCCGGCGAGCGCCTCGGCGACGTCGCCCACGGCCACGTCGACGACGGCCGAGAACTCGGGGATTTCCAGCCGGTGGACGCCGCGGGCGCGGCCCGGCCAGCGACGGGTGAGCGCCTGGGCCGCCTGGGCGATCTCGGGCCAGCGGGCGAGCGCCCGGGCCGCCTCGTCGGCCGCGATCGGGAAGCCTTCGACCGTGAAGACGTGGAGCTGGCCTCCGGGCGGGCCGGTGCGGCGCCAGAGATCGAGCAAGGCTGCGATGTTCAGGCCCGTTCCGAAGCCCAGCTCGGCGACCACGAACCGGCGCCGTCCGGCCCAGGCGTCGGGCACGCCGCAGCCGTCCAGGAACACGGCGCGGGTCTCGGCCAGACCGTCTTCGGCCGAGAAATAGACGTCGCCGAACAGCCGCGAGCGCGGCTGGCCGTCGGCAGTCCAGTCCAGCGGGCTTCCGGTCATCGAAAAGGTCGGTCCGGCCAAGAAAAAGGGCCGCCCGGCTGGGGCGGCCCCGTGTCTTTAAGCGAAAGTCGCCCTGGCGCTTAGTGCTTCTCGGCGGGCGCTTCGGCGGCCGGCGGCGTGGTCGGCGCCTCGGCGGCGGTCGTGGCGTCGGCCGGGGCCGTGTCGCCAGCAGCGGCGGCGGCGTCGGCCGCTGCGGCCTGCATGGCGGCCTCGGCGTCGGCGGGGGCGGCGGCGGTCTCAGCGGCCGGCGTGGTTTCGGCCGCCTCTTCGTTCTTCGAGCAGGCGGCGACGGTCAGGGCGGCGACGGCGGCGCCGGCGACGAGCAGCTTGCGGAGCAGTTCGTGGGTCATGTCCCTAGTCCTCTTCCGAGCGCCTGCGTTGGCGCGAGGGTCAGGGATAGGCCGCGCCGGCCGCGAGCGGCAAGGCCGCTCAGGCCTCGTTCGGGATGTTCGAGAGAGCCTCTTCCAGCTCGAGGAAGCTGGGCTGGGCGCCGGACGGGACGTTGCCGCGGCCGATCTCCACCGAGATCTGCGCGGCGTTGCCGTGCAGGTGGGCGACGAGCACCGACTGGATGATCCTGTAGAAGGAGCCTTCTTCCTCGGTGACCTCCTTCATGCGCGTGGCGAAGGGACCGACGAGGCCATAGGCCAGGAACACGCCCAGGAAGGTCCCGACCAGCGCCGAGCCGATCATGCCGCCGAGAACTTCCGGCGGCTCGGTAATGGAGCCCATGGTCTTGATGACGCCCAGCACGGCGGCGACGATGCCCAGGGCGGGCAAGGCGTCGGCCAGGTTCTGCATGGCGTGGCTCGGCGCCAGCGCTTCGTGATGGTGCTTTTCGAGCTGCTTCTCCATCGCGTCTTCAACCTGGTGGGGATCCTCCAGGTTCATGGTCATCATCCGCAGCGTGTCGCAGATGAAGTCGATGGCGAAGTGGTCCTTCATGATCTTCGGGAACCGCGTGAAGATCGTGCTCTCCTTCGGGTTCTCGATGTGGCTTTCCAGCGCGATGACGCCCTTGGACTTCATCGTCTTGGTCAGCAGGAAGAGCAGGGCCAACAGGTCGCGGTAGTCAGCGGGCTTCCACTTCGGCCCCGAAAAGATCTTCCCGAAGCCGCCGGCGGTCCCTTTGATGACCGGCATCGAGTTGGCGATCAGGAACGCCGCCACGCCGGCGCCGCCGATCGCCATCATCTCGTGAGGAAGCGCATGGAGGATCACCGCCATGTTGCCGCCCGAGATGATGTAGCTGCCGAACACCAGCGCGAACAGCAGCACGATGCCGATGATCTGGAACATGGACTCCCCCGAAGGCGCGGCGAGCATGGCCGTTAATGCTTAATGGGCCGTGAGCGTCATTCGGGTTTGCGCTGGCCGCCGCGTCGGGCGTAAGCGGTGAACCCGATGCCCAGCTCCGCGCCGCCCGAGGCGGGCCTGTCCCGCCGGCCGTTCGCCATCATCTTTGGCGTGTCCCTGGCCACGGCGCTGGGCAATACCGGGCTGATCTCGGTCCTGCCGGCGATCGGCCGCTCGATCGGCATCCCCGACCCCATGGTGGCGGCGATCTTCTCGCTCTCGGCGGTGCTCTGGGCCGTGTCCTCCCCCTGGTGGGCGAGGGCGTCCGACCGGCGCGGCCGCAAGCCGCTGATGATGGTCGGCCTGTCGGGTTTCATGGTCTCGATGGCGCTCTGCGGCCTGGTGGTGAGCGCGGGGCTGCGGCACCTGGCGGCGCCGCTGGTCATCTTCATCCTGTTCCTGCTGGCGCGGGCGCTGTTCGGCCTCTTCGGCGCCGCCGCGAACCCCGCCACCCAGGCCTATGTCGCCGAGCGCACGCCGCCCGAGAAGCGCACGCAGGCCATGGCCAGCCTGGCCGGCGCCTTCGGGCTGGGCACGGTGATCGGCCCGTTCCTGGCGCCGCTCTTCATCTATCCGGTGATCGGGCTGGCCGGCCCGCTCTTCACCTTCGCCCTGATCGCGGCGGCCATGCTGTTCGTGGTCTGGCGCTACCTGCCCGAGACGCCGGTCGCGCCGGAGGCCCGGCGGCCACGGCGACCGGTGGTGGCCGGCGCGCCCAAGGAGAAGCCCATGTGGCGCGACCCGCGGGTCACGCCCTTTCTGATCTACGGCTTCATCGTCGCCACGTGCCAGACCGCCCAGGCGCAGACGCTGGGCTTCCTGATCATCGACAAGCTCTCGATGTCGCCGGCCCAGGCGCAGTACTTCATCGCCATCGCAATGATGTTCGGCGCGGTGGCGGGGCTCCTCGCCCAGTGGGGCCTGATCCGCATGTTCCAGATGACCCCGCGCCAGCTGCTGCGCTGGGGCGTGGCGGTCGCGGCGTTGGGCAACGTGATCGTGGCGGTCGCGCCGGACTACTACATCGTGGTCGCGGGTTACGCGATCTCGAGCCTCGGCTTCGGCTTCGCCCGGCCGGGGTTCACCGCCGGCTCGTCCATCGCCGTGAGCATCGAGGAACAGGCCCGCGTCGCAGGCGCCATCGCGGCGGTCAACGGCATCAATGTGGTGCTCGCGCCGTTCTTCGTCTGGCTCTACCAGCACATCGCGCCGGCCCCGTTCCTGTTGAACGCGGCGCTGACCCTCGCCATGCTGGTCTACTGCTTCCGCAACGCCCAGCTGCGCAACGCCGACCCCGAGCCCGCCAGCCGCGAAGCCGCGGCGATCGCGACGCTCGAGAAGCGGGACGAGGGCGGGGTCTAACCCACGCCCGCCTCGGCCTTCAGGCGCTGGACCATCTCGGGCGACAGGTAGCCGTCGGCGGTCAGGTTGCGGGCCTTCTGCCAGGCGCGAAGGGCGGTGCGCGTGTTCATGCCGACCACGCCGTCCGGATTGCCGGCGTTGAAGCCGAGCGCATTCAGCGCCCGCTGGGCGGTCATGCGGTCGACCAGCGACAGCGGTTGCTCCTGCGGCCAGGGCCTGACCACGCCGCCCATGCCGGAGAAGCGGTCGGCTAGCATGCCGACGCCCAAGGCATAGGCCAGGCTGTTGTTGTACTTGCGGATCGCGAAGTGGTTCGGGAACAGCAGGAACAACGGCCCCTTGGCGCCAGCCGGCGCCACCAGCTGGGCCTGCGCCTGGGCGTCGGCGTCGCTCCACGGCAGGCCGTCGGCGCGCTTCACGCCCATGGCCGCCCACTGGGCGGGCGTCAGTTGCGGGCCTTCGGTCTGACTGAAGTCGAAGCCGTCGGGAACGACGACCTCGCGGGCCCAGCTCTGGCCGCGCACCCAGCCCGCCTTGGCGAGCAGGTTGGCGGCTGAACCGAGCGCATCGGCGCGCGAGGCCCAGATGTCGCGCCGGCCGTCGCCATCGAAATCCACGGCGGTGGACAGGAAGGTCGTCGGGATGAACTGGGTCTGTCCCATGGCCCCGGCCCAGGAGCCCTTGAGCCGCGAGCGCGGGTGTTCGCCGGACTGGATGATCTTCAGCGCGGCGATCAGCTCGCCCTCGGCCCAGGCGCGGCGGCGGCCCTGGGCGGCCAAGGTGGCCACCGAGCGGATCACGTCCATGTCTCCCTGGATGGCGCCAAAGCCGCTCTCCAGCGCCCAGACTCCCAGCAGGATCTCGCGGGGTACGCCATAGCGTTCCTCAATGGCGGCGAGCTCGGGCATGTCGGCGCGGCGGCGCTGGCCGATGGTCGCCCGGTCGGCCGTGACCACGCCCTGCAGATAGGCGCTGACTGGCTTGGAAAACTCGGGCTGGCGGCTGTCGAGACCCGCGACCCGCGGATCGGGCGTCAGTCCCGCCATCTCGCGCTCCAAGACATCGGGTCGGATGCCCGCGGCGAGCGCGCGGCCCTGGAACTCGGCGGCCCAGGCGTCGAAGATCATGTCGCCGGACGCGGTCGGCGGCTTCACGGGAACGGTCACCGGCGCTGGCGGAGCGGGCGCGGCGGTCACGGGCGGGGTCGCGGGGGGTGGGGCCGGCCTCGGCGGGCTGGCGCAACCGGCGAGGACGTAGAGGGCAAGCAGATAACGACGACGCATCGCGGGAATCCTAATGGGCGGGACTCAAGCTCCCAATCACAACGCCGTCAGGTTGACGAAAGGCGCCGGTCCCCGTATATGCGCCCGCTCTTGTGGAAACCGGGCCTCGCGGCCCCACAGATGTTACGGTCATGAAGGTCAGAAGCTCGCTCAAGTCGCTCAAGACGCGTCACCGCGACTGCAAGCTCGTGCGCCGCAAGGGCCGGGTGTACATCATCAACAAGACCGACCCCCGCTTTAAGGCCAAGCAAGGCTAAGCGCGCGCGGCATGCCGAAGGCCGTACTCTGGGACTTCGGCAATGTCATCGTGCGCTGGGACCCGCGCACGCTCTACGCCAAGATCTTCAAGGAACCGGCCGAGCTCGACCGGTTCCTTAGCCATGTCTGCACGATGGACTGGCACATGGCGCACGACGCGGGCGTGACCTTCGCCGAGAACCGTGAGCGCCTGCTTCCGAAGCATCCCGAATACGCCGAGGCGATCCACGCCTGGGAAGCGCGGTGGTGGGAGATGTTCTCGGGTCCCATCCCCGAGACCGAAGCCGCGATCGAGGCCCTGCACGCCCGCGGCGTCCCGCAGTACGGGCTGTCGAACATCTCGCACGAGACGCTGGAGGGCACGATGGCGCTGAGCCCCGCCTTCGCGCGGCTGAAGGGCGTGGTCGCCTCGGGGGTCGACGGGGTGACGAAGCCATCGGCCGAGGCCTTCCAACTGGTCTGCGACCGGTTCGGCCTGGCGCCTGCCGACATCCTGTTCGTGGATGACAGCGCCAAGAACATCGCCGCGGCCGAGCAACTGGGCCTGGACGTCCACCACTTCACCGATCCGGCGGCGCTCAGGCCGGCCCTCGAGGCCCGCGGCCTGCTCTAGGCTCCGTTACGCACCAGCTCGAAGAACTCCTGGCGGGTCCGAGGATCGTCGCGCACCTCGCCCAGCAGGTGGCTGGTGGTGAGCCGCGAGCCGGGCGTATTGACCCCCCGCATGGTCATGCAGCTGTGCTCGGAGACAATGACCACGCCCACGCCCTTGGGATCGAGGATGTCTTGGATCGCCTCGGCGATCTCGGCGGTCAGCTTCTCCTGGATCTGCAGGCGCCGGGCGAAGCCGTGCACCACGCGGGCCAGCTTGGAGATGCCGACGACGCGGTTGCGGGGCAGGTAGCCGACGTGGGCCTTCCCTAGGAACGGCAGCATGTGGTGCTCGCAGAAGCTGACCACGCGGATGTCCTTCAGGATGACCAGTTCGTCGTAGCCGCCCACCTCGTCGAAGGTGCGCTCCAGGTACTCGCGCGGGTCGCTCTCATAGCCGGCGAACAGCTCCTTGTAGGACTTCACCACGCGGCGCGGCGTATCCAGCAGGCCCTCGCGGTCCGGGTCGTCGCCGGCCCATTCGATCAGGGTCCGGACCGCCGCCAGGGCTTCCTCTTCGGTGGGGCGGCGCTTGCCGTCGGACATGTCTGAACCCTCCGCGTCGATGCGTCTCAACGGCCAGGTTCTAGTCGAGGTTCATGGCCGCATGACAGCCCCCGTGCGGATCGCTAAACACCGCGCCTTCCCTGCCATCTCCGACTTAGGTAGAGCTTCACCATGGCCGACGACGCTTCCGCCCACTCCGACGTGCTGAACGCCACCGCCCAGGGGCAGCTCAAGAGCATCATCGAGCGCATCGAGCGCCTCGAGCAGGAGAAGGCCGAGATCTCGGAGCAGATCAAGGAAGTGAAGGCCGAGGCCAAGGGCAACGGCTTCGACGTGAAGATCATCAACAAGGTGATCCGCATCCGGAAGCAGGACCGGGCGAAGCGTCAGGAGGAAGAGGCGATCCTCGACCTCTATCTCTCGGCGATCGGAGAGATTTGAAGCGCAAGGCGCCACTCTCGCCCTACGAGGCCCAGAAGGCGGCCGCCAAGCGCGCCGCCCTCAACGCCCTCAAACGCGCCCGCCGGACCGCCGACAAGACGGGCGTGGAGCTCTCCGAATGGGAGGGCGAATTCCTCGGGTCCGTCACCGACCGCGTGAAGACCTACGGCCGCGCCTTCGGCGACCCCGAGAAGGGCGCGCCCGGCCAGGCGCTCTCGGCCATGCAGGCGCTCAAGCTGAAAGAGATCGCCGCCAAGGCCAAGGGCGAGAAGAAGGGTCTCCAGCGGAAGCCATTCCGGAAGAAGCGCGAAGACTAAGCCGCGGCTTCCTCGGAGCCTTTGATCAACCCCTCCAGCCCGTTCTCGCGGACCTTGCGGTAGAGCGTCGAGCGGCCGATGCCGAGGCGGCGGGCCACTTCGCTCATGTGGCCGGCGTAGACCTCGATGGCGTGCTGGATGAGGTCGCGCTCGATCTCCTCCAGCGGGCGGATGTGGCCCTTGTGGTCGAGGATGCGGACGGGCGTGTCGGCCTGCGGCAGGCCGGCGGCGAGTTCGGCGGCCGAGGGGACGGGCATCGGCGCGCTGGGCAGGGCTTCCGGCGGCGGCGCGGCGATGCCGGAGATCGCCGGGAAGTCGTGCGGCTGCAGGTAGGGCGCATCGGCCAGCACGATGGCGCGATAGACGGCGTTCTCGAGCTGGCGGACGTTGCCGGGCCAGTCGAACGCGGTGAGGCAGGCCAGCGTCTCGGGCGCGGCGCCCACCACGGACTTGCCTTCCTCGACGTTGAAGCGCCGGACGAAGCAGTCGACCAGGGCTGGGATGTCCTCCTTGCGCTCGCGCAGAGACGGCGCCTCGATCGGGAAGACGTTCAGCCGGTAGTAGAGATCCTCGCGGAAGCGCCCTTCCGCCACGGCCTGGCTGAGGTCCCGGTTCGTCGCCGAGACGATGCGCACGTCGACCTTGATGGAGCGCTTGGAGCCGATCGGATCGATCTCGCTCTCCTGCAGGGCGCGCAGCAGCTTGACCTGCACGTCGAGCGGCAGCTCGCCGACCTCGTCGAGGAACAGGGTGCCGCCGTTGGCCTCCTGGAACTTGCCCAGGTGCTTGTCGGTGGCGCCCGTGAAGCTGCCCTTCTCGTGGCCGAACAGGATCGACTCCACGAGGTTCTCGGGGATGGCGCCGCAGTTCACGGCGACGAAGGGCTTGCCGGCGCGGTCGGACGAGCCGTGCACGGCCCGGGCGATGACCTCCTTGCCGACGCCGCTCTCGCCGGTGATCAGGATTGGGATCGTGGACTTGGCGGCGCGTTCGCCCATACGCTTGACCATGGTCATGGCCGGGGAGGAGCCGATCAGGTCCTCGAAGGTGGTGCGGCCGCTCGTGTGCTTCTTCAGCCGGTCGACCTCGCCCTTCAGCGCGCCCATCGAGAGCGCGTTGCGGATTGAGACGATGATGCGCTCGGGCGCGGCGGGCTTGACGAAGAAGTCGATGGCCCCGGCCTGCATGGCCTGGACGACGGTGTCGATCCCGCCGGTGGCGGTGACCACGATCACCGGCTGGTTGAAGCCCCGGGCGCGCATCTCGGCCAGGGTGTCCTGGCCCGAGATGCCGGGCATGACCAGGTCCAGCAGGACGACGTCGGCCGCGCCGCCGGCGGCCAGACGCGAGATGGCCTGGTCGCCGGACTCGGCATGGGCGACGGCGAAGCCTTCGCGCTCGAGCACCGCCTGGATGAGACGCCGCTGCGTCGGATCGTCATCGACGACGAGGACCGTCTTGGCCATGAGAAAACACCCACCGATCTTGAGTCAGGGCCGCCTCTGCGTGCGGTCCGTTGTTGTCCCCCTTTGGTACAGGGCAGGGGTAAAGGCGGGGTTTCGGAAGCCTGAGTCGGAGGTTAACGGCGGGACTACTCGGCGGGGACCAGCGTGGGCTTGGGTTCGGCCGCGGGGATGCTGAAGCGGCGCAGGCAGAACTGCACCAAGGGGCCGATCGAGAGCGCATAGAGCACCGTGCCGACCCCCACGGTGCCGCCCAGCAGCCAGCCGGCCGCCAGCACCGTAAGCTCGATGCCGGTCCGCACCCGGCGCAGGGGCCAGCCGGTGCGGCGGGCGAGGCCGGTCATGAGGCCGTCGCGCGGTCCGGGGCCAAGGCCTGCGCCGATGTAGAGGCCGCCGGCGATCCCGTTCAGCAGGATGCCCAGGCCCAAGAACAGCGCCCGCAGCGGATAGCCGTCGATGTCGGGGACCAGCGGCGCGGTGGCGTCCACCGCCAGGCCGATAACCACGACGTTGGCGAGGGTGCCGAAGCCGGGCTTCTGCTTTAGCGGGATCCACAGCAGCAGCACCAGCGCGCCGATCAGGCACACGACGAGGCCGAACGACAGCGGCGTCTGCTCGGTGACGCCTTCGTTCAGCACGCCCCAGGGCTCAAGGCCGAGGCCCGCCTCCAGCATCACCGAGATGGAGAGGCCGTACAGGGCTAGGCCAGTGAAGAGCTGGATAAGACGGCGGGTCATCATGGCATCCAAGGTGGCGACAACTGGCCTTGGAAAAAATATCCAGTGGGGGTAGCGTGGCCTGATGACCCCTCGTCGTATCCGGGCCGCATCGCTGACGCGCCTGCTGGGCGCTTGGCGGACGGACCAGGCCGGTCCGGCCTACCGCCAGCTGGCCGACGGCCTGCGCCTGCTGATCCTCGACGGGCGGCTGCCCCTTGACGTGGTGCTGCCGGGCGAACGCGAACTGGCCCAGGCGCTGGAGGTCAGCCGAACGACCGTCACGGGCGCCTTCACCCGCCTGCGTGAGCAGGGCTTCCTGCAGAGCCGGCAGGGCGCCGGGGCGCGCACGCGGCTGCCGACCGGACCCGGCCATCGGGACTCCGGCCCGCTGATCCGGCCGAGCGAACCCGGCGTCGTGGATCTGATCGCCGCGGCCCTTCCGGCCGGTGAGTTCGTGCACCAGGCCTACGCCAAGGCGATCGAGGCCTTGCCGGCCCACCTGCCGCACCACGGCTACGAGCCGGTCGGCTTGATGGTGCTGCGCGAGGCGGTCGCCGCCCGCTATACGCGCCGGGGTCTGGCGACGACGCCTGACCAGGTCCTGATCACCCACGGCGCCCAGCACGCCTGGGCGCTGATGCTGCGGCTGCTGACGGGGCCGGGCGACAGGGTCGTGATCGACCATCCCACGTATCCGAACGCCATCGACGCCATCCTACGGGGCTCGTGCCGGCCGGTGCCGGTGAGCCTGCCGGCCGAGGGCTGGGACGTGGAAGGCGTGGTCGCCGCCTTCCAGCAGAGCGCGCCCCGGCTCGCGCATCTGGTGCCGGACTTCCACAACCCGACCGGCCGCTGGATGGATTTCGCGGGACGTGCGGCCATCGCCGCGGCCGGCCTGCGCACCCGGACGGTGGTCGTGTTCGACGAGACCATGCTGGACCTGTCGCTGGACGGTCCGCGCGCCTCCTACGGGTTCGACGAGCCGCCGGGCTCGATCGTGCGGCTTGGCTCCACTGGCAAGAGCTTCTGGGGCGGCCTTCGCATCGGCTGGATCCGCGCCGAGCCCGAGATGATCGCCGCGCTGGGCCGCATGCGCGCCTCCATCGACCTGGGCACGCCGGTGCTCGAGCAACTGGCCGCCGCGGCGTTGCTGCAGGACGACGAGGCGGCGCTCGCCGCCCGCCGCGCCGAGCTGCGCGAGCGGCGTGACCGGCTGGTGAAGTTGGCGGCCGAGCGCCTGCCCGACTGGCGGGTCACGCCGCCGCCCGGGGGTCTGTCGGTCTGGGCTGAGCTGCCGGCGCCGGTGTCCAACGCGCTGGCGGCCACCTGTGAACGCCACGGGGTGCGCATCGCCGCAGGCCCGAGGTTCGGCGTCGACGGCGCCTTCGAACGCTTCGTGCGCCTGCCCTTCACCCTGCCGGCCGAACCCATGGCTGAGGCGATCGACCGGCTGGCCACCGCCTACGCCCGCCTGCGTCCGCAGGCCGTCCACGCGCCTGAGGCCGCGACCCGCGCCGTCGTCTGATCGCACCCGCTGACGCTGCGGCATGCTTGCCGCCAGCGCCGACCCGCGCATAGTTCGGCCTAAGGTCAGGCCATACGACACGAGCCGGCCGCGGGAGGGCGTGATGAAGATCATCCATCTGGGTGCGGCCGTGGCCGTGGCGCTGGCGCTGGCGGCCTGCCAGAAGCCGCAGACGGCGAACATCGACGGCGAGCGGATCGCCGCGGCGGACGCCAACGCCGAGTGGCTCTCGTACGGCAAGGGCTATTCCGAACAGCGCTTCTCGCCGCTGGACCAGGTGAATGCGGGCAACGTGGGCCAGCTGGGTCTCGCCTGGTACGCCGATTTCGACACCGATCGCGGTCAGGAGGCGACGCCCCTGGTCGTCGACGGCGTGCTTTACACGACGACCACCTGGTCCAAGGTGTTCGCCTTCGACGCCAAGACGGGCAAGCAGCTCTGGAAGTTCGATCCGAAGGTCGAGGGCGCGAAGGGCTTCAACGCCTGCTGCGACGTGGTCAACCGCGGCGTCGCGCTCTGGAAGGGCAAAGTTTACGTCGGAACGATCGACGGGCGGCTGATCGCGCTGGATGCGAAGACCGGCCAGCAGGTCTGGTCCGTCCAGACGACGGACACCTCCAAGCCCTACACGATCACCGGCGCGCCGCGGGTGGTGAAGGACAAGGTGCTGATCGGCAACGGCGGCGCCGAGTACGGCGTGCGCGGCTACATCACCGCGTACGACGCGGCGACCGGCAAGCAGGCCTGGCGCTTCTACACCGTGCCCAACCCGAAGGGCGCGCCGGATGGCGCGGCGTCGGACAAGGTGATGGCCGAGACGGTCAACGCCACCTGGAGCGACGGCGCGTGGAAACAGACCGGCGGCGGCGGCACGGCGTGGGACTCGATGGCCTACGACCCCGAACTGGACCTGGTCTATTTCGGCATCGGCAACGGCAATCCCTGGAACCACAAGGTCCGCTCGGGCGGCAAGGGCGACAACCTCTTCCTGTCGTCCATCCTGGCGCTGAAGCCCGACACCGGCGAATACGTCTGGCACTACCAGACGACACCGGGCGAGAGCTGGGACTACACGGCTACCCAGCACATCATCCTGGCGGACCTGAACATCGGCGGGCAGCCGCGCAAGGTGCTGATGCAGGCGCCGAAGAACGGCTTCTTCTACGTCATCGACCGGGCCAACGGCCGCCTGATCTCAGCCAAGCCCTACACCAACATCACCTGGGCGACCGGCGTCGATCCCAAGACCGGCCGGCCGATCGAAAACCCCGCCGCGCGCTACGAGAAGACGGTGACCCTGCAGGTGCCGGGCCCCTTGGGCGCGCACAATTGGCAGCCGATGGCGTTCAACCCGAAGACGGGTCTGGTCTACATCCCGACCAACGTCACGCCGTTCGCCTACACCGACGAGCGGGCCTTCAACTACAAGGCAGGCGCCTGGAACCTCGGCGTCGATTTCCTGGTGAACGCCCTGCCGACCGACGCGGCGACCATGAAGGCCGTGGCCTCGATGATCAAAGGCCAGCTGGTGGCGTGGGATCCGGTGAACCAGAAGCCGGTCTGGACCGTGGATCATCCGTATTTCTGGAACGCGGGGGTGCTTTCCACCGGCGGCAACCTGGTGTTCCAGGGCGCGGCGCATGGCGAGTTCTCGGCCTATGACGCGGCCAACGGCAAGAAGCTGTGGAGCTACAAGACCGGCAACGGCGTGATCGCCGCGCCCATGACCTACGAGCTGGACGGCGAGCAGTATGTGGCGGTGATGGTCGGCGTGGGCGGCGCGGGCCAGCTCTCGGCGCCGGCCAGCATGCCCCAGCGGCCGCGACTCCCCGGACGACTGCTGGTCTTCAAGCTGGGCGGCAAGGCGACGGCGCCGGCCTACCCGGCGCCGGCCGAACAGCCGCCGCTGGATCTGGCGAACGTCAGCTCCACGGGCGATGTGCAGCGCGGCTTCGCCGTGTTCCACCAGAACTGCCAGGTCTGCCACGGCGCCAATGCGACTGGCGCCTGGCTGCCGGACCTGAAGCGTTCGCCGATCACCGCGTCCGCGGAGTCCTGGAAGGCCGTCGTCATCGACGGGGCGAACGCGACGCGCGGCATGCCCAGCTTCGCGCGCTACATCTCCCCGCAGGACGCGGAGGCCGTGCGCGCCTACGTGATCTCCGAGGCGAAGAAGCCCGCCGCGACGCCCGAGGTGCAGGGCGCGCGGGGCTCGTTCTAGCGGCTAATTCGGCAGCACCGCCGCGAACTGCTCGGCGATCCAGTCGGACTGAGTCTCGGTCAGGATCAGCGGCGGGGCGATGCGGATGGTGTGCTCGTGGGTCTCCTTGGCGAGGAGGCCACGGGCCTGCAGCGCCTCGCACACGCGGCGTGCGCCGCCGGCTTCGGCGTGCAGCTCGACGGCGATCATCAGCCCGCGCCCGCGGACCTCCTTCACGCCGCCGGCCTTGATCGACGCCAGCTGACCCTTCAGCCGCTCGCCGATGCGCGCGGCGTTGTCGACCATGCCTTCCTCGGTCAGCACTCGGAGCGCCGCGCGGGCGACGGCGCAGGCCAGCGGGTTGCCGCCGAAGGTCGAGCCGTGCTCGCCCGGATGCAGCACGCCCATAACCTCGGAGTTCGAGAGCACGGCCGAGACGGGATAGAAGCCGCCGGACAGCGCCTTTCCGATCAGCGTCAGGTCGGCCTCGACGCCCTCGTGCTCCTCGGCGAGCAGCTTGCCGGTGCGGCCGAGGCCCGTCTGGATCTCGTCCAGGATCAGGATGACGTTCTCGCGCGTGCAGAGCTCGCGGGCGGCCTTCAGGTAGCCGGCCGGCGGGATGATCACCCCGGCCTCACCCTGGATGGGCTCCAGCAGGATCGCGACCGTGTTGGGCGTGACGGCCGCCTCCAGCGCCTTGGCGTCGCCATAGGGCACGACCTTGAACCCCGGGGCGAAGGGGCCGAATCCGCCGCGCGACTGCGGGTCGGTGGAGAAGCCGACGATGCTGATCGTCCGGCCGTGAAAGTTCTCGGAGGCGACGATGATCTCGGCCAGGCCATCCGGCACGCCCTTGACCTCGTAGCCCCACTTCCGGGCGACCTTCAGCGCGCTCTCGACGGCCTCGGCGCCCGAGTTCATCGGCAGCACCTTGTGCGAGTTCGTCAGCGCGCAAAGCTCTTCGTAGAACGGCGCCAGCTGGTCGTTGCGGAAGGCGCGCGACGTCAGCGTCAGCCGCTGGGCCTGCTGCACCATCGCTTCCAGGATCTTCGGATGGCAGTGGCCCTGGTTCACGGCCGAATAGGCCGAGAGGCAGTCCATGTACCGCCGGCCTTCCACGTCCCAGACGTAGACGCCTTCGCCGCGGGTCAGGACCACGTCGAGGGGCTTGTAGTTCTTGGCGCCATAGGTCGCCTCGATGGCGATGTAGCTCTCGGTGAGCGAGCGTTGCAGGGCGATGTCGTTCATCGGGCGATCCCCTATTCGGCGGCGAGGATGGAGGCGGCGGGCGCGCTGGTGCGGTCGAGCCGGAGGGTCATGCAGTAGGCGGCCCCGCCCGAACGGATGAAGGGGTCGAGCTCGACCTCCACCAGCTCGTAGCCGCGGGCGTTCAGCTTCTGGCGCAGGCTCTCCGGCGCCCGGGCCATGATTACCGTCGAGCCGATGTTCACCGCGTTGACGCACAGGGCGGCGGCCTCCTCGGCCGTGGCCTCGATCCGCCGAGCCGCGGGGACGCGTTCATGGATCGCCGCAAGGGCCTGCGGGGTGAACGCCGCCGGGTAGTACAGAACGTGGCCGCCTGCCAACGGGCAGAAGCAGGTGTCGAGGTGGTAGAAGGCTTCGGTGGCCAGCTCGAGCGGCACGACTTCGTAGCCGAAGGTCTTGCGCACCACCGACAGCGCGCCCCGGCTGGAGCGCGGGCCGAAGCCGCCCCAGAAGAAGCCGCGATCGTGGTCCCAGATCGCGTCGCCGGCGCCTTCGTGAAACAGGCCGTCCGACAGGTCGATGATCTCACGAACCAGGCCGCGGGCCTTCAGGCGCTGGAACACCGAGCGGAAGATCGCCTCTTCGCCCTGCCGCTCCGGATGGCGGAAACGCGCGAGCAGCACCTTGCCGTCCAGGACGGTGGCGGCGTTGGCGGGAAACACCAGGTCCGGCAGTCCCTTCACGGCGCCGATCACCTCGACGCGGGCTCCGGCGATCTCCAGGGCCTTGCGCAGCTTCGCGGAGCCGGCGCAGGCGATGGCCGCCTGTTCGGGCGTCCAGTCGTCGGGATTCATCCAGGGATTGATGCGGTAGCTGACATTGAAGCAGCCCGGGTCGGTCATCACGAAGAATGGCCGGCTATCCATGCAAAACTCCCTCAGTGGCTAGGCTTCTTTCAAATGATGGTGCTCCGCGGCTGCGCTAGCGAATAGCTGGCAAGCTGCTACGATGTGCGCATCAGATTGGCGAATCGACAGGAGGTCATGGCGAGATGATCGACGAGCTGGACCGACGGCTGATCGCCCTGCTGCGGGCCGATTCCCGCACGCCGGCGGCCAACCTGGCCAAGGCGCTGAAGGTTTCGCGTGGCACCGTTCAGAACCGCATCGAGCGGCTGCAGGCCCGCGGCGTCGTCCAAGGCTTCACCATCCGCACCAAGCCCGAGCTGGAAGGCAATCGGGTCCGCGCGATCATGTGCGTCGAGATCGAGGGTGAGCGGGCCCGCGCCGTCGTCCAGGCGCTGCGCGGCTTCCCTGAGGTGGACAAGATCCACTCCACCAACGGGCGCTGGGACCTGGTGGTGGAACTGGACGTCGAAACCCTGGCCCAGTTCAGCCAGGCGCTGGACCGCATCCGCGAGATCGAGGGCATCGCCACGACCGAGACCTCGATCCTGCTGGCGACCCAGAAGGCTTGAGCCTATCTCTCGGGGCATGAACGCCCCCTTCAAGACCGACGCGCTGCCCGAGTGGCGGCTGGACGATCTGTACGCCGACCGCGATGACCCGCGGATCGAGGCCGACCTCAAGGCTGCGACCGAGATCAACGCCAAGCTCGTGGAGATGAAGGGCCAGTTCGTCGCCGCGCGGGGCCAGCCGGCTGTCCTGGGCGAGCGGCTGGACCGTGGCGTCCAGCTCCATGAGGCGGCGACGAACGCGCTGTGGAGCGTCGGCGCCTACGCCTCGCTGGCGGCGTCGACGGCGCGCAACGATCCGGCCTGGTCGAAGTTCGAGGCCGACCTGCGGACCAAGGCGGCGCAGATCGGCGCCGAGAGCCTGTTCTTCGCGCTGGAGATCAACGAACTCGAGGACGCCGAACTGGAGGCGGCGCTCGCGGCCCATCCGGCGGCGCAGCGCTGGCGGCCCTGGCTGCGGCGGGTCCGGGCCAGTCGGCCGCACGAACTCACGCCCGACCTGGAGCGGCTGCTGGTGGATCGCGGTCCCGCCGTGGCCAACTGGGTGCGGCTGTCCGACGAAATCCTGGCCGGCCTGACCGCCACGGTCGGCGACGAGACCCTGACGCTGCCGGAGATCCTCAACCGGATGTCGGATCCCGACGGGCGCCGGCGCGAACAGGCGGCCCAGGCTCTGGCCGAGGCGCTGCAGGAGCGCAGCGCCACCCTGGCGCTGTGCCTGAACACGCTCGCTTTCGAGAAGCAGGTGGAGGATCGCTGGCGGAAGTATCCGAGCCCGGCCGCCTCGCGCCACCTGGCCAACGAGGTGGACGCCGACGCCGTCGAAGCCCTCGAGGTCGCCGTCGTCGAGGCGTACGAGAGCGTCAGCCACCGCTACTACCGGCTCAAGGCGAAGGTCCTGGGCAAGGAGGTCCTGGACCACTGGGACCGAAACGCTCCGCTGGAGACGAACCAGCCCAAGATCTACGGCTGGGACGAGGCGCGCGGCATGGTGCTGGAAAGCTTCGAGGCGCTGGCGCCGAAGTTCGCCGACACGGCCCGGACGTTCTTCGCCCAGCCCTGGATCGACGCCCGGCCCAGGCCCGGCAAGCAGTCGGGCGCCTATTCGCATCCGGTGACCGCCAACCGGCACCCGTACGTCTTCATGAACTACATGGGCGAGCGGCGTGACGTGCTGACCCTCGCGCACGAGCTGGGCCACGCCGTCCACCAGACGCTGTGCGCGCCGCTGGGCACCCTGCTGGCCGACACGCCGCTGACGCTGGCCGAGACGGCTTCCATCTTCGGGGAGGGGCTGGTGTTCGAGCGGCTGCTGGCCGAGGCTGCGCCCGAGGAGCGCCGCGGTCTGCTGGCCGGCAAGATCGAGGACGGGATCAACACGGTGGTCCGGCAGATCGCCTTTCACCGCTTCGAGACCCGGTTTCACGCCGCACGCCTGCAGGGCGAGCTTTCGCCCGACGAGATCGGTGGCCTGTGGCTGGAGGTGATGGGCGAGAGCCTGGGACCGGCCGTGCGGCTGAACGAGGGCTACGAGCACTACTGGGCGTATGTCAGCCACTTCGTGCATGCGCCGTTCTACGTCTATGCCTACGCCTTCGGAGACCTCCTGGTGCGCGGCCTGATGGAGAAGCGCCGGGAGGATCCGGAGGGCTTCGCGCCGCTCTACGAGCAGCTGCTGGCCGCCGGCGGGACCAAGACCTACGTCGAGGCGCTGGCGCCGTTCGGCCTCAACCCCCGGGAAAAGGCGTTCTGGGCCGCCGGCATGAAGCAGCTGGAGCGGCTGGTCGACGAGTTCGAGGCGCTGGTCTAGGCGGCCGCCTCGAAGGGCGCGAAGCTGATCGGGCGCTCGCGCGGCTGATCGGCGACCTTCAGGATGTGCTTCAGGGTGCGAACGCTGCCGGGATCGCCCGACATGGACACCACGCCGCGCTCCACCGCCTCGGCGTAGCCGTCGTAGCCCATCCAGACGCGGATGAAGGTCTCGAGGTCGGCGGCGATCACCACATCGACATCCTTCTCGTCAGGCGCCTTGAAGCAGACCTCGACCTCGTCCGGCCGCAGGATGATCCACCAATAGCGCCGGGTGGCATGCGCCTTCGGCACGCCCCGGAACTCAAGCCGGAGCACGATCTCGTGAGCAGGCAGGTCCCGGGGATCGATCTGGCGCTTCATGCTCCAGACCAGCATCGTGGGGTCCATGTCGGCCGGCCCTAGGCGACCCTGGCCATATCGCTGACCCCAGCTGGACATCATGACGATGATGTCGCGGAAGGCCTCGCCGGCGCGGGTGAGCCGATAGAGCTTGCCCTGGGCGAGCGGCTCGGTGCCCACCACGCCCGCCTCCTCCAGCTCGTTCAGTCTCTGCACCAGCAGGGCGCGCGACATGGTCGGCATGCCCGCGTGCAGTTCAGAAAAGCGCTTCGGTCCGAAGCACAGCTCGCGCACGATCAGCGGCGTCCAGCGCTGAGCGAAGATTTCGGCCGTCTTGGCGACGGGGCAGAATTGTCCATAGCCCTTCATGGTGGGATGGTCGCTCCTAAGAACGTCGTTCGACAAGTTCATTCTTCGAACTGGAGACGATCTGGGCCTTTGAGGGATGACGGAGCCTCGAATTGAGGACTGCCGCAATGACCACCACCATGAGCAAGACCGCCGCCGCCGCGTACATCGACTGGGAGCGCCTGGCCCACGAGGTCGGCCCCGAACTCGCCGCGCGGGCCGCCCAAGCCGACGCCGACGACGCCTTCGTCGCCCAGAACCTGCAGATGCTGAAAGGCCGCGGGTTCCATACGGCGGGCGTGCCCGCCGAGCTGGGCGGCGGCGGGGCGACCCACGCCGAGCTCGCTGGCGTGCTGCGGACGCTGGCGCGCTACTGCGGCTCGACCGCGCTGGCGCTCTCGATGCACACCCACCAGGTGGCGCTGCCGGCCTGGCGCTGGCGGCGGACGCCCGAAGCGGTCGAAGGGCTCTTAAAGCGCATTGTCGCCGAGAAGCTGACGCTGGTCTCCAGCGGCGGCTCGGACTGGCTGGACGGCTCGTGCAAGGCCGTCCCCGTGGAAGGCGGCTTCCGGATCTCGGGACGGAAGGTGTTCGCCAGCGGCTCTCCCGACGGCGACCTCCTGATGACCATGGCGGTGCTGGACGCGGCCGAGGGGCCCACCGTGCTGCACATGGCGATCCCGATGAAGGCCGAGGGCCTGCGCATCCTCGACACCTGGCGCACCCTCGGCATGCGAGGCACCGGCTCGCACGACCTGGAGCTGGACGGCGTCTTCGTGCCCGAGGGGGCGGTCACCGTGCGGCGGCCGGCCGGCAAGTGGCATCCGATCATGCACATGGTGACGATGATCGCCTTCCCGCTGATCTATGCCGTCTATGTGGGCCTGGCCGAGGCGGCGCGCGACAAGGCGCTGGACCTGGCCGCAGGTCGGGCCGCGTCGGGCGACCTGGAGCTGGTCGTGGGCGAGATGGAGACCGAGCTCGCCGCCGCGCGGCTCGCGCTCTCCGACATGCTGGCGACCGCGGCGGCCGACGAGCCGGGCGCGACGGCGACCAGCCGGATCATGACGGGCCGCACGCTGGTCGCCCGCTCAGCCATCCGCACGGTGGAAAAGGCCATGGAGGCCGCCGGCGGCGCGGGCTTCTACCGCAAGACCGGTCTGGAGCGGATCTTCCGCGACGTGCAGGCCGCCCGCTACCACCCGCTGCAGGAAAAGGCCCAGAGCCGCCTCGCGGCCCGCGTGGCGCTGGGCCGCGACATCGACGGCTGACGTACCTCTCTTTCGAGGGTGCTTGCCATTTTTCAAACGGCCGTTAGACCCGAAGGGGCATGGCCAACGATCTGACCGAGAAGCCGAAGGGCGAGACCTACGACGACCGGCCGTTCCACTCGGACGACCTGCCGCCGGAGGTCCGCGCCCCGCTGGCGGCCTTCAAGGGCGAAGAGCCGCCGGCGCCGCAATGGTTCAAGGACGCCATCTCGGATGAGCCCGAACGCAGCTTCGTCGGCCCGCCCGGCAAGCGCCTCGAACTTCTGACCTGGGGCGAGGTCGGCAAGCCTGGGCTGTTGCTGGTGCACGGCAACAGCGCGCACGCCGACTGGTGGAGCTTCATCGCGCCCTTTCTGGCCAAGGAGTACCGGGTGGCGGCGTTCTCGCTGGCGGGCATGGGCGAGTCGGACTGGCGCGAGCGCTATGCCTTCGCCGACTTCGCGGACGACGCCGAGGCCTGCGCGCGGGCTGCCGGCCTGTACGAAGGCGGCCGCAAGCCGATCTACATCGGCCATTCGTTTGGGGGCGCGCAGGTCTTCTACGCCTCGGTCCAGAACCCCGAGCGGATGCACGCCGCGATCTTGGTCGACACCGGCTTCGGCGGGCCTCCGCCCGAGGTGATGGAAGAGCGCAAGAAGCGGATGGAGCAGGTTCGCAACATCCCGACCGCGGACCGGCCCAGCCGGGTCTATGCGACGCTGGAGCAGGCGCTGGGCCGCTTCCGGCTCATGCCTCCGCAGCCGGCGGGCAATCTGTTCGTGGCCGACTTCATCGCGCGCCGCTCGCTGAAGCGGGCGCCGATGCCGGACGGATCGGGCGAGGGCTGGACCTGGAAGTTCGACCCGACGATGTGGGAAAAGCTGGACCGCGCCGGCGCGCCCTCCGGGAGCCGCGAGCCGCCGCCGATCAAGGTCCCGATGGTGCACATCTACGGCGCGCAGAGCCGGATCATCGAGCGGCGCAACAAGGGCGAACCGAGCTTCCTCGGCCAAGCGGTGCGGGAGATCGAAATCCCCGAGTCGCAGCACCACATCATGATCGACCAGCCGCTGGCTCTGGTCTCGGCCCTGCGCAGCCTGCTCGCCGTATGGCCCGCGACTTGAGCCGCCGACTTGAGCCATCTGGGCGCTTCGTGTAGCACCCGCCTCGAACTTCCTTGGAGAGCGTCTTCCCCATGGCCGGACCGGCTTCCGACTACCACCGCGGCGAGATGGACATCAGCGAGCAGCGCTCGACCTACAACCTGATCATGGGCATGACTAAGTGGGGTTCGCTGTACCTGGCGGCCACCCTCCTGGCCCTGACGATCTGGTTCTGCACCGAAGCCGGCTTCATGGCCGGCCTGATCTCCGCCGTCGTCGTGATCGCCATCGGCACGCTGGTGCTGCGCGACAAGAAGGGCGGCGCCGCCCACTAGCGCCAGCGGCCGCCGACCCTCTGGCGGTCTTTGCGAGAGAGCGGGCGCGTTCCTTGGCGAAGAGCGCCCCTCTCGCAGCCTATAGCTCACCTTAAAACAACTGTTTGAATTCTGATGTTCCGCGGCTGGACAAGCCCGGGAGCGCACCCCTATGGTCCGGCGCAAAGCGAGAGCAGGGGGGACATCGCGGCATGCCGGTCATCGCCGTCACCAAGGAGCGCCGCGTAGGTGAGACCCGCGTCGCTGCCGTCCCCGAGACGGTGAAGAAGCTGACGGCGGCGGGGTTCTCCGTCGTGGTCGAGGCCGGGGCCGGGCTGGCCGCCGCCTACCCCGACGCCGACTATGAAGCGGCCGGCGCGACGCTCGCCAAGACCGCCAAGGACGCGCTCGGCAAGGCCGACGTGCTGTTCAAGGTCCGCAGCCCCGAGCCCGACGAGATCACGGCCCTGAAGAAGGGCGCCATCGTTGTGGCCCTGCTCAACCCGTACCAGGACAAGGCGACGCTCGACGCGCTCGCGGCCCAAGGCGCGACCGCCTTCGCGATGGAGTTCGTGCCGCGGATCACCCGGGCGCAGGTGATGGACGCGCTGTCGTCGCAGGCCAATCTCGCCGGCTACCGGGCGGTGATCGAAGCCGCCGAGGCCTACGGCCGGGCGCTGCCGATGATGATGACGCCGGCCGGCACCATCGCGCCGGCCAAGGTCTTCGTGATGGGCGTTGGCGTCGCCGGCCTGCAGGCCATCGCCACGGCCCGGCGCCTGGGCGCGGTGGTCACCGCGACCGACGTGCGGCCGGCCACCAAGGAGCAGGTCGAGAGCCTGGGCGGCAAGTTCATCGCCGTCGAGGACGAGGAGTTCAAGGCGGCAGAGACCGCCGGCGGCTACGCCAAGGAGATGAGCGCCGAGTACCAGGCCAAGCAGGCCGCGCTGATCTCGGAGCACATCCGCAAGCAGGACATCGTCATCACCACGGCCCTGATCCCCGGGCGGCCCGCGCCGAAGCTGGTCAGCGCCGAGCAGGTGGCCTCGATGCGGCCGGGCTCGGTGATCGTCGACCTGGCGGTGGAGCAGGGCGGCAACGTCGCGGGCTCCAAGGCCGGCGAGGTGGTCGAGACCGGCGGCGTCAAGATCCTGGGCATCCCCAACCTGCCGGGCCGCATCGCCGCGGACAGTTCGGCGCTGTACGCCCGCAACCTGACCGCCTTCGCCGAGCTGCTGAAGGACAAGGAGGGCGCCTTCGCGCCCGACTACGAGGACGAGATCCTCAAAGCCGCGCTGGTCGTGAAGGACGGCGCCATCACCCATCCCGCGCTGAAGGGCTGATCCATGGACGTCGATCCGACCGTCTTCCGCCTGGCGATCTTCGTGCTCGCCATCTTCGTGGGCTACTACGTGGTCTGGAGCGTGACGCCCGCGCTGCACACGCCGCTGATGGCCGTCACGAACGCCATTTCCTCGGTGATCATCGTGGGCGCCCTGCTGGCGGCCGCGGCCTCGGGGCAGGACGGCGAGCTCACCCGCAACGTGCTGATCTCCAAGGGCGCCGGCGCGGTCGCCGCCGCCTTCGCCGCGGTCAACATCTTCGGCGGCTTCCTCGTCACCCAGCGCATGCTGGCCATGTACAAGAAGAAGGATCGCTCGAAGTGAACGCCAACGTCGCCGCGATCCTCTACCTCGTCTCAGGCGTCCTCTTCATCCTGGCGTTGCGGGGACTGTCCTCGCCGACCACCAGCCAGGCGGGCAACCGCAACGGCATGATCGGCATGGCGATCGCCGTGGGCACAGTGCTGGCCACGCTGTGGAGCCAGGGGGCGCTGGACGCCTTCACCCTGGCGCTTATCGTCGGCGGCGTCGCGATCGGCGGCGTCATCGGCGCGGTGATCGCCAAGCGGGTGGCGATGACGTCCATGCCGCAGCTGGTGGCCGCCTTCCACAGCCTCGTCGGCATGGCCGCCTGCCTGGTGGCGGTCGCCGCCATCCACACGCCGGAGGCCTACGGCATCGGCGTAGCAGGCGAGATCCACGGCGCCTCGCTCATCGAACTGTCGCTGGGCCTCGCCATCGGCGCCGTCACCTTCACGGGCTCGGTAATCGCCTTCGCCAAGCTGAACGGCAACATGAGCGGCGCGCCGATCCTGCTGCCGGCCCGCCACCTGCTGAACGTCGCGATCGGCCTCGGCATCATCGCGCTGATCGTGGTCCTGGTGCTGAGCGGCGGCCAAGCGCTGTGGGCGTTCTGGGGCATCTTCGCGCTCAGCCTGCTGATCGGCGTGACCCTGATCATCCCGATCGGCGGGGCCGACATGCCCGTCGTGGTGTCGATGCTGAACAGCTATTCCGGCTGGGCGGCCGCGGCGCTGGGCTTCACGCTGGAGAACACCACCCTGATCATCACCGGCGCCCTGGTGGGCAGCTCGGGCGCCATCCTCAGCTACATCATGTGCAAGGGGATGAACCGCAGCTTCGTCTCGGTGATCCTGGGCGGCTTCGGGGCCGACGACAGCGCCGCCGCCGCGGGCGGCAAGGTTGAGACCCGTCCGGTCAAGCAGGGCTCGGCCGATGACGCGGCCTTCATCATGAAGAACGCGTCCAAGGTGATCATCGTCCCCGGCTACGGCATGGCGGTCAGCCAGGCGCAGCACGCGCTGCGCGAGATGGCCGACAAGCTGAAGGAGGAGGGCGTCGAGGTGAAGTACGCCATCCACCCCGTCGCCGGCCGCATGCCCGGGCACATGAACGTGCTGCTGGCCGAGGCGAACGTCCCCTACGACGAGGTCTTCGAGCTGGAGGACATCAACTCCGAGTTCTCGACGGCCGACGTCGCGTTCGTGATCGGCGCCAACGACGTCACCAATCCGGCGGCGAAGACGGACCCGGCCTCGCCCATTTTCGGCATGCCGATCCTGGACGTGGAGAAGGCTCGTACCGTGCTGTTCGTGAAGCGCGGCATGGCCTCGGGCTACGCGGGGGTGGAGAACGAGCTGTTCTTCCGCGACAACACCATGATGCTGTTCGCCGACGCCAAGAAGATGGTCGAAGGTATCCTGAAGGGCCTCTGAGGCCCTTCGGAGCTCAGCCGAAGATGTCGTCGCCGCTCCTAGAGCGGGCGAGCAGCTCCAGCGGGTCCCAATGCGTCAGGGCGAGGTCGTCGCTATAGACGAGGACGTAGCCGTCCATCACGCCGTCGCCATCGAAGTCGATGTCCACCCGCCGGGGGTCGCCCTGGCCGGTTCCGGCCCCGGTCAGCCCAGGGCCGCCGGTGTTCGTCGGCGGGCTGAAGCTGCCGATCGGATCGCCGCTGGTCGG
This sequence comes from Phenylobacterium sp., assembly GCF_031181185.1. Classification (GTDB taxonomy): domain Bacteria; phylum Pseudomonadota; class Alphaproteobacteria; order Caulobacterales; family Caulobacteraceae; genus Phenylobacterium. Next base: position 17,358 of record NZ_JAPSKZ010000002.1, on the reverse strand, counting down.
AGGCTGGCCGCCGCCGGTCCCGCCGCTTTCCTCGCCGCCCGGATCCGGCGTCATCGGCGTCGTCGGCGGCGGTAAGGTGGGAGGCGCGAGCGAGACCGTGCTGCCGTTCGGGGCGACCAGCCGGTCCCCGTCCAGGAAGCTGAAATCGGTGATCACGCCCAGCAGGGTCTCGGCCTGACCCAGTGCGTGCGGAGCGACGATCACGAAGGTGTCGGCGCCTGCGCCGCCGGTGGCGGTGACCTGCGCGCCCAGCTCGAGCTGGTCGTCGCCGGCGCCGCCTTCGAGGACGTCGGCGCCGCCGCCGCCGCGGAGCGTGTCGTCGCCGTCGCCGCCGATCAGCCGCTCGTCGGCGGCCGTGCCCGTCAGCCGGTCGTCGCCCGAGGTGCCGGCGATGACGGTGGCGGGCTGGGCCTGCGCCACGGCGAAGGCTTCCACGGGCGCGGCCGGCGGAGCGGCCGGGAGCGGCGGCGCTTCGCTGGCGCGGAGTTCCACCGCCTGACCGACCGGCGCCGCTTCGGCGCCCGTGGTCGCCCCGAAAACCAGCAGCGTCGGGCGCGCCGGCGCCGGCTCGGCTAGGGCGGCGCCCTGGACGGCGAGTTCGCGCTCCTGCGTCGGGACCTTCAGATCCGGCGGCGGGGGCAGCGGGTCGGGCTCGGGCGACTGGGGCGGCGGCGCGGGCGCGGCTTCGGCCGTGCCGGCGAACTCGACCGTCTCGTAGAAGAAGGCAGTGGCGATGACGAGCGCGAGGAAGGTCTGCGCCTGGCGGCCGCCGAGGCTGAAGGGCACGACGACGGCGCCGTCTTCGTCCTCGCCGCCCACGTGGCTGTTCAGCTGCTCGCGCAGGGCCGAGTGCAGGTCGGCGCCTTCGCTGACCGCGTCGTCGACCGCCGAATGGACGACGAACTTGCCGTCGATGCGCGCCACATGGATCAGGACGTCGCCGTTTTCGTCGGTAACGACGCACCAGGGGTCGCCGGCGTCGGTGGCGCCGAAGACGGTTTCCACACGCACGCCTTCCGCCGCCAGCCGCTGGGCCAGCTCTTCCAGGCGCGCACGCTCGGTTGCCGTCCAGTCGCCGCTGGAACGCACTCGGGCGATGAAGGGAACGACGTCACCCATTGGGACGGGAGGTCTCCTGGTCTCCGGCGTCAGGCCGTGGCGCGGCCCTGAGCGGCCTCGGCCTCGAACAGCAGCCTGAAGAGTTCAGGCTCGTAGTACCGAAGCAGCGTCTTGGCGAACTCGCTGGGATCCAGCCCCAACGCCTGCGCCCAGGCCGCCTGGGTCTCGATGGGAAGCCGGCCCAACCCGCTCTCCACCTGTGAGACGAAGGTGTAGTAGCGCAGCCCCACCTTCTCCGCCAGTTCAGCTTGGGTCAGCCCCGCCGCTTCGCGCGCGGCCTTCAGCCAACGTCCGGCCTGCTGACGCAGCACCTTGATCTGGGCCGCCTTTATAGGGTCTGTTGCGGGTCTCGGCATCTGGGGTCCCTTCGGGCCCTCACGACCCTTGCAGGCGACGCGAGAGCGGACTACTACAGTTTTTCCGAAACAAATTAGTACACAACGAATAGCCGCTCGTCACCGGCTATCACAGCGCTCGAGAACGGGAAAGCGATGAAGCGTTTGTTCGTCTCGGCAGCGGTGCTGCCGCTTCTTCATGTTGCGGGCGCCCACGCCGAAACCAAGATCTCCACGGCCACGACCACCCCGGTCCGGACGTCGACCCTGGCGAACGGCCAGCCCGACTCGCTGCTGATCGAGGCAAACGGCTCGATCAAGCCGACCGCCTCCGGCGCGGCCGTCACGATGGACTCCGCCCACGATGTGAAAAACTCGGGCGCCATCGGCTTCACCGGCGTGAACAACGCCACGGGCGTGCTGCTCGTCGGCGGGGCCTCGGGCAACCTGACGAACGCCGGGTCGATTGACCTTTCGGAAGACTACACGCCCACCGACAGCGACAACGACGGCGACCTCGACGGCGCCTTCGCCCAAGGCTCGGGGCGCTTCGGCATCCGGGCGACCGGGCCGGGCGTGTTCACCGGCGCGATCCGCAACGAGAGCGTCATCAACATCGAGGGCAACGACTCGGCCGGCATCTCGCTGGAGACCGGCCTGGTCGGTTCGCTGACCAGCTCAGGCGCGGTCACGGTGCTGGGCGACCGTTCAAAGGGCGTCGCGGCGACGTCGGTCACGGGCGACGTGCGGATCACCGGTCCCGTCACGGTGCGGGGCGAGGGCTCGACGGCGGTGTCGCTGGGCGACGTCGGCGGCGGCGTGGTCCTGCAGAACAACCTCACCGCAACGGGCTACCGGTCGAACTCGCGTGTGGCCGACGACACCCAGCGCGGCAAGCTGGACGCCGACGACCTGAAGCAGGGCGGCGCGACCGTGCGCATCACCGGAAGCGTGGCCAAGGGCCTGCTGCTGGATCGTCCGCCGGCCGACGCCAGCACCGACGACAAGGACGAGGACGACGACGGCATCGAGGACGCGCTGGAAGCGACCTCGAACGTGGTGTCGTACGGCGGCGCCCCGGCGCTCGACATCGGCGGCGCTGGCGCGACCACGTTCGGCCAGGTGGGGACCGGCGACCGTGCGTTCGGCATCGTCAACCGCGGCCAGATCGCGGCGGACGGCGTCAACGACGGGGTCGCGGCCATCGCCGTGCGCATCGGCCAGACCGGCGGCGGGACCACCACCATCGCGGGCGGCCTGCACAACGATCGCCAGTCGATCAGCGCCAAGGCCTACGGCGCCGAGGCCACGGCGCTGCTGCTGAATCCCGGGGCGGTGGTGCAGACCATCCGCAACACCGGCGTGATCGCGGGCGACCAGGCGGGCGGCAAGCACAGCGGCCGCGGCATCGTCGACCTGTCGGGCAGCGTCAGCTACGTCGACAACGTGGGCGTCATCCGCGGCTCGGTGACGCCGAAGACGGGCGAGACCGCCACGGCCCGCGGCGTCGCCCTGGACCTTTCCGCCAATACCGGCGGCGTCTACGTCCGCCAGGGAAAGCTCGTCAGCACCGACGCGCCCCAGATCGTCGGCGACGTGCGGCTGGGCTCCGGCGCCGACACGGTGGACCTGCTGGCCGGCGTGCTCGTGGGCGACATCAGCTTCGGCGCCGGCGCCGACAGCTTCGCGATCGACGGCGGAGCGGTCGCCGCGGGTCGGCTGACCGACAGCGACGGGCGTCTTGCGATCGACGTGCGGGACGGCCGGCTGGCGGTGAGCAACGCCGAGCCGATCGCGCTCACCTCGCTGAACGTCGGAGCCAAGGGCGTGATCGCCGTTTCCATCGACCAGACGGCGGTCACCCGCTTCAACGTCGCGGGGGCCGCGACGCTGGCGACGGGCGCCAAGGTGGACGTGCAGCTGAAGTCGCTGGTGCGCGGCGCGCAGTCGTATGAGATCGTGCGGGCCCAGTCGCTGACGGTCGGCGACGTGGGCGCCACCCTGGCCGGGGCGCCGTTCCTGTACCAGGCCGCTCTGCGCGCCGACCAGACGGCCGGGGCGGTGTACGTCGACGTGCGGCCGAAGACGGCCGCCGAGATCGGGCTGAACCGATCGGGGACCCAGGCCTTCGCGGCGGTCTTCGACTCGCTCGACACCAACGACGCCATCGAGGCGGCCTTCCTGTCGCAGACGGACCAAGACGGCTTCCTGAACCTCTACGACCAGATGCTGCCCGACCACTCGGGCGGGTCGATCATGTCGGCGGCCGCCATATCGTCGGCGATCTCGTCGGCGACGGCCCAGCCGATGGCCATCGACCGGGAGTCGGGCATGGGCGTCTGGGCCCAGGAGATCCTGTTCGAGATCCGCCGCGACCGCAGCGATGCGGCCGGCTTCAAGTCGCAGGGCTTCGGCCTGGCCGCGGGCGTCGACCTGCTGGGCGAAGCCAACGCCCTGGGTCTCGCCGGCGCCTTCGTGGCCACCGAGTACCGCGACCGCGGCGCGGCGGCCGGCGAACAAATCTCGATGAACGTCCTGAACGGCGGCGGCTACTGGCGCTTCAACTCGGGCGGCCTGCAGGCCACGGCCCGGGCCGGCCTTGGCTTCGTCTGGTTCGACGGCGACCGCCGCCTGCTGGGCAGCGGCTTGGACCTGCGGTCGGAAGCCGACTGGACCGGCTGGATCGTCGACGCGCACGCCGGCGCCTCGTACACGCTGGAAATGGGCGCCTTCTACGCGCGCCCCGAGATCGGCGTCGACTATCTGCGGCTCAGCGAAGACGGCTACACCGAAGAGGGCGGCGGCGACGGCTTCGACCTGACGGTCGGAAAGCGCAAGGGCGACCTGCTGACCGGTCAGGCGGCCCTGGCGCTCGGCTTCCGCTTCGGCGACGAGATCTACTGGGCGCCTGAGGTGAAGGTGGGCTGGCGGCACCGCCTGGCTGGCGATCCCGGCAAGACGACCGCCCGCTTCGGTTCCGACAACCCGTTCGTGCTCGACCCCGAGCAGGTGTTCGACGGCGGCCTGATCGCCCGCGTTGGCATCCGCGGCGGCTCGGACAAGGTGCTGTTCGCCCTCGACGGCGGCGGCACCTTCGAGGACGAGTACCGCGAGTACGACGTCCGGGCGACGGTCCGCTTCCAGTTCTGACGTCGAAACTGGACAGTCATTTGACGGTCCAGTTTCCTTTTCGCTCAGTGCTCATGGCCTTTTCGGGCAAGCCGCCTAACAACGGTTTGCCCCCGGTCAAGATTTTGCCTAGAAGCGCCGCCAGTTAACCACGCCTTCGCGGTTGGGTTTGCCGAAGCTTGGCTGTCCGGGTCGGGGCGGTCTTGCCGATTAGCTCGGCGTAGGTGGAGTTGACGGCTTTGACGGACCTGAGCTTGGCCCAGGACGGGCCTGCGCGGCATTGGCTCTTCGACGCGGCGCTGGGCGGGATCGCCGCTCTGGGCGCGATCACGCTGGCGCACGCGGCGCTGCCGGACCTGCCGCGGGCGGGCCCGCCGCCCGCCGCGCGCATCGCGCCGCCCGCGCCGGCTCCGCAGCCGGCCGAGCCGCCGGTGTTGATCGCCTTCCAGGATCCGGTGCCCGGGCGCGTGGTGGTCTCGCCTTTCGGGCTGCGGCAGCTGCCGTGGGAAGAGGGCGGCCGGCTGCACGCCGGGGTCGACATCCAGGCGAACTTCGGCGAGCCGGTGCGCGCCGCTGCTGACGGCGTCGTGGTCGAGGCCGGTCAGAATTCCAGCTATGGCCGCTACGTGGCCCTGAAGCACGCCGAGGGGCTGACCACGTTCTATGCCCACATGGGCGGGGTGGCCCAGCACCTGCGTCCAGGCCTGGCGGTCAAGGCGGGCCAGGTGGTCGGCAAGATCGGCTCGTCGGGAACCTCGACCGGGCCGCACCTGCATTTCGAGATCCGCGACCGCCGCGACCGCCCACTGAACCCCTCGCTGTTCCTGGGCCGCGAGTTCGCCGAGGCCGACGACTTGCCGCTGCGCAAGGCCCAGCGCTTCGGCCGCACGGTGCGCATCGCCCACGTGTCGATGATCCCCCAGAGCAAGCGCGCGCTGATGGAGGCCAAGCTCGAGCGGGAGGCCGCCGAGAAGGCTCTGCGGCTGGCTGAGCGCGACCCGAAGGCCGCTTCAGTGGGCGCGTTCGACGCCGCGAGCGCCGCCCGCGACGCGGCGACCGTCGAGAAGATGGATGGGCTGAAGGTGCTGCCGATCGGCGAGGACGGCCGCCCGCGGGGTCAGATCAGCTCGTAACCGCTCGACGAGGCCGCGCCGCCGGGCCATAGGTCGGGCGTGCGGGGAGACCTCATCGATATCGGCGGACGCCGGCTGCGCGCCGTCCGCGCCGGACCTGAAGCGCCGGCGCCTCTGGTGGTGTGCGAACACGGCGCCTTCGGCTGCGCCGCCGATTGGGCGGTGGTGCAGGAGAAGCTGGCCGCCAAGGGCCTGCGCAGCATCGCCTACGATCGCGCCGGCATGGGCCATTCCGAACCCGGACCCCTGCCGCGCGACGGCCGCGCGGCCAACGCCGACCTCGCCGCCCTGCTGCGGGCGATGGGCGAGACCGGCCCGTTCGTCCTGGTCGGACATTCCATGGGTGGCCTGAGCTCGCGTCTGTTCGCCCTGACCCACCCGGAGCGGGTCTCGGGGCTGGTGCTGGTGGACGCGGTGACGCCGGACGCGCTGGGGCTGCCTGGCGTCCCGGCCGCGGTGGCGGCTTTCGGCCAGCTGCTGCGGCTGGCGAGCCTCGCCGGCCGGGTGGGCCTGATGGTCCCGGTGTCGCTGCTCACGGGCAACCTGATCGGCCTGACCGGCGAGGCCAAGCCCGAAAAGCGCAGGATCCACGCCTCGCACGTCCACGCCCGCTGGGCGGCGGAGGAGGTGCTCATGTGGCCCAGGACCTCGTCCCTTGCCGGGGCGGCGGAGCTGCCGGAGACCTTGCCGGTAGCGGTGGTCACGGCTGGCGCGGCCCACACGCGCAAGCCCCTGAAGGCGATGCAGGAGACGCCGGCCCGGCGCTCACGGTTCGGCCACATCGACCACGTCGCGCGCTGCAACCACGCCAATCTGCTGGGGCCGCGGTTCGCCGACGCCATCGTCCGCGGCGTCGAACATGTGCTGAGCGCTAGTCGGGTTCGCGCGGGATAAGGCCTGCGGCGGCGCGCAGCCGCTCGCCCACCAGGCTGCGGACCGCGGCCGGCCCGTCGGGCGCCAGAAGCGGGCAGCTCACGAGCTCGCCGTCCAACACGACCGGCAGGGCGCCCCGCGCGGCCGCCGGGACGTCGCGCAGCGCCGCCTGCTCGTCCTTCGAGAGGCGGGCCATGAGGCCGGCCAGGCGCCGGACAGTGATCCGGCGAGACGCCGTGAATTCGAACCGGCCGTCCCAGACGGCCGTCGCGCCGGGCTCGAGCTCGACCGACGCTAGCCCGCCGCGGGCGGCCTCGCCGGCTTCCCGGAAGATGCGCACCTTGGTCTCGTCCGCTTCGATCCGGGCCCCGGCGAGGGTGGCGACGAGGGGCTCCCTGCCACTGAGCGCCGCGGCGATCCGGCCGATCCGGCCCGACGGCGGGCGTCGGCTTCCGCCGCCAGCGCAGACGCAGGTCATGCCAAGAACCGCCTCTCCAGCCGCCTCAAGGGCGTCGCGCTCGAACACCAGAACGCCGAGCGCCTCCTCGACGTGGACCTGCAGCGGCGCCGGATCTTCCGGCGGAGCGGTGTCGTCGGCCGCGGCGAAGGGACGTGCGCGGGCGCGGGCGTAGCGAGGGTCGGCGTTCGCGGGATCATCGGTCCAGCGCTCGCCACGCGCCACCAGCCAGTCACGCAGCGCGGCGCGGCGGGCTTCCAGCAGCGGCCGCAGCAGGAAGACGCCACGGCCTTCCGGCCATGCCGGCGACGGCGCCCAGACGCGCGGCTCGGGCGTGGTCGAGCCCTCCGCCCGCATGCGGCGGGCCTCCAGCACGTCGTCGGCGGTGTGGCCCATCAGGAGGACGCTGGCGCCGTCCTGCCGAGCCGCGTCGGCCAGCAGGCGATGGCGGGCGGCGCGGGCCGCCGCAGGCAGGCCGCGGGCGGGCTTCTCGCCCTCCCAGGACAGCGCGCGGAACGGCCGGCCGAGGCGGGCTGCGACGTCCGCGCAGCCGCGGGTCCAGGCGGCGCTCTCCGGCTGCAGCCGATGGTCGACGGTGAGCACGACCAGCTCGCGCCGGGCCTTACGCGCCCAGGCGTCGGCGATCAGCAGCAGGGCCAGCGAGTCGCCGCCGCCCGAGAACGCTACCGCAAGCGGGCGGTCGCGCCTGAGGGACAGTCGGCGGTCGAGGTGGGCGCGGACGGCTGGCTCTAGGCCGCGCACTTCGCCTGGGTGCGGGTGGCGGCGGCCCGGCTGGTGATGTTCGCCGGCGCCTTGGGATAGCGCTTCGGCAGCTCGGCCAGGGTGCGGCAGGCGTCCTGCGCCCTCTTCAGCTGCACCAGCGAGCGGGCCAGTTCGACCACGCCGTCGGGCGCCCAGCTGGCCTGGGGCCAGCCGCGGATGGCCGCGAGATAGGCGGTCGCGGCGTCTGCGTGGGCGCCGCGGACGCTGAGCGTCTTGCCCAGCCAGTAGCGGGCCTCGGCCGTGCGCTGGTGGTCGGGATAGGTCTCGACGAAAGCGGCGAAGGCGGCTTCGGCGCCGTCGTAGTCGCCGGCCAGCATCAGTTGCCGGGCGCGGGTGAAGGCCTCCGTCGGATCGCCCACCGCGGCCGGTGTGACGCCCGCCGACGGGGCCGGCGGGGCGGCGGCCTGCTCCATGGCGGCCAGCTTCTCGGACAGGCCCTGCACCTGGGTCTTCAGCAAAGCGTTGTCGCGCTTGGCCTGGTCGAGTTCGAAGGTGGCGGTCTCGAGCGTGCCGTTCAGGCGGCGCAGGGTCTGCTCCAGGTCGGCGAGGCGGCCGGAGAGCTCCTCCATCCGCGCGTCGGTGTCGGCCGGCTGCACGACGACCGGCTTTCCGGTGTCGCGCAGCTGGAAGACGATGGCGCGCAGCTCGCGGACGACCTTCTCCATGCGCTCAACGCGACGGGCGTCGCGGGCGTCGAGCGGATCCTCGGCCGGGGTGGCCGGCAGGGGCGTCTGGGACGACGCGGGCGCCGCCGTCGCAAGGACGGCGAACGCCAGCGCGGGAAGGACGAAGCGGCTACGCGACATCGGTCAGGCCTCTTAGCGCGCGCCGCTCACGATGGCGGTGCGGGCGTTGCGGTTCTTCTGGTAGGCCTCCTCGCTCGTGCCCGGATCCAGGGGCTGTTCCTTGCCGAACGAGATGGTCGAGATGCGGTCGCTGGTGACGCCGCGCGACACCAGGTAGTCGCGCACCGCGTTGGCGCGCCGCGCGCCGAGGGCCAGGTTGTACTCGCGGGTGCCGCGTTCGTCCGCATTGCCTTCGATGCGGACGCGCACGCTGCCGTAACGCCGCAGCCAGTTCGCCTGGGCGTCGAGGAGCGGACGGGCGTCGTCGCGGACGTCGTGGCTGTCGAGGTCGAAGTAGACCCGGTCGCCGACGTTGACGACGAAGTCCTGAGCCGAACCCGGCACGGCGGACAGCGGCTGCTCGCCCACGGGCGGCGGGGTGTTGACGCCCTCGGAGGCGGCCGGCGGCGGGGTGGTCGGCGGCGCCGTGTCGAACTTCGGCTTGGGCCGGCTGCCGCAGGCGGCCACGGACGCGGCGGCCACGGCGACCAGCGCCAGGCGGAGCGCCGTGCTCCTGTTCACGCTTCCAACCATCCTCAAGTCTCCTCGCATTTCGGGTTCGGTTTCATAGTCAGGGTCTATCGGGCGGGATTTGGGCGCAAGCTAGTTCAGCAGCGGCGACCAGGCGGGGTCCGATCCGGAGCCGGGGTAGGGCATCGGCTGCAACACCCGGCCGGTGACGTCCACGCTCCACAGCCTGGGCGCGCCGCCGGGCGTCTCGCGCGAGAACATCAGCACGCGGCCGTTCGGCGCCCAGGTCGGGCCCTCGTCCAGGTAGCTGGAGGTCAGGAGGCGCTCGTCCGAGCCGTCGGGCCGCATCACCCCGATGTGGAACTGGCCGCCCACCTGCTTGGTGAAGGCGATGAACTCGCCCGTGGGGCTCCAGACGGGCGTGGTGTAGCGCCCCTGGCCGAAGGAGATCCGGCGGGGGTTCGAGCCGTCGGCGCCCATGATGTAGAGCTGCGGCGAGCCCGAACGGTCCGAGTTGAAGACGATCCGCTGGCCGTCCGGCGAGAACGACGGCGAGGTGTCGATCGAAGGGTCGGACGTCAGGCGGGTGCTCGATCGGCTGGACAAGCTCATTACGAAGATGTCGCTGTTGCCGCCGCGCTCGACCGAGAACGCCACGCGGCCGCCGTCGGGCGAAAAGCGCGGGGCGAACACCATGCCCTGGAAGCTGCCCAGGCTCTCGCGCCGGCCGGTCTCGAGGTTGAAGAGGTAGATCGACGAGCCCTCGGGCCGCAACGACATGTAGGTGATCTCCTGGCTGTTCGAGGAGAACCTGGGCGTCATGACGATGTACGAGCCGTCGGTCAGGTAGCTGGGATTGGCGCCGTCCTGGTCCATGATGGCCAGCCGCTTCACCCGCTTCGCCCGCGGGCCGCTCTCGGCGACGAACACCACGCGGGTGTCGAAATAGCCTTTTTCCCCCGTCAGCCGCTCATAGACGGCGTCCGAGATCTTATGGGCGACGCGGCGCCAGTTCTCGGGGCTGGAGGTGAACTGCAGGCCCAAGAGCTGCTGTTCGGCGAAGACGTCCCACAGCCGGAAGTCGACCCGCAGCCGGCCGCCCTCGACGGTCACCTGCCCGTTCACCAGCGCCTGGGCGTTGATCTGCTTCCAGTCGGCGAAGCGCGGCTGGACCGCCGCGTTCAGGTCGCGCTCGACGAAGCTCGCCGGGTCCAGCGGCCGGAACAGGCCCGAACGCTGGAGATTGGCGCTGATGACCTGGGCGATGTCCGCGCCCTGCTGGCCGCCGAAAGCGGGCACCGCGATCGGCAGCGGCTGGACGTCGCCGCGGTTGACGTTGACCTCGATCTCGGCCCGCGCGGCCGGCGCTGTGAGGCCGATCGCGAAGAGGCAGACGAGCGCGAGCATCAGGGGCTTCAGCCGCATGGATAGGCTCCGGAAGGTGTTCGTCATCGGGCGGCGCAGGCCTCCCGGGCGTTGAAGTTCACGGCGATGCGCTGACCATAGTAGTCGCGCGACAGGCCACGGAAAGGCGAAGCGGCGTAGACGGCGCGTTCGGCGCGTTCGGCGGACGTCCGGGCGACGGCCGAATTGCCTCCCTGACGGATTTCGGAGGTCACCTGGCCGACCAGCTGGCCGCCCGAGCCAATGTTGAAGACGACGCGGACGACCACGTCGCGGCCGCCCTCCACCTCGCAGTTCGGGTTCCAGCGGCGCTGCAGCTCCTGCACGAGGCCCTGCATGTCGGCGCCGGCGGCTAGGCCCGAGCCTGCCGTGTTGCGCGGCGTGGGCGAGGTGGCGGGGCGGTTGGCGCCCCGCGGCGCCTTGGACAGGGTCTGCTCCAGGCTGGCGAAGAAGTCCTGGCTGTCGGCCTGCTTGGTGGCCGGGCGTGCGCTCTTCTGGGGAGGCGCCGGCTTGGGGGCCGGCGTTGGCGGCGCGGCCTTCGGCGTCGGCGCCACCTTGGGCGTGGGCGTCGGCGGCGCCGGTGTGGGCGGCGTCGGTTGCGGCGTCGGCGGCTGAGGCGTCACGGGCGCGTCCGGCGTGGGCGTCTCGGTGAGCGCGGTCTGCTCCGTCGGGCCTTCGATGGCGGGACGCGTGTCGAGGTCAGGCGCGCTGGAGACGATGGTCACCGGCGTGACGGCGCCCACCTTCAGGTCGCGGGCGCCCCAGGAGATCATCAGCGCGGCGGCCACGCCCGCGTGCAACGCGAGCGAGCCGATAGCCGCAGGAGAGACCTCGATCCGCCTCACGGGCCGGCCGGCTCCTCGATGCCGGAGGACGGCCCGCCGGTGTCCGTGATCAGGTTGATGGTCGTGAAGCCGGACGTGGAGAGCGACGCCATCACCTGGGCCACCACCTCATAGGTCGCGCGCCCGTCGGCGCGGACGTAGATCGGCCGCTTGGTGTCGCCCTCGGTCATGGCCTGCAGGCGCGGGGCCAGCGTGGCGAAGGGCACGGGGTCCTCGCCGACGTAGATGCCGCCGTCGGCGCGGATCGACAGGGTGATCGGCTCGGGCTGGTCCTGCATGGCGCCCGCCTCGGTCTTCGGCAGCTCGACGGGCACGCCGGCGGTCAGGAGCGGCGCGGAGATCATGAAGACGATCAGCAGCACGAGCATCACGTCGACGAGCGGCGTGACGTTGATCTCGGATAGCGCCCCGCGCCGGCCGCGGCCGTAACGGCGGCGGCGCTTGGCCCCGCCGCCCGCAGCGAAGGCGTCGTTGGCCGAGAGCGCCATCTACGCGCGCTCCGCCAGGCGGCGCTGGATGGCGGTCGACAGGTCGTCGGCGAAGCCTTCCAGGCGGGCCGTGTACTTGCCGGCCGAAGTGCTGAAGGCGTTGAAGGCGATGTAGGCGGGGATGGCGGCCACCAGGCCGATGGCCGTCGCGAACAGGGCCTCTGCGATGGAGGGGGCGACGATCGCCAGCGAGGTGTTCTTCTGGATGGCGATCGCCTGGAACGAGTTCATGATCCCCCAGACCGTGCCGAACAGGCCCACGAACGGCGAGGCGGTGGCGACGATGGCGAGCGCGCCCAGGCCGCTCTCCACCCGCGAGCTCTCACGCGCGATGGTGGCGTCCAGGTGCCGGTCGATGCGCTGGATCAGGAAAGCGACCTGGCCTTCCGAGGCCTGGCCCTTCTGGCGGGCGTCGCGCCATTCCTTCAGCGCGCCCTGCAGCATGCGGGGCAGGGCGTGGCGGGGGCGCTCGCCGGCCTCGGCGGCGATGTCCTCGAGGCTGCGGCCCGAGGCGACCTGGTCCTCGAACTTGGTGGCCTCGCGGTTCAGGGCGGCGAACCGGAACAGCTTGTCCAGGATGATCGTCCAGGACCACAGCGAGGCCGCCGCGAGGGCCACCATGACCAGCTTCACGACCCAGTCGGCCTGCATGAACAGGTTTACGGCGTTGAAGCTCTCGGGAGTGACGGCGGCCGGGTCCATCGAGGTCCTTCTCTTCGGGTCTTTCGGTGGTGCTTGGCGGGGTTCGGTGGCGAACTTATGGCGCTGAAAACAGCGGCTTGAGCTGTTCGACAAGACCTGGCGGCGGGCGCCGCGCGCGGCCGTCCAGGCTGATGCAGGCGGCCTCCACCTGGGCCTGGGCGATGAGCTCGTCGCCGCGCAGGATGCGCTGGCTGACAAAGAGTCGCGGGCCCTTCACGGCGTCGTAGGTCGTGCGCACCGTCAGCGCGTCGTCGACCCGCGCGGCGCGCTTGAAGTCGATGGCCATGTGCGTGACGGCGAAGGCGGCCGGCTCAGGCAGTTCCGCCAGCGCCGTGTGGCTGACGCCGCAGACCCGCAGGAAGTCGCTCCGCCCACGCTCGAAATAGCGCAGGTAGTTGGCGTGGTAGACGACGCCGGTGAAGTCGGTGTCCTCGTAATAGATGCGCACCGGCAGGACGTGCTCACGGCCTTCCAGCCAGCCGGCGGTGGGCTCGGTGGCGTTCATTGGTCGAACAGGTCGGCCGGCGGGGCCGCTCCCTTCGGCGCTTGAAGACCGAGGTGCTCGTAGGCCTTGGCGCAGGCCATGCGGCCGCGCGGCGTGCGCTGGATGAAGCCCTGCTGCAGCAGGAAGGGCTCGATGACGTCTTCCACCGCGTCGCGGGCTTCGGCGATCGCGTAGGCCAGGGTCTCGACGCCGGCTGGGCCGCCCGCATAGTTCTCGATAAGGGCGCGCAGGTAGCGGCGGTCCAGGGAGTCCAGCCCCTGTTCGTCGACCTCGAGCCGGGCGAGCGCGGCGGCCGCGGCCTTGCGATCGATCACGGCGGCGCCGTCGGCCGCGGCGAAATCCCGGACCCGGCGCAGCAGGCGGCCGGCGACGCGGGGGGTGCCTCGGGCGCGGGCGGCGATCTCGGCGGCGCCCGTCGGGTCCAGCGGCGCGCCCATCTTCTTGGCGGCGCCCAGCAGCACCTTGGACAGCTCGTCGTGGGTGTAGAACTCCAGCCGGATGGGGATTCCGAAGCGGTCGCGCAGCGGCGTCGCCAGCAGACCCGCGCGGGTGGTCGCCGCCACCAGCGTGAACGGCGCGAGGTCGATGCGCACCGAACGCGCCGACGGCCCCTCGCCGATCACCAGGTCCAGGACGTGGTCCTCCATCGCCGGATAGAGGATCTCCTCCACGTTGGCGGCGAGCCGATGGATCTCGTCGATGAAGAGGACGTCACGCGGCTCGAGATTGGTCAGGATGGCCGCGAGGTCGCCGGCCTTGGCCAGAACGGGTCCCGAGGTGGCGCGGAAGTTCACGCCCAGTTCGCGGGCGACGATCTGCGCGAGCGTCGTCTTGCCCAGGCCGGGCGGCCCGAACAGCAGCACGTGGTCCAGGGCCTCGCCGCGGTTGCGGGCGGCGTCGATGAAGACCGAAAGGTTGGCCTTCGCCTGCTGCTGCCCGACGAACTCGGCCAGCGTCTGCGGGCGCAGCGCCCGGTCGGCCGGCTCGAACGCACCGGGTTCGCCCGAGACGAGCCGGCTCATCGCCCCAGCTCCTGCAGGGCGGCCTTGATGAGCGCCGGCGGCTCGGCCTCTTCACCCAGGCGCAGGGCGGCGCTCTCGACGACGCGGCGGGCCTGCGGCTCGGCGATGCCAAGTCCCATCAGCGCGGCGACGGCCTCGCCGGCGGCGGACACCTTGATTGGCTGCGGCGAAGAGATCTGGGCGTGGAAGGCCGCGACGGGGCCGTCCGAGATCGGCTTGTCCTTCAGCTCGACGACGATCCGCTGGGCGAGCTTGGGGCCGACGCCGTTGGCGCGGGCCACCGCCGCCTTGTCTTCGCGGGCGACGGCGGCGGCGAGTTCCGGCGGCGGCAGCACGTCCAGCACCGACAGCGCCGCCTTGGGCCCGACGCCTTGGATGGTGCGCAGGATCACGAACGCCCGGCGTTCGTCGCGGCCCAGGAACCCATAGAGGGTGACGCCCGTCTGCTCACCGAACACGCTCTCGACGTGGACGACCGTTTCCTCGCCCACCGGCGGCAGGCGCGACAGGGTGCGCGCGCCGCAGCGGACGACATAGCCCACGCCCATGACGTCGATCAGGGCCTCTTCCTCGCCGACCTCGGCGACGATGCCGCGCAGGCGTCCGATCAAGGCGTGCGCTCCAGGTTCGAGAGGGGGCGAATCACGTTCGGCATGCGTTCCCGTGACCTACCGTGCGTACACGCGAGGGGAAACCTCGGACACGGGGATTTGTCCGCCCCTCAGGCGACGCGGCGGGCGGTCCTAGCGTGGGCGTGGGTTATGGCGACGGCCAGCGCGTCGGCGGCGTCGGACGTGGTCTTGCCGGCGGTGGGCAGCAGGCGGGCGATCATCCAGCCGACCTGGGCCTTGTCGGCGCCGCCGGCCCCGACGACCGCCTTCTTGACCACGGTCGCGGCATATTCGGCGACGGGGAGGCCGGCGCGGGCGGGGGCCACCAGGGCCATGGCGCGCGCATGTCCCAGCTTCAGGGCCGAGCGGGCGTTGTCGTTCATGAACGTTTCTTCGACCGCGGCCTCGTCGGGCGCGTGCTCGGCGATCACCGCCTCGATCCCCGCCAGCAGGAACAGCAGCCGTTCGGCGAAGGGCAGGGTGTCCTTGGGCGCGATCACGCCGTGGGCCACGTGGATCAGCCGCGCGCCCTCGCACGCCACCACGCCCCAGCCGGTGCGGCGCAGGCCGGGATCGAGCCCCAGGATGCGGACGGGTCGAATCGCGTTCATCGTCTGTTCCAGCATGCCGCAGCTAACCGGCGAAAGCTTGCCGAAAGATGATCAGCGCCAGAACTGGAAGGCGTCGAATCCCTGGACGACGGCCAGACGCGAGACGCCGAACGCCTCCGCGATGTCGGCCGCGAAGCCGAAGAACGCGCCGCCGAAGCCGGGAACGAGCAGCAGGGCGGCGATCAGCAGGATCATCGAAACTCCCTCGGCCTTGTGCAAGGCCGGGTTCCACGACTTCGGCAGGAACGGGCGGATCGCGCCGAAGCCGTCGAGGCCGGGGATCGGCAGCAGGTTGAGGATCAGCGCCGTCGCCTGGAGGAACGCCAACAGCGCCACGGCGTCGCCAAGCGGCGCCGGCCAACCGAGGCGGGACAGCAGGGCCAGGAGGATCAGCATGACCAACGTCGCGCCGGGGCCCGCCAGTGAGGCCGCCGCCCGCCAGCCGGGGCTGCGCATCAGGTCGTGACGCAGATAGACGGCGCCGCCGGGAAACCCGATGCCGCCCAGCGCGAGCGCGATCAGCGGGATGACCAGGCTGGTCCCCACGTCGCCATAGCGGCGCGGATCGAACGACAGATAGCCCTTGTCCCGCACCGTGTGGTCGCCGGCGAGGTAGGCGGTCAGCGCATGGCCGAACTCGTGTGCCATCACCGCGAGGATCCAGCCCAGGAATACGAAGGCGAAGGTGAGGGGGCCCAAGGTCGCGGGAGATGCGGCGGCCGCGAGACCTGCGCCCGCCGCCAGGAAGCCTGCGAGGATCGCCACGCCTACGAGGTTGTTGGGTGAAGCGGTGGCGGGCGTGGCGTTGTCGGTCATCTCGCCGATGTCCTACCGGCATTCGGCGACCGGATCGACCTTGTCCGGCGGCCCGCATCTCGTCTTCGTGAGCTCGGGATCGAAGCGGGACCACACGCATTCCTAGCGCTGCGGCGGCGTGGCCGTCGCTGGGCTGACGGAGCACCCATGGACCAGACCGCTGCGGCGGGGCCCGATCCGGCGCTGGCGCGCGCCGTGTCGGCCGATCTCGAAACCATCTTCCAGCCGGCGCCCGCGGCGCCCGAGGTGCTGCGCCCAGGTCGCGTGCGCAGTTTCGCCGCCGCGGCGGTCGCACGACGCGAACGGCGACCGGCGCAGGTCGGCGCCATGGTGGCCACCGCCCTGGCCGGCTTGGCCCTGGGCGCCTTCCTGACCAAGCCGACTTCGAAGGCCGAGGTCCAGCCGGCGCCGCAGGCGCAGCAGGTCGCGCGCATCGACGTGCCGCCGGTGACCACGCCACCCACGACGACACTCGCAGCGACCACGCCTCTCGCTGCGACGCCGGCGCCCACGCCCGCCTCGCCACGCGCCACGGAAGCCAAGGTCGAGCCAAAGAGGGCCGCCGCGCGAACGTCCGTCCGGAAGGCTTCGGCCGAGCGCCGACGCTCGGGCGGCTACGCCTGCAACGGCCTGACGCGCGCGGCCGAGGCGCGCTGCGCCTATCCGCAGGTGATGGCCGCGGACCGCTCGCTGCGCGCCGCCTACGACCGGGCCGTGCGCGCGGGCGTCTCGCGCAGCACCCTGGTGAACTACCGAAGCCGTTGGGCCAGCCTGCGCCACCGGGCCGACGACCAGCCCGCGAAGGTGATCTACGGCTACCGCGCCATGGCCCGCGACCTCGATCGCCTCTCGCGAGGGTCCGACACGTGACCGCAGGCGCCGAGGGAGAGCTGGTCTATGCCGTGGGCGACGTCCACGGCTGCTACGAGCAGATGAAGGCGCTGCTGGCGAGGATCGCCGCGGACTCGGCCGCGCGCGCCCGCGGGCGGCGACCGATCCTGATCTTCCTGGGCGACTACGTCGACCGTGGCCCGGAGTCGGCCAAGGTCGTGGAGGCGCTGATCTGGCTGAAGCGCCGGCCGGACCTCGAGGTGCGGCTGCTGAAGGGCAATCACGAGCAGGCCATGCTCGACTTCCTGGACGCGCCCGAGGCGAACCGCGCCTGGCTGCGCTGGGGCGGCGCCGAAACGCTGAGGGCCTATGGCGTCG
>NZ_JAPSKZ010000160.1 GCF_031181185.1 Phenylobacterium sp. | reverse complement strand
GTCGGTCCTGGCCTTGGCGTGCAGCTCGGCCTCGACCCGGGTGACCTCGCCCATGGCCTTGGCGGCGGAGCCGGCCTGGCGCTCGGAGAGGCGGGCATAGGCGACGGGCGAGTCCTTCGGCGCCGCCCCCGCGGTGCTGCTGGGCGGGCCGCCGTCGAACAGCCATTTCCACCCGCCGTCGGGCTGCTTGGCCCAGACGGTGAAGTACCAGGCCCGCGGCTGGCCGTCGAAGGTGTAGGGACCGGTGGTGAAGCCGAGGTCGCCTGAGCGGGCGATGCCGGCCCACAACGGCCACCAGACCAGCGGCGGCCCTTTCGGCTGCGGCTTCTCGTAGACCGCCTTGGCGAGCTTCGGCTCGGGCGCGAAGACGATCCCGGTCGGCGCGGAGTGCTTGTAGAAGCTGCCCTGGATCCCGAGCTCCAGCCCGTCGGCCGCGAAGGCCCGCTCGGCGGCCACGACCGGCGCGGGATCGATATCCTTCGCCAGGGCCGAACCGGCCAGGAGGGCCGCCGCTGCCGCGACGCTAAAGCACTTCAACCGTCAGCTCCCCGTTGGTGTAGACGCAGATCTCGGCCGCAATGGCCATGGCGCGGCGCGCCACCGCCTCGGCGTCCAGGTCGGCCACGTCAACGAGCGCCCTGGCCGCGGCCAGGGCGAAGTTGCCGCCCGAGCCGATGGCGGCGACGCCGTGCTCGGGCTCCAGCACGTCGCCGACGCCGGTCACCGTGAAGATGGAGTCCTTGTCGGCCACGATCAGCATGGCCTCCAGCCGCCGCAGGTAGCGGTCGGTCCGCCAGTCCTTGGCCAGGTCGACGCAGGCCCGCGCCAGCTGCTCGGGATACTGCTCCAGCTTGGCCTCGAGGCGCTCGATCAGGGTGAAGGCGTCGGCAGTGGAGCCGGCGAAGCCGGCGATGACCCGCCCGCCGGCGAGGCGGCGCACCTTCCTTGCCGTGCCCTTGACCACCGTCTGGCCCATGGAGACCTGGCCGTCGCCGGCGACGACGGTCCTGCCGTTCTTCCGCACGGCGAGGATCGTGGTGCCGTGCCAATCTGGAAAGGCTGCGCTATTCGACATCGGCGCGATGTGAGCAGGGCGGCTCGCCAGGTCAAGCGAGACGGGACTAAGTCATGACTTTCACCGACGAAGAGATCGAGCGCTACGCCCGGCACCTGGTGCTGCGCGAGGTGGGCGGTCCCGGCCAGCAGAAGCTGAAGGCCGCCAGCGTCTTGATCGTGGGGGCCGGCGGCCTGGGCGCGCCGGTGTCGATGTACCTGGCCGCCGCGGGCGTCGGGACCATCATCCTGGCCGATCCCGACGAGGTGGACCGCTCGAACCTGCAGCGCCAGGTGATCTACGCCGAGGACGACCTCGGCCGGCCGAAGGTCGACGCCGCCGCCGACCGGCTGCACGCGCTGAACCCGCATGTCTTCGTCGCCGGCTTCCACGGCGCCTTCGAGTCCGCCAACGCCGACGAGCTGGTTCATGGCGTCGACCTCGTCCTGGACGGCACCGACGACTTCGGGGTCCGGTTCCTGGTCAACGAGGCCTGCGTGCGCCACGGCAAGCCGCTGGTCTCCGGCGCGATCGGCCGCTGGACCGGGCAGGTGGGCGTGTTCGGCCGCCAGCCCTGCTACCGCTGCCTGGTGCCCGAGGTTCCCCCCGACGCCGAGACCTGCGTCGCCGTGGGCGTGGTGGGCGCCCTGGCCGGCGTGATCGGGTCCATGATGGCCCTGGAGGCGATCAAGCTGGTCACCGGCGCGGGCGACCCGCTGGCCGGCCGGCTGATGATCTACGACGCGCTGGCCGCCGAGACCCGGACCGTGCGGGTGGCCGGCGACCCGGAATGTCCGGTGTGCGGCGCCGCCTAGAGCATCTGCGGCAGGACGCGGTCGGGCGGGCGGTGGCCGTCCATCCACGTCTTGATGTTGATGATCACCTTCTCGCCCATGTCCACCCGGGCTTCGACGGTGGCCGAGCCCAGGTGCGGCAGCAGGACGGCGTTCGGCTGTTTCAGCAGCTTGGGATTGATGGCCGGCTCGAACTCGAAGACGTCGAGGCCGGCGCCGGCGATCTTGCCCTGGGCCAGCAGGTCGGCCAGGGCGTCCTCGTCGATGATCTCGCCGCGGGCGGTGTTGATGATGATCGCGTGCGGCTGCAGCAGCTTCAGCCGGCGCGCCGAGAGCAGGTGGTAGGTCGCCGGCGTGTGCGGCGAGTGCACCGAGACGATGTCCATCCGCGCCAGCATCTGGTCGAGGCTGTCCCAGTAGGTCGCCTCCAGCTCCTCCTCGATCCGAGGGCTGACGCGCTTGCGGTTGTGGTAGTGGATCTGCAGGCCGAAGGCCTTGGCCCGCCGGGCGACGGCCGAGCCGATGCGGCCCAGGCCAATGATCCCCAGCCGCTTGCCGGTCACCCGCCGGCCCAGCATCCACGTCGGCGCCCAGCCACGGAATTCGCCCGCCTGGACCACGTTCGCGCCCTCTACGATCCGCCGCCCCACCGCCATCATCAGGGCCATGGTCAGGTCGGCGGTGTCCTCGGTCAGCACGCCCGGCGTGTTGGTGACGGTCAGGCCGCGCGCGATTGCGGCGGCCACGTCGATGTGGTCCACGCCCGCGCCGAAGTTCGCGATCAGCCTCAGCTTCTCGCCGGCGTGCGACAGGAGCTCGGCGTCGATGTCGTCGGTGATGGTCGGCGCCAGCACGTCGGCGCGCCGGACTGCGTCGATCAGCGCCTCGCGGCTCATCGGCTGATCGGTCACGTTCAGCTCGGTGTCGAACAGCTCCCGCATCCGGGTCTCGACCGAGTCCGGAAGCTTGCGCGTGACGATGACTTTCGGCTTGCGGGCGGCCATTCTTGCAAATTGCTGGATGCGAACTGAAAAGGGGACAGTCGTTGCGCCGCGCGCGTCGCAGCGCGCGGTCTGACGAGACCCTTAGCAAAGGGCCCACCAGCGGCCAAGGCGAGGCGAAGGCGTGAAGGTGCAAGGCGCGGGGGCGCCGAAGTTTGCGGCGTTGGGGGTGGCGGCGAGCCTGGTCCTCAATCTGACGGTGGCCGGCGCAGCCCTGGCTGCGGACCGGCCGACGCCGTCCGGCCTGCCGGTGCCGCGCTATGTGACGCTGAAATTCGGCAAGGTGAACGCCCGGGCCGGGCCCGGCGACGACCACCGGCTGCTCTGGGTCTACCGCACCAAGGGCCTGCCGGTGCAGGTGGTCGCCGAAACCGCCGAGTGGCGCCGGGTGTGCGATCCGGAGGGCGGCCTGGCCTGGGTGCACAAGCGGGTCACCGACGGCCGCCGTTCGGTGATGAACCTGCAGGCCCGGCCGCAGCCGCTATCCAAGAAGCCCAAGCCCGGCAGCGAAACCGTCGCCTATCTGGGCAGCCGATCCTTGGCGTCCCTGGTGCGTTGTCAGAAGGGCTGGTGCCGGGTGAAGGCGGATCGGGCCACCGGCTGGGTGCGAGAAGGAGCCCTGTGGGGCACGGCGGAACGGGCGCAATGCCGTTGAGGCGCCGGCCGGGCTCTGATAGGGCGCAGGCCTGAAATGCATACGGATGATCCAATGAGCCCGGTCAAAGCCAAGAGCCAATACAGCTTCGAAGAGCTCATGGCCTGCGCGCGGGGCGAGATGTTCGGCCCCGGCAATGCGCAGCTGCCTGCGCCGCCGATGCTGCTCTTCGACCGCCTGACGCACATCGACGACAACGGCGGCGAGTTCGGCCTGGGCTATATCGAGGCCGAGTTCGACATCCGTCCGGACCTCTGGTTCTTCGACTGCCACTTCCTGGGCGACCCCGTCATGCCGGGCAGCCTGGGCCTCGACGCCTTGTGGCAACTGGTGGGCTTCTACCTGGGCTGGATTGGCGGCAAGGGCCGCGGCCGCGCCCTAGGCTGCGGCGAGGTGAAGTTCGCCGGCGAAGTGACGCCTGACATCAAGCTCGTCACCTACAAGATCCAGATGAAGCGCGTCATCAATCGTCGCCTGGTCATGGGCATCGGCGACGGCGTGCTCGAGGCTGACGGGAAGCCGATCTACACCGCGTCCGACCTTCGGGTTGGCCTCTATCAGCGGCCCTAGAAGAAGCCGTGTAACGGAAGGGAACTATGCGTCGGGTCGTCGTCACCGGGATGGGCATCGTCTCGTCCATCGGCAACAACGCCAACGAGGTGCTGGCCTCGTTGCGAGAAGCGAAATCCGGGATCAGCGCCGCGCCCGAGTACGCCGAACTGGGCTTCCGGTGCCAGGTGCACGCCGCGCCCCAGATCGACTGGGAAGCGATGGTCGACCGCAGAGCCGCGCGCTTCCTCGCCCAGGGCACCGCCTTCGGCCACATCGCCATGGAGCAGGCGATCGCCGACTCAGGCCTCGAGGAGTCCGAGATCAGCCACGAGCGGACCGGTCTGATCGTAGGCTCGGGCGGTCCGTCGACCCGCGCGATCATCGATTCCGCCCAGACGGCCAGGGAGCGCGGCCCCAAGCGCGTCGGGCCGTTCGCCGTGCCCAAGGCCATGAGCTCGGGCCCGTCGGCGACGCTGGCCACCTGGTTCAAGATCCGCGGCCTGAACTTCTCGATCAGCTCGGCCTGCGCCACCTCCACCCACTGCATCGGCACCGGTTACGAGCAGATCCTGATGGGCAAGCAGGACGTGGTGTTCGCCGGCGGCACGGAAGAGCTGGACTGGACCCTCAGCGTGCTCTTCGACGCCATGGGCGCCATGAGCTCGAAGTTCAACGACACCCCGGCCAAGGCGAGCCGCGCCTATGACGCCGACCGCGACGGCTTCGTCATCGCCGGCGGCGCGGGGATCGTGGTTCTCGAGGAATACGAGCGGGCCAAGGCGCGCGGCGCGAAGATCTATGGCGAGATCGTGGGCTATGCCGCCAATTCCGACGGCTTCGACATGGTCGCGCCGTCGGGCGAGGGCGCCCAGCGCTGCATGAAGCTGGCGATGGAGACCACCGGCGGCCGGAAGATCGACTACCTGAACCCGCACGGCACCTCGACGCCGGTGGGCGACATCAAGGAGATGGAGGCGGTCCGCGCCGTCTTCGGCGACAACGCCCCGCTGATCTCCTCGACCAAGTCCCTGACGGGCCACAGCCTGGGCGCGGCGGGGGCGCAGGAGGCGATCTACAGCCTGCTGATGCTCAACAACGGCTTCGTCGCCGAGAGCGCCCACATCGAGAACCTGGATCCGGCCTTCGCCGACCTGCCGATCGTGCGCCAGCGCGAAGACCGCCAGCTCGAGACGGTGATGAGCAACAGCTTCGGCTTCGGCGGCACGAACGGCTGCCTGGTGATGGCCCGGGTCTGACCCTGCCCGAGCTCCCGCCCGGCGTGCCCGCGCCTCCGGCCGAGCCGGAGGACTACGAGTGCTGCCACCGCGGCTGCGATCCGTGCATCTTCGATTATTACGAGCGGGCGCTGGCGCGCTGGGAAGCGAAGGTGCGCGAGGCGGGCTTCGATCCCGCCGAACTGCGGCGGGGGTGACACCACGGCCCCGAAGGGCCTAAACCCGCGCGAGATCACGACCACGAAGGGAGAGACACGTGGCCGACGACTATCAGATGCCGACCGGGACCCTGATGAAGGGCAAGAAGGGCGTCGTCACGGGGGTGGCGAACCACCAGTCGATCGCCTGGGGCATCGCCCGGCAGCTGGCCGCCCAGGGCGCCGAGATCGCCTTCCTGCACCTGCCGGGCATGGAACGCCGGGTCCAGCCGCTGGCCGACGAGATCGGGGTCAAGGTGGTGGCGCCGGTCGACGTCACGGACGACGCGGCCATGGACGCCGCCTTCCAGACGGTGAAGGACGCCTTCGGCCAGATCGACTTCTTCGTCCACGCCATCGCCTTCGCCAACAAGGACGAGCTGAAGGGCAGCTTCGTCGACAACACCACCCGCGAGGGCTTCCTGCGGGCGATGAACATTTCGGCGTTCAGCTTCGTGGACTGCGCCCGGCGCGCCGCGGCGATGATGCCGGAGACCGGCGGCTCGATCATCACGCTGACCTACATGGGCTCGGAGCGGGCGATCCCGAACTACAACACCATGGGGGTGGCGAAGGCGGCGCTGGAGGCGGCGGTGCGCTACGCCGCCCGCGACCTGGGCCCGAAGGGGATCCGGGTGAACGCGGTCTCGCCGGGCGCCATGAAGACCCTGTCGCTGGCCGGGATCTCGGGCGGCCGCGGCATGCTGGCCAAGGGCCGCTCGCTCAGCGCGATGAAGGAGGACACCTCGATGGAGGGCGTCGCCGGCTGCGCGCTGTGGCTGCTGTCAGACCTCGGCAAATCGACCACCGGCGAGTGCATCCACGTCGACGCCGGCTTCCACATCATGGGCTTCTCGGACGACGAGGAGCAGCCCGCAGGCTGACGGCGCCCAGCGCCAGGGCCAGTCCTGCGGCGAGCAGACCCAGGCCCGCCGCGCCCCACATGGGCGTGGTGAGGCCGCCCGTTTCGGCAAGCCCGCCGCCGATCAGGGCGCCGAGCGCGATCCCGACGTTGGACGCGGCGATGTTGAGCGAGCTGGCGAAGGCCGGCGCCGCCGGGGCTGCGGTGAGCAGCCGCGTCTGGCAGGCGACGAACAGGCCCGCGTGCAGCCCGCCCCAGGCGAGGATGAGCATTCCGACGGCAGGCAGAGCGCCCTTGCTGGCCGCCACGCCCGCCATGACCAGGGCGAAGACCGGCATGGCCGCAGCGGTGGCGGCGAGCGCCGCGGCGTCGGGAAGCCGACCCATCAGGAGGTTGCCAGCCAGGCCCGCCGCGGCGAACAGCGCCAGGATCAGCGCGACGCCCGCCGGAGACAGGCCGGCGACCCGGGCCAGGTACGCCGTCAGGTAGGTGTAGCTGCAGAAGAGGGCGGTGAAGACCAGCGCCGACAGCGCCAGATGGCCGAAGACGCCGGGACGCCGCAGAACAGCCCAAGCCTCACCGTCTGCCGCTGGCGAGGCGCGACCTGCGGGGGCCGCGCGCCATACCAGGGCCGCGGCGAGGAGCGCCAGCAGCCCCAGGGCGGCGAAACAGGCCCGCCAGTCGAGCCGGCCGGCGAGCAGCACCGCCGCCGGCAGGGCCACCACCGCGCCGGCCACCACGCCGGCGTTCAGCTGGGCGAGGCTTCGGCCCTGCGGCTCGCCGGGCCTGGCCGCCACCAGCGCGGCGATGGCGAGGCTGACGAAGGCCGGCAGCGCCGCGCCCTGCAGGATGCGGATCCCCAGCAAGAGGCGGAAGTCCGGCGCGGCGGCGGCCAGCAGGTTCGTCGCGCCGAACAGCGCCAGCACGGCCGTCAGGGCCAGGCGCCGGTCGAACCGGTCGGCCCAGGCGGTGAGGGGCGGACCGGCGACCGCCGAGGCGAAGGCGAACCCGCTGGCCAACCAGCCGGCCTCCGCCAGCCCGACGCCGAGGCCGCCGGCCAGGTCCGGCAGCAGGCCCGCGGCGCTGAACTCGATCGTGACGATCGCGCCCGTGGCGAAGGCCAGCGCCGGCCCGACCGGCACGGTCACGCGTTGGCGCCGCTGTCCACCAGGAAGGAGGCTCCGGTGACCGAGCGCGCCTCGGGCGAAGCAAGCCAGGCCACGAGGCCGGCCAGGTCGGCGGGATCGCCGTAGCGGGGGATCGCCATGAACGCGCGCTGGGCGTCCGACGATGGCCCGTCGGAAGGGTTCATGTCGGTCTCGTGCGAGCCCGGGTTCACGACATTGGCGGTGATCCCCCGAGGCCCGAGGTCGCGCGCGATGGCGCGGGTCAGGCCGACGAGCGCCGCCTTGCTGGTCACGTAGGCGGCCATGCCCGGCATGAGGGACCGTTCGGCCAGGTTGCTGGCGATGCTGATGATCCGGCCGCCCTCGCCCATGTGGCGGAGCGCCGCCTGGGTCGTCAGGAATACGCCGCGCAGGTTCACCGCGATGGTGCGGTCGAAGTCCTCCAGCGGAATCTCGCCCATCGGCTGGCCTTGGCCCACGAACACCCCGGCGTTGTTCACCAGGATGTCGATCCGGCCGAAGCTGTCGGCGACCGCCTGGGCCGCGGTCTCGGCGGCGGCGGGATCGGCGGCGTCCGCCTGGATCGCCAGGCCGCGCCGGCCCATCGCCTGAATCTCCGCCGCCACCGCCTGCGCCCCGGCCGCTGAGGCGGCGTAGGTGATCGCCACGTCCGCGCCCTCCCGCGCCAGCCGCCGGGCGATGGCCGCCCCGATCCCACGGCTGCCGCCAGTCACCAGAGCCGTCCTGTTCTCGAGCATCATCGTGCCTCCATTTCTGTAGTGAGCGCTACAGACGTGGCGGCTTGAGTCCGGCGTTCAAGGGTTTATGTATTGACTG
>NZ_JAPSKZ010000159.1 GCF_031181185.1 Phenylobacterium sp. | reverse complement strand
GGACCAGCACGTGGGCCGCCCCATCCCAGGTCTCCGCTGCGACCATCAACAGCATGGCCGAGAGCGTCAGGTCGCTGGCGCGCTCCGCGGGCGGCACGTCCGGGTCGGCGTTCTTCATGAGCAGGCCCGCGAGTTCGGCCAGGACGGCAGGGACTTCCGGGGTCATAGGCGGCCCATCACCTTCAGCATCGCCCGGTCCTGGGCGTTGATCAGCCACCAGGCCGGATAGACCATGATCGGCGCCTTGTTGCCGCCGGAGGTGAAGGCCTTGGCGCTGCCGATCCAGATTCCCTGGCCCTTCACGCAGTTGAACAGGGTCCACCACTTGAGCGCAGCGGGGTCCGCCTTCAGACCGCTGGCCCGCTCCCAGATCGCCACCGCCTGTTCCGGCGGGACAAGGCCGCCGGCCAGGCCTTCGCGGCCGAAGCTCCAGACCGGCTGCAGGCTCCAGCCCAGGTCTTCCAGCGGATCCCCCAGGTGCGCCATCTCCCAGTCCAGGACGCCGTGGATCCCGCCCGCCTCGTCGAACAGGAAGTTGCCGGTCCGGTAGTCGCCGTGGACGACACTGAGCTTCTGGGCCGGCGGCGGCGGGTTGGCGCGCAGCCAGCGGATCGCGGCCCGCGTGATCGGCAGGGGCTGGTCCGCATCGCGGTCGATCAGCGCCTCCCAGTGGTCCAGCTCGCGCCGCCAGCAGGCGTCCAGCGCCGGCGCAGGCATGACCTGCGTCAGGCCGAGCGCAGCAGGATCGGCGCGGGCGATCTCTCCCAGGACGGTCCATTTGCGGTCTGCGATGCGCGGCAGGACTGCGTCATAGGCGCCCGACAGCAGCATCTGCGGCGAGGCCTGGAAGCCGGTCAGTTCCTCGGCGACGAAGAACGGATGGTCCAGCGGGCCGGGGTCCTCCTCCAGCCACAGCATCTCGGGCACCGGCACGGCCGAGCCGTAGAACGCGCGGTAGGCCTCGAACTCCACGCGGCGTTCGGTGTCGATCAGGCTGGCCGGCGGGTCGCGGCGCAGGATCAGTGGCCGCTCACCGCCGTCCCACCGCAGCCTGAACCGGTAGGTCTCGCGGCTGGCGCCGCCCGAGATGCGTTCGAGCCCCGACACCGTGACGCCGCGCGCGTCGGGCATCTTCCCCGCGATATAGGCGGCGAGGCGCTCTTCCAGCGGATGCGACACCTTCGACGTGCTCAGTGCATCTCGAACCGGATGGGCAGGCGCTTGGGCCCGTTGACGAACACCGCCTCGCTCATGGCGGGCTCGCCGGCCAGCTCCACCGACCTCAAGCGCGGGATCATCTCTTCCCAGAGGATCCGCATCTCCATCTTGGCCAGGTGCTGGCCCAGGCACAGGTGCGCGCCGTAGCCGAAGGCGACGTGCCGGTTGGGCTTGCGGTCGATCCGGAACTTGTACGGGTCTTCGAAGACCTCCTCGTCCCGGTTGCCGGACGCGTAGCAGAGCATCAGCCAGTCGTCCTTCTTGAGCGCCCGGCCGGCGAACTCCACGTCCTCGGTCACCGTGCGCATGAAGGTCTTCACGGGCGTGGTCCAGCGGATCGACTCGTCCACCAGGCCGGGGATCAGCGACGGATCGGCCTTGAGCTTCGCGAACTCGCCCGGGTTCTCGGCCAGGGCCCACATCGCCCCGCCGGTCGAGGACGAGGTGGTGTCGTGGCCCGCGGTGGCGACGATGATGTAGTAGCTGAGCGCCTCGAAGTCCGAGATCGGCTGGCCGTCGATGACGCTGTTGGCGATCACCGAGCCCAGGTCGTCGGTCGGGTGGGCGCGCTTGCGCGCCGACAGCGCGCGGAAATACTCGAAGAAGTCGGTGATGACGCTGATGTCGATCTTCTGCGGCGCGGTGGCCGAGAAGTCGGTGTCCTTGTGCCGGGACAGCTCAGGGTCGGCGGCGCCGAAGATTTCCTGGGTGAGCTGCAGCATCCGCGGCTCGTCCTCTTCGGGCACGCCCAGGATGCTCATGATCACGTGCAGCGGATAGTGCAGGGCGATCTGCTTGACGAAGTCGCACTCGCCGCCGGCCGCTGCCATGCGGTCAACGGCGGCCCGGGCGATCACCCGGATGCGCTCCTCCATGTTGCGGAGGTTCGGCGGCATGAACCATGCCTGGGTCAGGGTGCGGTACTTCAGGTGGTCGGGCGCATCCATGTGGATCAGGGTGCGCAGCAGGTGCGGGCTGCCGCCCATCATCTCGCGGACTTGCTGGTCAATCGCCTTGGTGGTCAGCACCGGGTTGCGGTCGCCGTTGTGGAACAGGTCGTTCTGGCGGCTGATCTCGAGGATGTCGGCGTGCTTGGTCGCCACCCAGAACGGGTCGAAGCCGTCGATCACCGCCTGGCCGAACGGCTGGTTGGCGCGCAGCCAGCGGTAGGTCTCGTGGATGCGGCCGTCGGCGTAGGCGGCCGGCGTGACCAGCGTCTCGGCATAGGCGGCCGGAATGCGGTGGTCCTGCTTGGTCATGACGCTCATTGCGGTCCCGCCGTCCCTTCGGGTGACGCGAGGTCACCGCAGACGACGCCTCCCTTTTCTTCTTATCTTGGCGCCCAGTTGATACCCGCGGGCGCCGCCCGGCAAGGCTGACGGCGCGTCAACCGGCGGGACATTCTGGAGGGGCGCAATGCTGACCCGCGGCGACGACTATCCGATCCACCAGACGCCCGAGCCGATCGCCTACGCCGGGTCAGACCGCAACTTCTACGACCGCTACTTCTTCAACGCCTATGCCCCGGACGGCGGGCTGTTCGCCGCCGTGGCCTTTGGCGTCTACCCGGCGCTGAACGTCGCCGACGCTCACTTTTCGATCACCGACGGGGCGACGCAGCGGTGCCTGCACGCCTCGCGCATCCTCAACCTCGAGCGCATGGATCTGAGCGTCGGGCCGGTCCGCATCGAGGTGCTGGAGCCCCTGCAGCGTCTGAGGGTGACGGTCGAGCGCGCCGAGGGCCTGGCCTGCGAGCTCACCTTTGAGGGCCGCGCCTTCCCGATCGAGGAGCCCCGCTTCATCAAGCGCAACGGGCCGCGGCTGTTCATGGACTACACGCGCCTGACCCAGAACTGCTTCGTCTCGGGCTGGATCGAGGTGGATGGGGTGCGCACCGACTGCTCGGGCTGGCTCGGCACCCGCGACCGCTCGTGGGGCATCCGGCCGGTCGGCGCGCCCGATCCGCAGCCGACGCCCGGCGGCGGGATCGCGGGCTTCTTCTGGCAGTGGACGCCCGTGAATTTCGACGACCGCTCGGTCTTCTTCCACGTCAACGCCGACCCGGACGGCAAGCCCTGGAACACCCGCGCGGTGATCCTGCCGGACGGCGCGGGGCCGGAGGGCGGCTGGCACGCCGACGCGCCGTCGATGGAGGCCCCGCTGCGCCAGGGCCTGCGCCATGCCGAGCGCGGGACGCTGACCATCCCAGTCGAGGGCGGCGACGCCACCGTGCGGTTCGAGCCGCTCTCCACCTTCCTGATGCGCGGCATCGGCTACGGCGGCGAGTGGCGGCACGGCGCCCTGCAGGGCGAGCTTCGGGTGGCGCGCGAGGACATCGACGTGGCCGCCTGCGACATGGCCGCCATGGAGAACCTGCACATCCAGGCGATCTCGAAGGCGGTGATGGAGGCGCCAGGCGAGCCTGCGCGCGAGGGCGTCGGCGTCTTCGAGCAGCTGATCCTCGGACCGTATCGGCCCTACGGCCTGGGTTAGCCGCCCAGCACCTTGATGACCCGCACGCCCGCCGGCAGCATCAGGGCCACGAGCAGCGTCGGGAAGATGAAGAGGATCAGCGGCACCGTCAGCTTGGCGGAGAGCGCCAGGGCCTTCTCCTCGGCGCGCAGCATCCGCTTCTGACGCATGTCCTGCGAGAAGACGGCCAGGGTGTCGCCCAGGCTCGTGCCCATCTCCTCCGCCTGGCGCAGCATGGTGGCGAGCGCGCGCGCGTCCTCGATGCCCAGCCGGTCGGCGAAGGCGCCCCAGGCGTCCTTCCGGGCGCGGCCGGCGCGCAGTTCCAGCACCAGGAAGCGGAGGTGCACCGTCAGGTTGGGGTAACGGCGCTCCAGCTCCTCGGTGACGCGGCTAACCGCGGCGTCCAGCGACAGACCGGCCTCCACCGAGGCGACCAGCAGGTCCAGCAGGTCCGGAAAGCCGTCGGCGTACTCCCGCTCCCGGTTCGCCTTGCGGCTCTTCAGCACCTGGTCGGGACCGTACAGCGCCAGCACCGACAGGATGACCGCCACGCCCAGGCCCGCGCCGTTGCCGCCACCGCCGCCGACCATCATGGGGAGCGTCAGCAGCACGCCGACGGTGGCGAGCGCGATCAGCAGCGCCTTGACGCCGAGGAAGATCACCGGCGCCTCGCGGTTGAAGAAGCCAGCCTGCATCAGGCGCGAGCGCAGCAGGGAAAGCTTGGCCGGGTCGCGCACTGCGCTCTGCTGGCCCAGGCGCCGCACCGTAGAGAGCAGTTGCTCGGGCACCACGCCCGTCGGCTTTTCGACGACGACAGTCGTCGGCGCGCCTGCGCCGGCCAGGCGGCGGCTGCGCGCGGCGCGCAAGCGAAGCTCGCCCACGGCGAAGAACGCCAGGCCTGCAACCGCGCCGCCGACCAGCAGCAGCCCCAAGCCGTAGATGAGGGTGTCGAGGGTCATGGGCCTAGAGCCTCATGTCGATCATGCGCCGCATGATCAGGTTGCCGATGCCGATCCAGACGACGCAGCCCAGCAGCGTCCATTTCACGACCGGATCGTCGATCACGTCGCCGTAAAAATTGGGCGAGATCGCCATGATCGCGCCCACGGCGATGAACGGCGCGGCCGTCAGGATCGAGGCCGAGGCGCGACCCTCCGAGGACGCCGCCTTGATCTTCAGACGCATCTTGTGCCGTTCGCGGATGGTGGACGCATTGAGCTTCAGGAGGCCGGTCAGGTTGCCGCCGGTGCGCTCCTGCAGCCGCACGGTGGCCGCGAACAGGTCCACGTCCGGATGCTGGCAACGCTCGGCCATCCGTTCGATCGCCTGCTCCAGGGTGGCGCCGAACGAGATCTCGTCGGCCGCCATGCCGAATTCAGTGCCCACCGGGTCGGCCATCTCGCGGCCCACCAGCGCAATGGCGGTGGGCACCGGGTGCCCGGCCTCGAGGCTGCGCACGATGATCTCCAGCGCCTGCGGCAGCTGGAAGCCCAGGGCGCTGGACCGCCGGTTGGCGGTGAACCTGAGGAACATGATCGGCAGGCCGACGCCGAACGCCAGGGCGCCGGCCGGGGCGAGCCAAAGGTTGCGGGTGAGGAAGGCGGACGCGCCGCCGCCCGCCACGGCGGCCAGGGCGGCGTAGGTCAGCCATTTGCGCTGGTCGTAGGGCAGGCCCGAGGCGACGATCAGGTCCGAGAGCCAGCGCAGCCGGCCCTCCTTCTTGCCCGCCGCGGTGAGCCCGCGCTGCTTGCGCAGCTCGACCACCAGAGCGCTGATGCCGCCGTCGACCTTCTCGGCCACCTTGAGCCGGCGGTTCACCACCCGCTTCTGCGCGGCGCTGGTGAAGATGCCGATCAGCCCCTGCGCCGCGGCGAACACCGCGGCGAAGACCAGCACCAGGAAGACGGCGTTGGCGTCGACGGTCATGGCCTCACGTCAGGGGCTTGGAGGGGTCGAAATTGGCCGTGTCGTACGGGATGCCTCGGCGCAGCATCTCGTCCAGGCAGCGGGGCCGCAGGCCGCTCGCGCGGAACTCGCCGTGCACCGTGCCGTCGGCCGCCGTGTGTGTGCGGTTGAAGGTGAAGATGTCCTGCATCTGCACGACATTGCCTTCCATGCCGACGATCTCGGTGACGTAGGTCACCTTCCGCTTGCCGTCGGCCAGGCGCATCACCTGCACGATCAACCCGACGGCCGAGGCGATCTGGGCTCGCATCGCCTCGTAGCTGATGTTCATGCCGCCCATGGCGACCATCTGCTCCAGGCGGCTCACCGCCTCGCGCGGGTTGTTCGCGTGGATCGTGGCCATCGAGCCTTCGTGGCCCGTGTTCATGGCCTGCAGCATGTCGAAGGCCTCTTCGGAACGGACCTCGCCCAGGATCACCCGGTCCGGACGCATCCGCAGGGCGTTCTTGACCAGCTCGCGCTGGCGGATCTCGCCCTTGCCCTCGATGTTCGGCGGCCGTGTCTCCATGCGCACCACGTGCGGCTGCTGCAGCTGCAGCTCGGCGGCGTCCTCGATGGTGATGAGGCGCTCGCCATGGCTGATGGCGGCCGACAGCGCGTTCAGCAGGGTGGTCTTGCCCGAGCCGGTGCCGCCCGAAATGACGGTGGACACCCGGGCGCGGACCGCGCCGTACAGGAAATCCGCCACCGCCTGGGGCATGGCGTTGAATTCGACCAGCCTCTCCAGCGTCAGCGGCTTCTTCGAGAACTTCCGGATCGAGACCGAGGCGCCGTCGATGGCGATCGGCGGGATTGCGGCGTTCACGCGGCTGCCGTCCGGCAGGCGGGCGTCGACCATCGGCTGGCTCTCGTCGATCCGGCGGCCGACGCCGGCGACGATCCGCTGCACGATGCGCAGAAGGTGGTCGTTGTCGCGGAAGTGGATGGGGGTGAGCTCCAGCTCGCCGCGCCGCTCCACATAGACCTGATAGGGGCCGTTGATCAGGATGTCGTTTATCGACTCGTCCTTCAGCAGCGGCTCGATGGGGCCCAGGCCCACCATCTCGTCGTAGATCGAGGCGCCCAGCTCTTCGAGCTCGGCGGTGTTCAGCGCCATGCGCTCGGCGCGGGCGAACTCGGCCACCTGGCCCATCACCTGCCGGCGCAGTTCCGCCTCGTCCAGCTTGTCGAGCTTGGCCAGGTCCAGCTCGTCGATCAGCTTGGCGTGCAGGCGCAGGCGCAGGTCGAGCTGCCGGGCCCCTGCGGCGGGCGGCGCGGGGCGCGACGGCTCCTTCGGCTCTGGCGCGGCCTTTGCCACGGGCGGCGGCGCGGCCTGCGGCGCGGGCGCGGGTTCGGGCGCGGCGGCGGGCGCGCGGGCGAGGCTGAAGCGTCCCATCAGGCCGCCTTCGCGCCGCTGCGCCGGACCGGGGCGCCGGCGAGGCGCTCGACCAGCATCTGCACGTCCTTGACGATCTTCGACTTGGGGCGGTGCTGCGAGATCGGTCCGCCCAGGTTGGCCGACGCCGCGGCGGCCTCCCAGTCCGAGCTCACGCCGGCCTCGGCCTTGCGCTGCAGGGCCCGCTCGGCCTCGGCCATCGAGGGCGCGGGGCCGAACATGCGGCTGGCCAGCCGGTTCAGCACGATGCGCGGCTTCAGCCCGGCGCCCAGCGAGGCCTCGATCTCGTCGGAATAGGCCCGGGCGGCCAGCAGGGCCGGCACGGTCAGCTCGGAGATCACCAGGACCTCGTCGCTGCCCGCCAGCGCTTCCAGCGTCCAGGAACGGCGGTGGCGCGGTACGTCCAGGATGACCCATTCGTAGCATTCGCAGGCGACTTCCAGCAGGCGCAGGACCGCCTCGCGGGAGACCGCGTCGAAGGCGCCGGGGTCGCGCACGCCGGCCAGCAGGTCGAGCTGCTTGGAGACCGGAGTCACGAAGGCCTGCAGCATGGCCGCGTCCAGCCGTTCGGCGGCCTGGCCGAAGTCGGCGAGGCGCATGGCGGCCGGGGCCCCCAGGTAGGCCGCGGCCGCGCCGTCGGCGAGGTTCAGGTCGATCAGGCACACCCGTTCGCCCTTGGCCCGGGCGGCCAGCGCGGTGGCGATCTCGATGGCCAGGGTGGTCGCGCCTGCGCCGCCCACGGCGCCGGTGACGGCCCAGCAGCGGCTCTCGCCGACGGCGGGCTGCGGCGCGGCCGCGGGCGCGGCTTCGGCCATCAGGCCCTGGATGGCGGCGGCGAGCTGTTCGCCGGTGAACGGCGCTTCCAGCACGTCGGAGTGCTCCAGCCGCAGAAGGTTCCGCACCAGGCCGGCGGGCAGGCTCTCGCCGACCAGCAGCACGGGCGGGCAGGCCTTCAGGGACGCCAGCGTCTTCACCGCCGCGGCGAGTTCGGGGGCTTCCCAGGCGTCGGCGTCGATCAGCACGAGGTCGCGCGGGACGGCGGCCAGTTCCGCGAGCTGCGCCATGCCGCCCATCTCGAGGTCGGCGCCCAGCAGTGGGCCCTTGGCGTGCGGCGCGAGCGAGGCGCCCAGCGCCAGGATGCGACGGCCGTGGAGAAGAGGACCGGCCATCAGAGACCTCCGTCCTGGGTGATCGGCTTGTCCAGCCCCTTGCCCATGAGCAGGAGGTCGCCGGTCGTGGGCTCGCGACCCGGCGGGCTGCGGGTCTCGGCGGCCTGGGCGAGGTCGGCCGGTGTGGCGTACCGCGGCGTGACAATGACGACG
>NZ_JAPSKZ010000158.1 GCF_031181185.1 Phenylobacterium sp. | reverse complement strand
CTGTCAGGGACGCCCGCGAACTTCGACCGGATCCACAACCACGCCACCTGGGCGGTCGCGGGCGTGGGCATGACCGGTTACGTGCTGGGCGATCGGGTCCTGGTGGAGAAGGCGTTGCTCGGCACAGACCGCAGCGGGCGCGCCGGCTTCCTGCGCCAGGTGGACCGCCTCTTCTCGCCCGACGGCTACTACGAGGAGGGCCCCTACTACCAGCGCTACGCCCTGATGCCGTTCGTGGTGTTCGCCCGCGCCATCGAGACCAACGAGCCCGAGCGACGGATCTTCCAGCGCCGCGACGGGGTGCTGCTGAAGGCGATCCGCACGACGATCCAGCTCACGTACGCGAGCCGCTTCTTCCCTCTGAACGACGCCGTGAAGGACAAGGGCCTCGATACCGAGGAGCTGCATCATGCGGTCGCCATCGCCTACGCCCAGACGGGCGCCGCGGACCTGCTTTCCATCGCCGAGGGCCAGCAGCGAACGGTGCTCTCGCCCGACGGCCTAAAGGTGGCGCGCGGCCTGGCCGAAGGTCGGCAGGCGCCCTTCCCCTTCCGCTCCGCCCTCCTGCGGGACGGACCCGAAGGCGACCGCGGCGCGCTGGCCATCCTGCGCTCCGGCCCCGGCTCGCGCGACCAGGCGCTGGTCATGAAGAACACGGCCCAGGGAATGGGGCATGGGCACTTCGACAAGCTCTCGTGGGTCTTCTACGACAACGGCCAGGAGGTGGTGACCGACTATGGCGCCGCGCGCTTCCTGAACGTGGAGACGAAGGGCGGCGGCGGCTACCTGCCCGAGAACGCCAGCTGGGCGAAGCAGACGCTGGCGCACAACACCCTGGTCGCGAACGGACGCAGCCATTTCGACGCCGACCTGAAGCGCGCCGAGGCCGCCTGGCCGCAGCCGCTCGTTTTTGCGGACGAGCCGCAAACCCGCATCGCCTCCGCACGGATGGACGGCGCCTATCCCGGCGTGGACTTCCGGCGCACCCTCGCCCTTCTCTCGCACCCCGACCTCGAGCACCCCGTGGTGCTCGACCTCCTGTCCGCGACGGGAAAGTCGGCCTCAACCTACGACCTGCCGCTGCACTACGCCGGCCACATCACCGCCCTTGGCGTCAAGCCGCAGTCGCACGTCGCAGAACGGCCAGTGCTGGGCGCGGCGCACGGCTACCAGCACGTCTGGGTCGACGGCGTGGCCAGGCCTGCGCCCCAGGAGGCCTGGGCCACCTGGTTGCTGGCGGGGCGCTTCTATACTTACCGGTTCATCCCCCAGCCCGGCGCCGAGCTGATCCTGGCCGAGACCGGCGCCAACGATCCCAACTTCAACCTCCGCCGCGAGCCGCTGTTCATCCAGCGCGCCGCCGGCCAGACGGACGCCACCTTCGTCAGCGTTCTGGAGCCGCACGGCGAGTACAACGGCTCGGCCGAATACACGCTCGCGCCGCGCAGCCGCATCGCCTCGCTGGAGCGCACCGCGGCCGCCGACGCCGACGTCGTCAGCATCGGCCTCGCCACCGGGCGCGTGGTGGTCCTGGCGCTGGCCCGCGATCCCGATCCGAAGGCGCGCCATCGCGTGCAAGCGGGCGGGCGCATCCTCGAATGGACGGGCCCCTACGCCCGTTTCGACCGCTGATCGGGCAACAAGGGGGCATGGTCGGATGAAGCGCTTCGGGTTCCGCTGGGTGGTGATCGGCCTGATCGCCGTGGCCACCGTCATCAACTACATCGACCGCAACGCGCTGGCGGTCATGTGGCCCGAGATCAGCCGCGAGATCGGGGCGAGCAAGGAGGACTACGCCGGCCTCGTCACCGTGTTCATGGTCTTCTACGCGCTGGGCCAATCGGTCTTCGGCCGCGTCTTCGACCGCCTCGGCACGCGCATCGGCTTCACCATCTCGATCGTGGTCTGGTCGGCGGCCATCGCCCTGCACGCCACCGCCCGGTCGGTGCTGGCGTTCGGCGCCTTCCGGGCGCTGCTGGGACTCAGCGAGGCCGGGGCATGGCCAGGCGCCGCCAAGGCCAACGCGGAGTGGTTCCCGGGGCGCGAGCGCGCGTTCGCCCAAGGGATCTTCAACTCGGGCGCCTCGATCGGCGCCATCGTCTCGGCGCCGCTGATCGCGCTCATGTTCGTGGGCTTCGGCTGGCAAGCCACCTTCCTCGTCGTGGGCGGGCTCGGCGCCGTCTGGCTGATCCCGTGGCTCTACCTCTATCGCGCCGGCCCTGCCGCCCATCCGTGGGTCAGCGAGGCCGAGCGCGCGCATATCCTCAGCGGCCGCGACGCCGCCCAGGTCGAGGCCGACGACGGCCCGCCGCCCCGGCTGGGCGAGCTGCTGCGCCGGCGCGAGGCCTGGGGCGTCATCCTCGCGCGGTTCTTCCTGGACCCCG
Organism: Phenylobacterium sp.; assembly: GCF_031181185.1. Lineage (GTDB taxonomy): Bacteria > Pseudomonadota > Alphaproteobacteria > Caulobacterales > Caulobacteraceae > Phenylobacterium. The sequence continues at coordinate 5,975 of NZ_JAPSKZ010000158.1, read as the reverse complement.
TCTGGTGGCTGTTCGTCTCCTGGCTGCCGATCTACCTGGCCGAAACGTTCGGTTTCGACATCAAGCAGATCGGCCTCTTCGCCTGGGTGCCCTACGTGGGCGCGATGATCGGCAGCCTGTTCGGCGGCTGGCTGTCCGGCGCCCTGATCCGCCGCGGCTGGCCCGTCGGGCGGGCGCGGAAGACCGCCATCGCCGTCGGCGCGGCCGTGATGCTGCCGGCGCTGCTGGTGACGGCCCGGGCGGCCGACCCGCTGCTGGCCGTGCTGGTGATCTCGGTGATCCTGTTCGGCTTCCAGACCGCCATCGGCAACATCCAGTCCCTTCCGGCCGACTACTTCAGCGGCAAGAGCGTGGGCACGCTTGCGGGGGTCAGCGGCACGGCCGCCGTCGCCGGCGTCCTGCTCACCACCTGGCTCGTGCCCGTCATGACCAAGGTCTCCTACGCCCCGATCTTCGTGCTGGCCGCAGCCATCGTGCCGCTGTCGCTCGTCTCGGTGCTGGCGCTGGGAGAGGCCCGGGCGCGCCCGCAGGCGCCGCCTTCACAAGCTTAAGGAGAGAGATCGAGCATGGCATTCCAGGGTAAGGTGGCGGTGGTGACCGGCGGCGGGCGTGACATCGGGCGCGCGGTGTCGCTGAAGCTCGCGGCCTCGGGCGCGCGGGTCGCCCTGAACTACTGCAACGACGCCGCGGCCGCCGAGCGCACGCTGGCCGACATCAAGGCGGCGGGCGGCCAGGCTCTGCTCGTGCGGGGCGACATGACCCAAGCCGCCGACGTGGAGGCGCTGTTCGCCGCGAGCGCGGAAGCCTTCGGGCCGGCCGTGGACGTGCTGGTCAACGTCACGGGCGGGATCGTGGCCCGAAAGACGTTGGAGGAGATGGACGAGACCTTCTTCGATCGTGTGATCGCGCTGAACCTGAAGTCCGTCTTCCTGGCGACCAAGGCGGCGGCGGGCCGGATGGGCGCGGGCGGGGCCATCGTCAACGTCGCCTCCCAGGCCGGCCGCGACGGGGGCGGCGGCGGAGCGTCGGCCTACGCGACCTCGAAGGGCGCGGTGATGACGTTCACCCGCTCCATGGCGAAGGAGCTGGGGCCGCGCGGCATCCGCGTCAACGCGGTCTGTCCGGGCATGATCAGCACCACGTTCCACGACACCTTCACCAAGCCGGAAATCCGGGCGGCCGTGGCCTCGGCGACGCCCCTGAAGCGCGAAGGCCAGGCGGCGGAGGTTGCGGAGGCCATCGCCTACCTCGCTTCGGAGGCGTCGAGCTTCCTCAATGGCGTCAACCTGGACATCAACGGCGGGACCTACTTCTCATGACCGCGGTGGGCCAGGCTCCGGCGGGCGGCCTGGGGCCGCGCCCGCGCCGCGCAAATCCGGTGTTCTCGCCGGAGTACCGGGCCATGGTCTCGGTGCTCGTCCAGGAGCGCAAGGCGGCCGGCCTCTCTCAGCGCCAGCTCGCCGCCCGCCTCGGCCGGGCGGCCTCGCACGTGGGCCTGATCGAGGCCGGGCAGCGGCGCATCGATGCGCTGGAGCTCCTGCGGATCGCCCGCTGCCTCGGCGCAGACCCCGTCCGTCTGTACGACGCCATGACGCGCTCGGTTGACGACCTGGAGCCCGGCCATGACGCGGCGGATGCGTGAGCGGGCTCTGGCGGTTCTCGTCGCGCCGCCGACCCTGGCGCAGCCTTCCCGCCCGCCGAGGGACCACCTTGCCGCCGCGGCCGGCGCCGGCTGAGCCCTACCGCAAGCGAATGTCGTGGGCCCTCGCGCCGTCCACGCAGTCCTCCGGACGCCGCCAGCGAGCGGACCTTGCACCCGCGACCGCCAGCGCGACCTGAGACCTGCAAAGCTTCAGGGCTGCGCTCTCCTTGCCGATCGACGTATGTTGGACTCCCTCGGCGGAGTCGCGATGCTGAATGTGCGCTTGAGTGCGGGCCCAGGTCTGGCAACGCGGATCGTTGAGCGTCCGGGGACGACGCTGTCGCCGGTCGCCTGCCGCGCGATGATTGACGACCTGCGGCAAGTCGCGAGCGCCACCCTGCCGGCCGCTGACCTGGAGTACGGCGTCCTCGGCGGCGATCCGGCGCGCCTGGCCGATGCGGTCGTCACGATCGTCTACGAGAAGGCGACGCGGCGGCCGATCGCCTTCAACGTGCTGACGCTCATGGAAGCCGAACTGCGCGGCCAGCCGCTGGAGGTGCTGCACCTCGGCTTGGTGATGGTCGACCCCGCCGTGCGCAGCCAAGGACTGTCGGCGACACTGTACGGCCTGACCTGCGCCCTGCTCTTCTTGGAGCGGCAGGCGCGGCCCATGTGGCTTTCCAGCGTGACGCAGGTGCCTGCCGTGGTGGGGATGGTGGCTGAGACGTTCTCAGACGTGTATCCGGGCGCCGCCAAGCGGCCGAGCTTCGAGCACCGCCTCCTGGCCCGCCAGATCATGGCCCGTCACCGGGCCGTCTTTGGCGTCGGCGAAGAGGCCGGCTTCGACGAGCAGCGCTTCGTCATAACCAACGCCTACACCGGCGGCTCGGACGCCCTGAAGAAGACCTTCGAACAGGCCCCGAAGCACAGACGGGAGCGCTTCAATGAGCTGTGCCGACGCGAGCTCGACTACGATCGCGGCGACGATGTGCTGCAGATCGGGCGCATCGACATGCAGGCGGCGGCTCGCTACGCCGCCCGGGTTGCGCCGCCTTCCACCGGTTTGGGCCTGGCCTCCGTGGGCGCGCTCACAGCCGTCCGCACCCTGGTGCTTCCCGTCGTCCACTGGCTCTCCGACGACCAGCCCTGGGGTGAATTGAGACCATGGCGCCGATGAACTTCGATTATGGCGAATTCACCACCCGCAACCTCGGCTTCGTAACGGCCGAGGAGCAGGCGCGCCTTCGTAAGGCGGAGGTGTTCGTGGCTGGCGTCGGCGGCATGGGCGGCGCCTGCGTTCAGGCGCTGGCGCGCGCCGGCGTCGGACGGCTGATCTTGGCCGATGTCGACGAGTTCGAGACGTCGAACCTGAACCGTCAGGTATTCGCGTTCACCGACACCGTCGGCCGAGCCAAGGCCCAGGCGACGGCGGAGGCCATCCGGCGGATCAACCCGCAGGCGGAGGTCCAAGTGCTGGGCGCCGAGTGGACGGACCACCTCGGCGACATCGCCGCCCGCTGCAAGATCCTGGTGAACGGCTGCGACGACATCCCGGCCACGATCCACCTCTACCGCACCGCCCAGGCGCAGGGCGCCAGCGTCATCGACGCCTACGCCGCCCCGCTGCCGTCCGTGATCCTTGTCCGCCCGGGCGATCCGCGACCTGAGGCGCGGCTGGGCTACCCGACGCGGGGCCAGGACTGGCGCGCCATCACGCCGGAAGCGGCGCGGGCGGCGTTCATGAAGGAGATCGAATACGTCCTCACCCACTCCTCTGCCCACCGCCACGTGGATCTGGCGATGGCGGCGGAGATGGCCGCGGGGAAGCGCAAGCGCATGAGCTTCGCGCCCATGGTGATCACCACCGGCTGCCTCTTGGCCTACGAGGCGCTGTCGCTGGCGACGGGGCGGCCCAGCAGAACCGACTTCCGTGGCTGGTTCTTCAATCCCTACGACCTGAAGGTGGAGCGGCCCGTGCCGGCGCCCATCGCGGCGGTGAAGCGCGCTCTGGTGCGGCGCTTCATGGCCAAGCTGCTTGCGAAATGATGGATCCCGCCCTCGCCCAAGCGATGGTCGACGGCTTCGCGGCTCTGGCGCTGCTCGCCTATGCGCTTCGGGTGGGCGGGCATGGGCCAAAGAGCGCCGTGCAGGCGCGCCTGCGTTTCGTCTTCCTCCTGGCCGGCCTGTTCTACGGCCTGCGCGCGCTGTTCCACTTCACCGGCGCGGCGGGGTTCGAGGCGCTCACCCTGGTGCTGGCCGGCGCCCTGCCGCTGGGCGGCCTGCTCCTCGCCGAGCAGCTGCTCCGCCGGCATGCGCCGCGGGCGCTGAAGGTTGCGTTGCTGGCTGGCGCGCTCACCGGGCCCGCCGCGGCGCTCTTCCGGAGCGCGGCGTGGGCGGAGCCGGCGCTGGCGGCCTATGTGGTCGGCGGTCTCGCCGCGGTGCTGGTCCTTGCGCTCGTCCGCGACCGCACGAGCCTCACGACGGCCGAGAACGGCGCCCTCGACCGGATGACGGCCGGCCTCATGACTGTCGCGGCGCTCGCCGCCACGGATTTTGTGGACGCCTTCCCCGTCGGGCTCAGCGGCCTGGGCGTGCTCGCCCTGGTCCACGGCGCGGCGGGCGCCACGATTGGCGGGCGAGGGACGGCGGCGGTGCTCGCGGTAGCTCTCTGGCTGGCGGCCGGTGCGGCGGCGGGGCTCGGCCTTTCTGCCTGGACGGACTTCGCGAGGTTGGCCGCCGTCGTGCTGGCCGGCCTGGGCGCGCTCGCCGTCCTGCTCCGTCTGCAGGCCGACCACGCCGAAGCCCGCCGGCTGAGCCTGCTGCGCACGCTCGCTGGCGCAGAGACCTCTTCGCTCGAGGCGTTTCTCGCGGCGGCGACCCGCCACCCCAGCCTGTCGGACCTGGCGCTTCTGGAGGAGCCCGACATCGGCGCCTACGATGCAGAGACGCTGGCGCGGGCCTTCGAGGCGTCGCCTGTTCTCGGGGCCGGACAGGTGGCCGACCCGGCCACGCGCCTGACCCGCGACGCGCGCGAGCAGCTCGCCGACCTGCTGCGGCGGCATTCCGCGAGCCACGCCATCCGGATCACCACCAAGCCCCTGCGCCTGGCGCTGGCGGCCACGGAAGCAACGCGGACGGGCGACGACGTCGTGGAGCTCCTGATCTTCCAGCGGCTGGCCGCCGCCGCGGCGGAACGGAGCGCCCGATGAGCCTCGAGATCCGCGAGCGCGATTTCGACAGCTTCTTCGAGACGCCACTCGCGGTGTACGGACCGACAAGCCCCTATGTCCCGATGATGCAGGCCGACATGCGGCGCTACCTGGATCCCGGGAAGAACCCGCTGCTGATCGGCGGCGGCGAACTGACCTACTTCACGGCGCTGCGTAACGGCCGCCCCGTCGCGCGGCTCACCGCTCATACGCATCCGCAATCCGACCGCCGCCATGGCTGGAAGCGCGGTTGCTTCGGCTGGTTCGACGCGGCCGATGACCTCGAAGCCGCGCAGGCCCTGCTGGCTCGGGCCGAGGCCTTCGTGCGCGCTCAGGGCTGCGATCACCTCGCAGGCGCCTTCAATCTCACCGCCATGCAGCAGATCGGGATCGTCACCGAGGGCTTCGAGCACGCCCCCTATACCGACATGGTGTGGACGCCGCCGCACCTGCCTCGGCTGCTGGAGGCGTGCGGCTACGAGCGGTTCTTCCCGATGTCCACGTTCGAGTTCGATGTCGCGGCCGTCGAACCGGCCGCGCTGCGCAACCCGCGCTCGGCCGAAGTGCTCGCGTCGCCGGACTGGACCTTCGCGCCCATCGACCGCCGCCACTTCGCGGAGCGCTTCGAGGAGGCGCGGGCCTGCCTCAACGACGGCTTCCGGGACAATCCGATGTTCGTGCCGCTCACGGCCGAGGAGTTCCGCTTCCAGGCCGGCGAGATGATGTGGATCCTCGACCCGGAGATCGCCGCGATCGCCCGCCACAGGCAGGAGCCCGCCGGCGTGATCATCTGCATCCCTGATCTGAGTCCTTTTCTGAGGGCCACCGGCGGCCGCATGGGGCTCTCGGCGCCGCTCCACCTGTTGCGCACATGGCTCCGGCGCGAACGGGCCGTGATCATCCTCTACTCCGTGAAGCGGGCGATGCACGGCCTCGGCCTGAACGCCGCCATGCTGGAGCGCGTCGTCTCGGCGCTTCGCCGGCGCGGCTACCGGCGCTGCGGCGTGACCTGGATCGCCGACTCGAACGCGGCCAGCCTCAGGCAGGTGGAGAAGCTCGGGGCGCGTCGACTGCATCGTCTTCACCTCTTCCGCAAGGCGCTGGCGTGACACCCGCCCTGTTGC
>NZ_JAPSKZ010000157.1 GCF_031181185.1 Phenylobacterium sp. | reverse complement strand
GCTGACGTGGCAACACCGACGACGGCGACCTGCTGCACCGGATCATCTCGCCCCGTCGGCACGTGGCCAAGCGCTACCTGGCGACGCTCGCGCGTCCCCTGCGCGGCGACGAGGGGGCGATCTTCGCCGCAGGCGAGCTGATGCTGGAAGGCGAGGAGAAGCCGCTCGCGCCCGCCGTTTTGGAGCCGCTGTCGCCGACCACGGCCCACCTGACGATCACCGAAGGCCGCTACCACCAGGTGAGGCGGATGTTCGCCGCCGTCGGCAATCACGTCACGGCCCTGCATCGGGACCGCGTCGGCGGCCTCGACTTGCCGGCCGACCTGGAGCCCGGGCGCTACCGGCTCATGGGTCCTGAGGATCTCGCCGCGGTGTTCGCACAGCCCGGCTAGGCGCGCTTGCCTTCCAGGCGATCGACGAGCTTGCCGATGCGGCCCTGCGACCAGGCGAAGCCCTGGTAGACGGCGAGCGATGCCTTGGCCCAGCGGGTGTAGAGGCCAGGCCGCCGCAGCACCCGCGCCAGCCAGAAGACCCGGTGGCTCCAGGTGGTGATCGCTTGCCTGAGGCCATAGACCATCCGCCTGCGCCAGGTCAGCGCCGGCGCATCTGCGGGCACCCGTTTGCGCGGGCGCAGCCCTCGCCGCCGCGAGAGCCGGAGCGAGAGCCCCTCCCGCCGATGGCGGAAGCCCGCAGCCTGGGTTTCTCGCACGAATCCGGCGTCCACCGTTTGAAGCTCCAGACGGCCTGCCGCGCTTCCCTCGGGGACGATCTGCGCCAGAAGCGGTGAGCGCACCACCACCACATTCGTGCCGCGCCCGTCAGAGGCGTAGGGCTCCACCCACGCGTCGCCGAAGCTGATGTCGGCGGTCTCGGCCGTGACGTCGTCGCAGAAGCTGCAGGCCGGATACTGGAAGAAGCCCGCACCCCAGTCGCCGTCGGCCAGATGCCACCAGTCCTGCTTGCGTTCGGAGCCGTCCGTCAGTCGCAGGTGCGCGGTGTACCAGTTGGCCGGCCGGCCCGGGTCCTTCGCCCGGAAGTCGACGGCGTCCACCGCCTCTACCTGGGTCCCCAGCTGCCAGGCGAAGCTTTCGACCATGCGGGCGCTCTTCATGTGGCCGCAGAACAGGCCCAGCGTGAAGGCGACCCGCTCGCGCAGGATCGGGTCCTCGCGGCAGAGCAGGCGCACCGCCTTGATGAAGCAGGGCACGCCCACGACGGCGTAGCGGCCGGGAACCCGCCGGATCTCGTCCAGCACGCCCGACATCTCGATGGGGTAGTAGCGGGACTTGGCGCCCGCCTTCAGCTCGGCTTGGCTGCGCGAGATGCCGTAAGCGAAGAACGGCGCCTCGCCGCGCGGGGCCGGCGCTGGCTTCACGTGGGCGACCCCGTCCACGAGGCCGCGGCGCATCAGCTCGGCGGCCGTCCAGGTGACCATGCCCCCGGAGCTGCCGAGGGCGCGGAAGTCGCCCTCCGCCGCCGCGCCGACGTACGCCGCTTCGAAGCGGCCGATGTGACCGTCGAGGTGGCGGGCGGTCGGATAGAGATCGAGAGCCAGCGCGTCCTCGTCGCGGGCGGCGGGGGAGCTCGGACAGGTGCGGGCGAGTGACGAACTTGCCGTTCTCACCCATTCGCGCGGGCCGTCGGGGCGCAGCCGCCCGAAGCGGTCGAAGCGCAGGTGCGCGCCGGCGTCTCGCCCCTGGGCGGCGCAACCGCCGCAGCCGACGCAGAGGCCGGCCTTCACCACCTGCCGCGGGCTGAGGGCGTCAGGCGAGCGCATGGTCGAGGTAGGCGCCCGACCGGCGCCTCATCGCGTCGATGGCGCCTTGGACGCTCGGGCCCAGCGGCTCGCACAACAGGTCGTCGAGGCGCGAGAGCCCGGCGTCCTCGCCGATCAGGCGGTCCTCGGCGGCGACGGCGCGCGTCAGGTTCTGCACCTTGTTCGAGCGGTAGGCGCTGGGGATGCAGACGAACGGCTTGGAGTTGACGAGGGCGAACACGCAGCCGTGGAAGAAGTTCGTGACGACGGCCAAGGCGTTCCCCATCGCCTGCGCGAACTCCTCGGGCCCGGCGGTCAGCCGTTGCTCGTGCGCCCAGTCGTTGCGGTAGCCGAGACTGACGAGGCGCAGCCCGGCCGCCTCGGCCCATCGACGCACTAGGCTGCCGAACCAGGCGGGGAAGCTGTGGCCGTATACGACGACATCACGCGGCTGGTCCGTCGGGTCGCGCCGGCAGACGTGGGCGAACTGGAGACAGGGATCCAGCACCAGCTCGGGCTCACGGCCCAGCGCCCCCTGCACCAGTTGGCGGGAGTTCTCGTCGCGGACCGCCAAGGCCTCGAACCGCTGCAGCCGCTCGGCCCAGCGCCGGTCCAGAGCGTCGGCCGCGTCGTGGGAGCCGAAGCTGGCGGCGTAGGCGACGACCCGATCGGCCTTCAGGCCTTCGCCGAAGAACAGCGGATAGCCGGCGTACCAGGGATGGCGGAAGTTCCAGACCTCGTCGCTGCCGACGACGACGGTGTCCACCGGCTCCATGCTGCTCGGGTTCTCGAGGTGAAACGGCCGCGACATTGGAAGCTTGGCGAACGCCTCGAAGAACTTCCGCGCCTTGGCCGCGTACAGCCGGCGGTCGGCCGGGGGGACCGGCGTGGGCAGCAACGGCTGCAACGCGCAGCGCCACTCGGCCCAGTTCACCCGCTCGGAATGGTGGTCCAGCAGGACGACGTCGACGCCGCGCTCGGCCAGGCCCTCGGCCGAGCACCGCGCCTGCCAGTATGAGCCGTAGTTGATGCACCGGTGGAAGGTGAGAACGCCAACCTTCTGGGACATCGCCGCGCCGCCTGGGGGTCTGGAGGGAGCCGTAGGGAGGTCTGGAAAAGGCGCGGCGCATTTCGCGGTTCCGGCGTGAAATTCTTGGAACCCCAGCGGCGCCGATCGGCGTTGATCACCGACGCCCGGGCGACGTGCGATCGCGGGCTGCTGGGTGTACGCCATCGATGGTTCAGTCGCAGGCGGCGACCGTGGACATCTACCTCTCCGAGGCGTCCTCCGCGCGCGCCCCGCAGTTGGCCAGGCTGCGCGACCTGGCGCGGCGCGTGCTGTCCGATCACGAGGAGCGGATGCTGTGGGGGCGGCCCACCTACATTCGCGCCGGCCGCACGGCCTTCGGCTTCGCCGAGCAGAAGCAGTACGTTTCCCTCTATTTCGATGCGGCCGAGATCCTGGACCGCCACGCCGAGACGCTGGCGCGCGTCAGGCGAAGCAAGGGCTGCCTTCGGTTCCGCAAGTCGGTGCCGATCGACTGGGACGTGATCGAGCAGCTGCTGCGTGAGCTGCGCGATGTGAAACCCACGGCGGAGGCGCCGGAACTGCCGCGGGAGGGGTTCGTTACCCGCTCGAAGGGAGATCGGCGTGGACCGCGGCGTCTCTGACCATCGGACGCGTCCCTGGGTGGCGTTCCTCGCCGGGGCGGTGGCCATGCTGGCCGTAGCCCTGGCCTGGGCCGCCTTCAGTCAGCGCGACGAGGCGTCCGAGGCGGTGCGGCTCATCGCCGACGCCGCCGATGCGATGCCCGCCGTCGCCCCGCCACGGCTGCCGCAAGCTCCCCGCATCCCCGATACGCCGGTTCCCCGGCCGCAATAGGAGACCGAACCCATGACCGACCAAGGCCAGGCGAAGAAGTCCAGCCGCCGCATTCCCCCGCTCGTCTGGATCGTGCTCGCCCTGCTGGTCGGCTGGCTGGTGGTGGCGATGATCCAGCGCGGCGGGACCGACCGCACGCCGGGCGGCGGTTCGCATCCGACGGCCGAGCAGGGGCCGTCCGTCATGCCGCCCGCGCCCGCCAGCGGCACGACCCCGGCCACCCCCGGGAACGTGGCCAACGGCCCGGCCGCGCCGACGCCGGAATAAGGCCTCAGCGACTCCGCGCATACTCCAGCGCTGCGACCCGGCAGGCCGACGCCAGCGGACGGCCGGCCCGCGCCCGGTCGATCCCGACGATCAGCGCCGCGAGGCTGACGCCCCGGCGCTCGGCCATCTCGTCCAGCACCGCCCAGAACTCGGGCTCCAGCGCGATGGAGGTCGCGTGACCCGAGAGCAGGACGGAGCGCTTGCGGAGCTGGGGCATCGAGATCCTGTTTACGGACCTGGGATAGGAAAACGCCAGCCCTCTTGCCAAAACATGACGCGGGCGTCATTTTTAGTGAGACCCGCTTACCCGAGGCTGCTCCACCCATGGCTATGGCCGACGTGACCGCCGATTTCCGCGAGACCGCTCCGATGGCTTCCACGAAGCTGGAGTGGGGTCGGGCCCTGCGCTCGCTGCGCCGCTTGCTGGCGGACAAGGACGACACTCGGCAGGTGTTCGAAATCATGCGCGCCCTGAACGGCCGCTCGACGGCGCAAGGGTACCAGCGCCTGCTGACGACCGCCGAAGGCGGCCGCATCGCCTACGAGCGCCAGGAGCTGGCCGAAAAGCTGATGGACGACGCCTGGCTGGACAGCCTGCCGGAAGGCAGCGTCGGCGCCGCCTACCGCACCTTCGTGCGTTCGGAGCAGCTGTCGGCCGAGGGACTGGCCATGGTCAGCCGCGAGGCGGCCCAGGCTATCGAAGACCGTCATCCCTACGCCTGGTTCGGCCGCCGCACCCGCGACGTCCACGACATCTGGCACGTGCTGTCGGGCTATCATCGTGATGCGCTGGGCGAGTCCTGCCTGGTGGCGTTCTCCTACGCCCAGACCAAGGGCCTGGGCTGGCTGGTGATCGCGCTGGGCGCGGCTTCCAAGGCGCGTGGCGCGGCGTATCCGTACGTCAAGGCGATCTGGCAGGGCTACAAGCGCGGCAAGGCCGCCAAGTGGCTGCTGGGCGAAGACTATGAGCGGCTCATGGCCGAGCCGCTGGACGCGGCCCGGCGGCGGCTGAACATCACGCCGCCGACGATCTACGACGCCATCCCGGTGGAAGCCCGCGATGGCGCGGTGCCGAAGGAGCGCTAGTCGCGCTTCTTCCCCTCGAGCTCACGGCGGGCCCGTTCGGCTTCCAGCTTCGAGGCGACCTTCTCCGTCTTGGGACGCCCGAAGCGCACGCGGTTCTCCGCGGCGGCGGCCTTCGCCTGCGCCTTCTCCCGCGCCTTGCGGGCCTTGTTCAGGTTGATCGGCTCGGCCACCGGCGAAACCTCATACAGTCCAGGCTCGTTTCCGCTCCTCGGAACCACGAGGAGACGAGCATGGTCCAACCCTCGGACATCGTCCAGCACATGGAGGTGGTGGGCTCCGACGGCGGCCACGTCGGCCGCGTCGACCACGTCGTCGGCGACGAGATCGAGCTGACCAAGCTCGACCTGACGGCCGGCCTGAAGCACCACATGATCCCGCTGAGCTGGGTGGACCGCGTCGAGGACGACACCGTCCACCTCAACCGCACGAAAGAGGTCGTGAAGGGGACCTGGCGGACGAAGATCTAGGGCCTACTTCACCTCGGCGCAGAAGCGCTGGATCCGCTGGCAGGCGTCTTCCAGCACCGCGTTAGAGGTCGCGTAGCTGATCCGGAAGTGCGGCGAGAGCCCGAAGGCCGCGCCGAACACCACCGAGACGCCCTCGGTCTCCAGCAGCTCGACGGCGAAGTCCTCGTCCGAGGCGATCACCTTGCCCGACGGCGCGGTCTTGCCGATCAGGCCTTCCACCGACGGATAGACATAGAAGGCGCCCTCGGGCGTCGGGCACTTGATGCCGTTCGCCTGGTTCAGCATCGAGACGACCAGGTCGCGGCGCTGCTCGAACAGCTTGGCGTTCGGCTTGATGAAGTCCTGCGGCCCGTTCAACGCCTCGACCGCCGCCCACTGCGAGATCGAGGACGGGTTCGACGTCGTCTGGCTCATGACCTTGGCCATGGCCTTGATCAGAGGCTCGGGGCCAGCCGCGTAGCCGATCCGCCAACCGGTCATCGCATAGGCCTTCGACACGCCGTTCATGGTCAGGGTGCGATCGTAGAGCTTCGGCTCCACCTGGGCGATGGTGAAGAACTCGAAGTCGCCGAACACCAGGTGCTCGTACATGTCGTCCGTCAGGATCCACACGTGCGGATGGCGCAGCAGGACGTCGGCCAGGGCGCGCAGCTCGGCCTTGGTGTAGGCGGCGCCCGACGGGTTCGACGGCGAATTCAGGATGATCCAGCGCGTCTTCGGCGTGATCTTGGACTCGAGCTCGGCCGCGCCCAGCTTGAAACCGGTCTCCGCCGAGGTGGGCGCCGCGACCGGCTTGCCGCCGGCCAGCAGGACGATGTCCCAGTAGCTGACCCAGTAGGGCGTCGGCACGATCACCTCGTCGCCCGGATTCAGGGTGGCGAGCAGGGCGTTCCAGATCACCGGCTTGCCGCCCGGCGACACGTTGACCTGGCTGGGCTTGTAGGCGAGGCCGTTCTCGCGCGCGAACTTGGCGCAGACCGCCTCCTTCAGCTCCGGGATGCCGTCGACGTTGGTGTACTTCGTCTTGCCGTCCCGGATGGCCTTGATGGCCGCTTCCTTGATGTTTTCCGGCGTGTCGAAGTCGGGCTCGCCGGCGGCAAGGCTGATCACGTTCCGCCCCTGCGCTTTCAGCTCGCGGGCCTTCGCGTCGGCCGCCAGGGTGGCGGACGGCTTCACGCGGGCGAGCGCGGCGGATTCGAGCGACATGGGCTTAAGGTCTCCCTCGGGGCTGACGAGATTGCGCCGGGGTTTAGACCATGCTGCATCGCACGCAAACAGCCGCTTGCCGGAACGTGGCCTGCGGCGCGGCCGTTCGTCGGCCATGCGCCCGTCCCTGATGCTGATCCCGCTGCTCGCGCTCGCCGCCTGTGATCGCGCCGAGACCCCGCCGAAGACCACCGCCGTGGCCGAAGCGCCCGCCGGCGAAGCACCTGCGCCGCAAGCGGAGCCTGCCTTCCAGCCGCCCAGCTTCGCCGGCCGCTGGGCCGCTGGGCCGCAGCTTTGCGCTGACGGGGCGTGGGTGTTCCGCACCGACGGCGTCGCGACCGCGGGCGAGGTGAGCTGCACCTTCAAGAAGGTGGAGCCCTCCGCGAGCGGCTACCGCATCGAGGCCGCCTGCACGCACGAGGGCTCGCAGAGCGACGGCGAGATCGTACTCTCCATGACCGATCCCGCGCCGCCGCAGAGCATGACGGTCGAGGGCGGGCCCTGGGACGGACCGATCACCCTCCAGCGCTGCCCTGCCTAGACGAAGTTCGTCAGGCTGATGTCGGCCAGCGTCCGGCCCACGAGGACCACGGCTGTGTCCGCCCCGTCGGCCGGGTCGCCGCCGTCGACGAAGACGATGACGTTCGCGCCCACCTGAGCGGCGACGTACTTCGCGCCGGGTCCCGAGATATGCTCGTTGGCGATGCGCAGCGCCTCGGCGTAGTCGTTCGCCACGAACTCGGAATAGGACGTCGGGAGGATCGCCGCGGGCGAGAGGATGCTGACTTCGGCGAAGCTCAGCGTGTCGTGCGCCTCCCAATCCATGATGAGGTCGTCCTGGCCCAAGGTCGGCGGCGTCTTGATCACGAACTCGAAGCGGTCGCGACCCTCGCCACCGTACAGCGTGTCCTGCCCAGCCGTCGCGCTCGACAGGGTGTCATTGCCCTCGTCGCCGCGCATCCAGGCGCCCGCCGGCCCCTGCGCGACCAGCAGATCGTCGCCGGCCCCGCCGCTCAGGCGGTCGGCGCCGAAGCCGCCCTGCACCGTGTCGTTTCCGCCGCCGCCGACCAGGCTGTCGTCGCCAAGGCCGCCCTGCAGCTCGTCGTCGCCGAGGTCGCCTGACAGGTAGTCGTCGCCGTCGCGCCCGGCCAGGAAGTCGTTACCCTGGCCGCCGTAGAGCCAGTCGGCGCCGGAGGCGCCGTACACCTCGTCGTCGCCCAGGTTGCCGTGCGCGAAGTTGCCGGCGTCCGAGCCCAGCGAGACGGCGTCGTCGGCCCCGAAGATGATGTCGTCGCCCTGGCCGCCATAGAGGCTGTCGGCGCCCTGGCCGCCCGCCAGCACGTCGTCGCCGCTGCCGCCATGGAGGAGGTCGTCGCCCTTGAGGCCCGAGAGCTGGTCGTCGCCTGGGCCGCCGTAGAGGCCGTCGTGCAGGTCCGTGCCGCTCTCCCGCTCCGAGCCAGCGTCGCCCACGAACAGCTTCGAGCCGTCCGCCATGACGATGCCGCCCACGTCCGACAGCTGCGTCAGCCCCGTGCCGAACTTCACGGTGCGGCCGGCGAAGGTCACCAGGATGCTCGGAACCTCAGGCGTCAGCGCCAGCGGATCATAGGACTGGTAGGTTACGCTCACGGCGCGGGCGGGGCCGCCATTGATCGTCAGCGTGTCGCCGAGCTTGATGTTCAGCGCCTGGTCCGGCGTGATCGTCTCGAACGCGTATTCCATGACCGTCGATGTCTCCTGAAGGCTCTAGCCCCTCTAAGGCCTAGGTGGCGCATCTCGGCCTGAG
>NZ_JAPSKZ010000156.1 GCF_031181185.1 Phenylobacterium sp. | reverse complement strand
TGGACCGCGCCCGCCGGGAAAGCCGTGCGGCGGCGCGTGACGCCGCCTGGCGCACGGTCGCCCACGCCGCCGTGGGCGGGGAGGACGTGGCCGACGTGCCGTCCGCCGAAGACGCCGTCGCCTCGCGTCAGCGCCTGCGGCAGCTGGTCGACGCCGTCGGCGCCCTGCCGCCGCAAATGCAGCGCGCCTTTCGCCTGCACAAGCTGGAGGGCCGCTCTCACGCCGAGACGGCTCAGGCGATGGGCATCTCCGTCAAGTCGGTGGAGAAGCACGTCAGCGCCGCCTTGAAAGCCCTCACGGCGAGGCTTGGCGCATGAACCACCAGAAATTGCATCGACCGACCGGGGGGCCGACCCGGTCCGCGGCGTCTAAGCTGTCAGGGGGCGGTGAACGGCCGCATTGGAAGGGACGATGAGCGACCTGCGGCGACATGCCGACGAGGACTCGCGCCGCGAGGCGGCGGCCGACTGGGTCGTTCGGCTCCAGGCCGCTGAGCTCGGCGAGGCCGACCTGCTGGCGTTCGACGCCTGGCTTCAGGCGTCGGAGGCAAACGCGCGGGCCTATGATGATGCGCTGTCGGTCTGGATCGCCTACGGCCGTGAGGCCGACCGGGTGGCCGAGGGTCTCGCCAGCCGGCGGGCCCGACCGCCGCACCGGCGTCAGCTGTGGTTTGGCGCGGGCGCGGCTGCAGCCGCGGCGGCCGGCGCTCTCGTGTTCCTGCCGCAGATCCAATCGCCGAAGACCGAAGTATACGCCACGGGCCTTGGTCAGCACCGCGCGGTGACCCTCGCCGACGGCTCCACGCTGACGATGAACGCCGCGACGCGGCTCTCCGTCACCCTCCGTCGTGACCGGCGCGAAGTGACCCTGGACCAGGGCGAGGTCATCTTCGATGTCGCCCATGATTCCCGTCGTCCCTTCGAAGTCGTCGCCGGCGACCGGACCGTGCGGGTAGTCGGCACCCAATTCGATGTCCGCCGCCACGACGGGGAGCTATCGGTCACCGTCGCCCGCGGCGCCGTGGAGGTCCGGCCGACCGAAGGCGCGAGCGGCCGCGCCTACCGCCTGCGCCCCGATCAGCGTCTCGAGCACCGGGAAGGATCGCCCGACGTCCGGGTCGCCGCCGTGGATGCGCAGGAAGTCCTGGGCTGGCGCTCGGGGCGCGTCGTGTACCGCGAGCAGCCTCTGAGCGAGGTCGTGGCCGACCTGAACCGGCAGTTCCCCAGTCAGATCCGCATCGAGGACCCCGCGCTGGCGGCCACGCCTATCTCGGGCGTTCTGGTTCTCGACGATCAGGATGCGGTTATTGATCGCCTGGCCTTGCTGGTTCCCATAAGAGCGGTACGTTCTGACGCGGGACTGGTCCTGCAGCGCGACGGCGCGACAGGGCGCTGATGGGGTTTAAGGGCGATAGCACGGCGTGGCGTGCCTCTGCGGGCGTTGCTGGCCGGCGGCCTCGTCGCGTGTTCCGCGACGGCCGCTGAAGCCGCCGACGCGCGCGTTCGCGTCTCGATTCCGCCCAAGAGCTACGCCGATGCGCTGATCGACCTCGGCATCCAGGCCAACGTCTCGATCGTCGGCACCTCCGCCTGCGGCCGCGGCGGGCCGACCGCGCTTCGCGGCCGCCATACCCTTCGGGAGGCGCTGGAGCATCTGCTCGATGGCGCTCCGTGCCAGTTCCGAATCGTCGACGCCCGCACGGTGCGCATCATGCCGCCTGCGCCGGCCGCCGGTCCCGCGCGCCCACCCGCCGACCAGCCGATGCTGGTTTCCGAGCTCGTGGTCACGGCGGCCAAGCGCCCGACCAGCCTCGACCTGCTGCCGGCCGGGGTCAGCGCCATCTCTCGGGATCAGATCACCGTCACCGGCGCGGCCGACGTCGGCCAAACGGTGGGTCAGGTCGCCGGGATTCTGACCACCAACCTCGGCCCCGGCCGCGACAAGCTGCTGATCCGCGCGCTCTCCGACGGCACGTTCACCGGGCGCGCCCGCTCGACCGTCAGCACCTACCTGGACGACGCTCCGCTTAACTACAACGCGCCCGATCCGGATCTGCGGCTCGTCGACATCGAGCGCATCGAGGTGATGCGCGGTCCCCAGGGGGCGCTCTACGGCTCCGGCGCGATCTCCGGCGTC
This sequence comes from Phenylobacterium sp., assembly GCF_031181185.1. Classification (GTDB taxonomy): domain Bacteria; phylum Pseudomonadota; class Alphaproteobacteria; order Caulobacterales; family Caulobacteraceae; genus Phenylobacterium. The sequence goes on along the minus strand of NZ_JAPSKZ010000156.1, from coordinate 6,328 downwards.
TATCGCATTGTCACGCGCAAGCCGGACCTCGAGGCGATGGCGGGCGGCGTCGGCGCGACCCTTGCCGTCACCGACGGCGGCGAGCCGAGCCGCGAGATTGAAGGCTATCTCAGCGTCCCGCTGTTCCGCGGCGAAGCGGCCCTCCGGATCGTCGCCTATCACGACTACCGCGGCGGCTACCTGGACGACGTCCCGCCGGGCGAGAGGAACGTCGACAGCACGGTGCGCAACGGCGGCCGGGTGGCGGTCCGGATGCGCCTGGGCGATGACTGGACTCTCGACGCCCTCGCCGCCACCCAGCACCTCCGCTCGAACGACGCCCAGTATGTCATTCCCCGAATGGGCGGCGGACGCGGCAACCGCATCCGGGAGGGCCACGACAACGACTTCGCGCACGGCGCGGTCACGCTGGCCGGCGACCTCGGTCCCGTCAGCGTTTCGTCGTCATCGGCCTATGTCCACCACACCTTCACAAGTCAGTACGACGCCTCCCTCTCGGGCGCGCCTAACGACCCCAGCAACGCGTTTGGCGCCCAGGCGACCGATACGGTCGTTTATCTGGAGAACACCCGCGTCAACATGCTGGTCGAAGACCTTGTGGTGCGCTCGCGTGGCGCCGGCCCGTTCCGATGGCTCGGCGGCGCCTACGCCTCGCTCACGGTCGAGCGCTCGCCGTCATCGGCCGACATTATCTCGCGCAACGGGACGCAGACGGCGGTTTACCGCGAGTTCCGCAAGGACCGGCTGAGCGAGTTGGCGCTTTACGGCGAGGCCGACTACGAGTTCGCCCCGGACTGGACGCTCAGCGTCGGCGGCCGGCTGTTCGGCAGCTGGGTGCGCACCTCGGCCGACGTGCGAGTCGCGCCGCCCGGCGTCTCCCGCCTCGTCGGCTACGAGCGGATGTTCCAGGGGTTCTCGCCGAAGATCTCCCTCCAGCGGGCGTTCGCCGACGGGAGCCTGGCCTACGTCCTCATGTCGGAGGGCTATCGTCCCGGCGGCTTCAACACCGCCGGCACAAGGCCGCTGCTCGATGCCCGGACGATCTTCGGCGCCGACCGGCTGCGAAACTACGAGATCGGAACGAAGCTGCGGCTCTTCGACGGCCGCATGGCGGTGCGCTCGGCCGCGTACTACGCCGAATGGCGGGACATCCAGACGGATCAATACCGGCTCACCGGCCTGGCCTACACGGCGAACGTGGCCGACGCCGAGATCCTCGGACTCGAGGGTGAGGTCGGCTACGATTGGGACTTCGGCCTCTCGTTGCAGGTGAACGCGCTGTTCGCCGGGTCCCGCGTGACAAACAAGAATCCGAGCTTCACCGGCCGCGTGGGCGACGAACTTCCCGGCGTCCCCGAGACCTCGGGCGGGATGGTCGCGATCTATCAGCGGCCGCTCGCCGGCGACTTCCTCATGCGGCTGGTGGGCGAGGCGAGTTATGTCGGCCGCTCGCCGCTGTCGTTCGACGCGACGATCAACCGGACCATGGGCGGCTATGTTCGCGCGCGGGTCACGGCCGAGGTGGCCACCGACGTCTGGAGCGCCGCGGTATTCGTCAGCAACCCCGCGAACGACGACAGCGACACCTTCGCCTACGGCAACCCGTTCAGCCTGCGGACCCTGCGCCAGGTGACGCCGCAACGGCCGCGGACGATCGGCCTGAGGCTCGCCGCCAACTTTTAGACAAATTTCGCCGAGCTTGGCTGGGGGGCTGTGGCCTGCGGCGGCGTCTATCCAGTGAAAGAACCCGACGGTTCGCTGGAGACGGGGCAAGGTGGTCAGGCTATCGGCGCTGGTCTGTGCACGTGACGGGGAAGCCGATCTCGCGGCTTGCCTGCGCAGCCTCTCCTTCTGCGACGAGATCGTGGTGGTGCTCGAGCGCGGCGCGGAACGTGCCCGGGAAGCCGCCCGTCGCGCCGGCGCACAGGTCGTCGACGGCATCTTTCCCCTGCCCAGCCAGGCCCGCGCGGCGGGCGCGGAACTGTGCTCCGGCGACTGGATCCTGGAAGTGGAACCGGACGAGCAGATCGATCGCGCGCTCGCCTGGGAGATTCGGGCCGCGCTCCAGATGCGGCCCGAGGGCGACTGGTTCGAGCTCCCCGTCGACAACTACGTCGGCGAGACGCGCGTGCGCCACGGCTGGACCGGCGCCATCAGCATCGACCAGGCCGTCCGCCTCAGCCGGCGCGGCGTGAAGTCCTGGCGTCCGGGTCGGGTGGAGAACGCCGTCCTGGCCGGCCGGTCCGCAGGGGCCCTGACGGGGGCGATCCGCCGCCTCGTCGGCCGAGACGTCGGGCAGCTGGTTGAGCGGCTTCAGCGCGAGAGCGACCGGCTGGCCCTGGATCTTGCCGACGCCGACCAGGCCGGCAGCCTGGCGCGCGCCTTGCTCGGCGGCCTCGGCGCGATGGCTTCCAGCTATCTGCTCCGGGCCGGCTGGCGCGAGGGCCGGCTTGGCCTGCTGGTGGCCCTGCTTTCGGCCCTGCATCCGGTGCTCGTCCAGATGCGCGCCGCCGAGCTCGCCGCCGCCGGGCGCGCGGCTGCCGCCGAGCCGGCTCCCCTCCGCCGGGCCGCCGCGGCGGGCTAGCCTCTAGACGGGTCGATCGATCGACGCGGGCGGGACCGAAAACCACTTCGGGCCCTGCTCGGTCATGTAGAGACAGTCCTCCAGCCGGATGCCGAACTCGCCGGGGATGTAGATGCCCGGCTCGTTCGACAGGCACATGCCGGGCGCAAGCCGGGTGCGCTCGCCGCGCACGAAATTGATCGGCTCATGCCCATCGAGGCCGATGCCGTGGCCGGTCCGGTGCGAGGTGCCAGGCAGCTTGTAGTCCGGGCCATAGCCCAGCGACGCATAGTAGCGGCGTACGGCGTCGTCGACCGCCCCGGCCTCCACGCCGAGTTGCGCGGCCTCGAACGCGATCTGCTGGCCGCGGCGCATGTGCTCCCAGACGGTGCGCTGGCGCCGGGTCGGTTCGCCGAACACCAGCGTCCGAGAGATGTCCGATTGATAGCCCTGGTACGTGCAGCCGCAGTCCATCAGCACGACCTCGCCGTCGCGCACCGCTTGCGGCTTGCCTGAGCCATGCGGATAGGCGCTGGCCTCGCCCAGCAGGATCAGCGCGAACTCGGGGCTGCCGCCCAGGGCGCGAGTGGCCCCGTTCATGATCGCGCCGATGTCGCCCGGCGTCATGCCACGCTCGATACGCGGGGCGGTGTGGCGGTAGGCGGCCACCGTGATGTCTGCGGCGTGCTGCATCAGGGCGATCTCGGCCGGCGACTTGATCATCCGACAGGCGCGCACGACCCTGGCGCCCGACCGCACCGGCGTGTCCGGCAGATGCTTCTGCAGACCCTCGACGGCGAAGAAGCGGACGGTCTCCTCGACGCCGACGGCGCCCGCCGCCAGCTTCTTCTCGCGCAGCCATCCCGCGACCAGCGCCAGCGGGTCCTCATGCTCCTGCCAGGTCCGCAGCTCGGCCGGAACGGCCAGGGTCTCGCGGACCGACGGCTCTTCGAAGAACGGGGTGACCACCAGGATCTCGCCCTCAGCCGGGATCACAGCAGCGGTCAGCCGCTCGCTTCGCCCCCAGCGCACGCCAGTGAAATAGACCAGGCTGGCGCCCGGCTCGACCAGCAGGGCAGTGAGCCCCTGCTCGCGCATCAGCCGCTGCGCCTTGTCGAGCCTGGTCTGCCGTTCGGCCCGGCTGATCGGCGGCGGGGGGTTCGGCAGAGGCGACAGCTCCGCAGCGGGAGCGCGAATGGGTAGGGCGAGGCCGGCGGCCAAGGCGGCTCCGGCGGTCAGGAGACTGCGTCGATCCATAGGGCCAAGCTGCCTGGACCCGTCGCCGGGCTCAAGGCCCTAGGCGTAGCGGACCTCCGCGCCTGCGCCCCCCTTCGCCGCCTCGAGCGCCCAGGCGAGGTCCGCGAGGTAGGCCTCGGCGACCGAGGCGTGGAAGGGCGACAGCATCAGATGCAGGCTCTTGGGCTCGGTGGTCACGCCTGTGAACCACCCACGCTCGCGAAGCTTGGCCCAGATCGCGAGACAGTCCACGTCGGCGCGGGTGAAGGCCATGAGGCCCAGCTGCGGCCGTCCCAAAACCTGGAACCCCAGAGCCTCGGCGCCGACCTGGATTGCCTCCCGGGCGGCGGTGACCTGCGCCTGCTTCTCGCGGTAGCCGGCGACTCCCAGGAAGTTCATCACCGCCCACGCCGCCGCGATGGCGCCGCCGGGCCGCGTGCCAGCCAAGGTGGGCGTCACCATCCGTCCGCCAGGCCAGTCCTTGAAGTCGAAGACCATCAGGGCCTTCAATGCTTCCGAACGGAACAGCACGGTCGAGGCGCCCTTCGCGCAGTAGCCGTACTTGTGCAGGTCCGCGGACATCGAGCGCACGCCGGGCAGCGCGAAGTCGAAGGCCGGAATGTCGGCGCCGTTCATCCGTACGAACGGAGCGAGATAGCCGCCGACGCAGGCGTCCACGTGCAGCCACAGGTCGCGCTCGACGGCGATTTCGGAGAGCGCTTCGATCGGATCGATCAGACCATAGGGAAAGTTCGGCGCCGAACCGACGATCATCACGGTCGAGGCGTCGGCCGCATCCGCCATCGCGGCCGGATCGGCCAGGTAGTCGCACACCGGCGTCCGCCGCACCTCGATCTCCACGAGGGCGCAGGCCTTGTCGAAGGCCGGATGGGCCGAGCGCGGCAACACGATGTTCAACGGCCCCGTCACGCCCCGCTGCTTCCTCGCGAAGTCACGGGCCGCCTTGATGGCCATGGTGATGGAGTCCGTACCGCCGGATGTGATGGCGCCCGCCGCCCCCGCCGGCGCGTTCAGCAGCGAGAGTGCGAAGCCCACGACTTCGGCTTCCATGCGGGCAAGGCTCGGGAAGGCAGCCGGCCCAAGCCCGTTCTCGGACATGAAGAGGGCGTAGGCCTCCTTCTGGACGCGCTCGACCTCGGGCCCGGCGTTGAACACGTAGACGGCCGTCTTGCCGTCACGCCAGCGCACGTCGCCCGCCGCCATCTGCAACATCCGAGCCTTCAGCTCGTCCCAATCGGAGCCGGTTTCAGGAAGGGCCGCGCTCATGAAAGCCTCCGCAGGTGCCGCCCGCACCATAGCGCCGCGCCGACATGCGCAAACAAAAAGCCGCGCCTTTCGGCGCGGCCAGTCAAAGGGAGGAAACGCCCCGAAGGGCAGGAGCACACTCGCCGGTGGTTGCGGCGAGAGAAAGGCCGGATTGCAGCGCCTGTGAAAATGCCACCGCGGCGCCCAAGCCTTGGGCGCCTGCCCGCTGGGAGAGCATCCGCATGCGGCCGTCTGTCCGCTCGGCTGGGTTGCAGGCTCCCATGCGCGGTTGGTGGCGCCCGCGCCGAACGTAAGTCTATGTTCAGCTTGATGGACCTAAGGTTCGGGCTCGAGGAGGGTCGCGTTCGGCCGACCGTGAAACGAAGCCAAATTCTCAGCTGATGCCCACCCTGCGTATCCTGGTCGCGAGCGTGCTCCTGGCGTCGACGCCGGCGCTCGCCCACGCGCAGGCGTCGGCAAGCCAGCCGGCCACCGGCAGCAGCACCATCTTCCTGCCGATCGTTCTGGGCAAGGAGACCGACCTCGACTTCGGCACCATCGCCCGTCCGAGCAGCGGAACCGGAACCATCACGATCGATCCCGCCAATGGCGCCCGATCGCTCGCAGGCCAAGGCGCCCTGCTCTCGAACACCGGGGCCTCGCAGGCGGCCTTCACGGTCGGCGGGGAAAGCGGCCAGACGTTCTCCATCACCGCACCCGAAACCATGACCATGACGCGTGAGGGCGGGGGCGAGACGATCGTTGTCACGCTCACGCCCTCGGCCGCCGAAGGCCTCCTGGCGGGACCGCCCGGCGGGCCGGGCTCAGCCAGTTTCGGCGTCGGGGGCGAACTGTCTATCGCGAACACGACGGTGACGGGCGCCTACGGCGGCAGCTTCACCGTCACCGTAGCCTACAACTGAGGCCCGCCGGCGGCGCGAAGGGCCTGCACGGCCCCTAGCAGGTGGTAGAACGAGGTCGCCGGCGCCGGCTCGTCCACGAAGCCGCCGTCGGCCTCCTGCTTGTCGCGCCAGAGCCCGCGCGTGGGCGTCTGGAGATAGCGGGCGAGGCCACGCGCCGCCGAGATCGCATCGGCCTCCTCGCCGAAGATCAGCGCCGCCTTCAGCCACTCGGTTTGCGGCCATAGCCGGGCCGCCCCGTCGCGAACGCTGAGATCGTCCCAGAGCGCGTTCACCGCCACCTCGCGGCCCGGGTCCACGCCCCGTCGCCCAACCTGATAGAGCCGCGCGCCCGCCGCGCGCC
>NZ_JAPSKZ010000155.1 GCF_031181185.1 Phenylobacterium sp. | reverse complement strand
GGCCGCGCCGGTGTCAGCGGCCTCGCCCTGCACCGACTCGGGCAGCATGCGCGCCTTTCGCCAGCCGCCGAAGCGGTAGTAGGCCGCGGCCAGGGCCAGCATGACCAGGCTGCCGGCTGGGAAGCTCCACCAGACGGCGTCGGCCCCCAGGTGCGGCAAGAGCACCGTCGCGAAGGGCACCCGCACGACCCACAGCGCGATGATCATGGCGGCCAGGGGCGGCCAGACGGCGCCGGTGGCGCGCACGACACCGTTGAAGATGAAGGCCATGCCGAACGGAATGAAGCCCCACAGCACGATCGCATTGATATGTCCCGCGATGGGTCGCGCCGCGCTGTCGGCGGGCAGGAAGGCCCCGATCACATAGGGCTCCGCCAGTTCGAGCAGGATGACCAGGATCGTCGTGCCGACGAACGCCGCGAGCACGCCCTTGCGGGCCACCTCGGCCACGCGGTCCATCTTGCCAGCCCCGACGTTCTGGGCGGCGATCGAAGAGACGGCGGCCCCAAGGGCCATGGCCGGCATCTGCACATAGGTCCAGATCTGGACGGCCGCGCCATAGGCGGCCGCGGTGTCGGACCCGAAGCCGTTCACCAGGCTCATCATGGTCACGGCCGCCAGGCTGATGACCATCATCTGAAAGGCCATGGGCAGGCCCTTGAACACCAGGGTGCGGATGATCGTCAGGTCCGGGATCAGCACCCGCCAGTCGCCGGGACGCACCACCAGCAGGCTGTTCCGCCGGTAGAGGTGGGTCAGCAGGATGGCCAGCGTCACCGTCTGGGCCACCAGGGTTGCCGCCGCCGAGCCCGCGATCCCCAGCCGTGGCAGCGGCCCCACGCCCAGGATCAACAGCGGATTCAGGGCGATGTCCAAGGCCACCACGACGATGGAGAACAGGAAGGGCGTCCGCGAGTCGCCCATGCCCCGCTGGGCCATCATCATGAAGGTGAAGAAGTAGATGAACGGGATCGCGCTGAAGATCACCTGCAGGTAGGCGATCGCCTGCGGCCGCGCGTCCGCCGGCGTGCCCATGGCGTCAAGGATCGCAGGCGTCAGGGTGAAGCCGAGCACGCCCACAGCCGTCGAAACCGCGATGAAGAACGCCGTGCAGGTGCCCACCACCCGGCGGGCCATGGCCTCGTCGCGGGCCCCCATGGCCTGGCCGATGAGGATGTTGGCGGCCATGGCCAGACCGAACATCGAGCCCAGCATGAGGAAGAAGATCTGGTTGGCGTTGGAGATAGCGGCCAGCGCCGCCTCGCCCAGGATGTGGCTGACCCAGACCGCGTTGGCCGAACCGTTGATCGACTGCAGGACGTTGGAGCCCAGAAGCGGCAGGGCGAAGAGGATCAGCGTCTTGCCGATCGGCCCGGTGGTCAGGTCCGGGCTGCTCCGGCCCATGGCTCCCGTCCGTCCCTGCACCCTTGTCCTCCCAGCCCTGGACCGCGCGCTTAAGCCCCGTCGGGCGAAGAATCCATACCGCCGTTGCGGATTTCCGGCGCCGACACGCTGGCTGCGGCGGAACACCGCGTTGGCGCGCCAGGGTTGAGCCACCGGCGTTTCGTTGTAAGTACGGCCCCTGCGAGGGGTGAATTCAGTTCTCTAGCGGCGGGGGCGCCGCGAAACGGACGATCAGAAAGGCCGCATGAAGATCCTGATCACGGGCGGAGCCGGCTTCATCGGGTCGGCGGTGATCCGCCGGGCCATCCAGGAAGGCCACGAAGTGGTGAACCTGGACGTGCTGGCCTACTCGGCCAACCTCGAGAACGTCGCCAGCGTCGAAAGCCATCCCGGCTATGCGTTCGAGCAGGCCGACATCTGCGACAAGGCCCGCGTGGAGGCGATCTTCGCCCGCCATCGGCCCGACGCCGTGATGCACCTGGCCGCCGAAAGCCATGTGGACCGCTCGGTCGAAGGCCCGCTCGACTTCGTGCAGACCAACGTCGTCGGCACGGCCGTGCTGCTGGAGGTCGCCCGCGCCTACTGGGCCCGGCTGGACGAGCCCGCGAAGTCGGCCTTCCGGTTCCACCACGTGTCGACCGACGAGGTGTTCGGGGCGCTGGGCGAGGACGGCGAGTTCACCGAGGAGACGCCGTACGACCCGACGTCGCCCTATTCGGCCTCCAAGGCGGCCGCCGACCACCTGGTGCGCGCCTGGGGCCGCACCTACGGCCTGCCGGTGGTGATCACCAACTGCTCGAACAACTACGGGCCCTACCAATTCCCCGAGAAGCTGATCCCGACGGTGATCACCCGGGCGCTCGAGGGCAAGTCGATCCCCGTCTACGGCGACGGCCGGCAGGTGCGCGACTGGCTGCACGTGGACGACCACGCCGACGCCCTTCTGACCGTGTTGAAGAAGGGCCGGCTGCACGAGACCTATGCGATCGGCGGCGACGCCGACCACCGCAACATCGAGGTGGTGCGGATGATCTGCGCCGAGCTCGACAAGGTGGCGCCGGCCAACACCCAGCACGCCGACAAGATCGAGTTCGTCACCGACCGGCCGGCGCACGACTTCCGCTACGCCATCGACGCCTCCAAGATCGAGCGAGAGCTGGGCTGGACGCCGAAGGTCACCCTGGAGCAGGGCCTGGCCGAGACGGTGCGCTGGTACGTCGACAATTACGGCTGGGTCGAGCGCATCCGCGAGCGCGGCTTCCACTCCGAGCGTCTGGGGCTGGTGAACGCGTGAGCGTCCGGGTCCTGATGTTCGGGACCACCGGCCAGGTGGCCCGGGAAGTGATCCGCCAGGCGACGGGCCACGACGTGGTGCTGACCGCCCTGTCGCGCGCAGAAGCCGACCTCTCCGACCCGGAGACCTGCGCCCGGCGCGTCGCCGAGCACCGGCCCGATCTGGTGATCCTCGCGGCGGCCTACACCGCCGTGGACCTGGCCGAGACCGAGGGCGTGATGGCCCGGCGCGTCAACGCCGAGGCCCCGGGCGCCATCGCCCGGGCGTGCGCCTCGGCCGGCGCGGCCCTGGTCCACTTCTCAACCGACTTCGTATTCGATGGGTCGAAGGGCGCGCCGTACCTCGCGGACGACGCGACCAACCCGCTGAATGCCTATGGCGAGACCAAGCTGGAGGGCGAGCGCAAGGTGCTGGACGCCTGTCCGCGCGCGGTCGTCATCCGCACCTCCTGGGTGGTGTCGGCCCACGGCAAGAACTTCGTGAAGACCATGCTGCGCCTGGCGGCCGGCGGACAGCCGCTGAAGGTCGTCGACGACCAGTTGGGGCGCCCGACCAGCGCCGCGGATCTGGCCGGCTTCGTGCTGTCGCAGGCGCGCCGGTTCGTCGACGCGCCGTGCGGCGACCCGGCCTTCGGCATGCACCACTTCGCCAACGGCGGAGACATCACCAGCTGGCGCGGCTTCGCGCAGGCGATCTTCGCCCAGGCGCTCGGCGACCGCGCGCCCGAGGTCGGCGCCACGACGACGGCCGACTGGCCCTCGCCCGCGGTCCGGCCGCTCTACAGTGCGCTCGACACCTCGGCGACCGAGGCGGTGTTCGGCGTCCGCATCCGCCCCTGGCGTGAGGCGGTGACCGAGATCGTCGCCGAACTGCAATCTCAACCCGAGGCGACCCCCGCATGAGGCGCGGCATCATCCTGGCGGGCGGCGCGGGCACGCGCCTGCACCCGCTGACCCTGGCGGTCTCCAAGCAGCTCCTGCCCGTCTACGACAAGCCGATGATCTACTATCCGCTGTCGGTCCTGATGCTGGCCGGCGTGCGCGAGATCCTGATCATCACCACCCCCGAGGACCAGCCCGCCTTCAAGCGGCTGCTGGGCGACGGGAGCCAGTTCGGCGTGCGCTTCGAATATGTGGTGCAGCCGACGCCGGGCGGCCTGGCCGAGGCCTACCTCCTGGGCGAGGCGTTCGTCGGCGGCGAGCCCAGCGTGATGATCCTGGGCGACAACATCTTCTTCGGCCAGCATTTCGGCCAGATGCTGCGCAGCGCCGACGCCCGCGCCGACGGCGCCACGGTCTTCGGCTATCCGGTGCACGACCCGGAGCGCTACGGCGTGGTCGAGCTGGCCTCCGACGGGCGGGCGCTCTCCATCGAGGAGAAGCCGGCCAAGCCGAAGTCCAACTATGCGGTCACCGGCCTCTATTTCTACGACGGCCGGGCCAGCGAGATCGCCAAGACCCTGACGCGGTCGGCCCGAGGCGAACTGGAGATCACGGCCCTCAACCAGGTCTATCTGGAAGAGGGCAAGCTGCACGTCGAGTTGCTGGGCCGCGGCTTCGCCTGGGAGGACGCCGGAACGCACGACAGCCTGATCCAGGCCGGCGAACTGATCCGCACCTTCGAGCAGCGCCAGGGCCTGCGCATCGGCTGCCTCGAGGAGATCGCCTACCTGAACGGCTGGATCGGCCGCGAGGAGCTGATCAAGGTCGCCGACCTGCAGGCCAAGAGCGAGTACGGCAAGTACCTGCGGGAGCTCGCCGAGCGGCCGCCCGGCGAGTTCGCGGAGTAGAGATCAGGCGCGCGCCAGCCCGCTCTTCGCCCGGCCGTAGGCCAGGTAGACCAGCACGCCCAGGCCGTTCCAGATCAGGAAGTTGCGCATCGTCGTCAGCGGCAGGCTGGTGAACAGCCAGATGCAGCCGAGGATCGCGGCGGTCCCGACCAGCCACCACAGCGGCGTGCGGAACGGACGCTGAGCGCCCGGCTCGCGCTTCCTGAGGATCATCATGCAGGCGGCCGTGGCGATGAAGGCCACCAGCGTCCCGGCGTTGGCCAGGGCGGCGATCTCGTCCAGCGGGAAGGCGCCGGCGATGGCGGCGGCGACCACGCCGGTGAAGATCGTCACGAACACCGGCACGCCGCGGCCGCTGACCTGGGCCAGGCCGCCCGGCAGCAGGCCGTCGCGGGCCATGGCGAAGAAGATCCGGCTCTGGCCGAACATGAAGGCCATGATCACCGTCGGCAGGGCCACGAAGGCCACGGCCGCCATCATGCCGGCGGCGAGCGGCTGGCCCAGGGTGCGCAGGACGAGCGCCAGGGGTTCCTCGCTCTTGGCCAGTTCGGCGGCGGGCATCGCGCCCAGCGCCGCGCCGGCCACCAGCATGTAGATCACCGTGCAGGCGAGCATCGAGCCCACGATGCCGATGGTCAGGTCGCGGCCGGGGTTCTTGGCCTCCTCGGCCGCCGTCGAGATCGCATCGAACCCGTAGAAGGCGAAGAAGATGATGGCCGCCGCGGCCGCCACGCCCACGCGCGTGCCTTCGGCGTTGGTGGTCGGCAGGAAGCCGTTCGGCATGAAGGGCTCGAAGTTGCCGCTGTTGAAGGCCATGCCGGCCACGGCCACGAAGATCGCCAGCGCGATCAGCTTCAGCACGACGAGCACGAAATTGACGTTGGCGCTCTCGCGCGTGCCCGCCAGCAGCAAGCCCGCCACGGCCAGGGAGATGAACACCGCCGGCAGGTTCACGATGCCCCCGGCGTGCGGGCCGGCGATCAGGGCCTGGGGCAGCTCGATGCCCGCCTGGTTCTGCAGGAAGCCCACGGCATAGGCGCTCCAGCCCACCGAGACGGCGCTGCAGACCACCGTGTATTCCAGGATCAGGCTCCAGCCGACGATCCACGCCAGCAGCTCGCCGAGGACGGTGTAGGAGTAGGTGTAGGCGCTGCCCGCCGCCGGCATCATCGTCGCCATCTCGGCGTAAGCGAGGGCGGCGCAGGCGCAGACCGCGCCGGCGATCACGAACGACAGGATCACCGCGGGCCCCGCGAGGCCGGCGCCGACGCCCGTCAGGGTCAGGATGCCGGTGCCGACGATGGCGCCGACGCCCAGCGCCACCAGATGCGGCCAGCTCAGCGTCCGGCGCAGCGCGTGGCCGCTTTCCTGCGTCTGCGAGGCGGAGAGCGACTTGCGGCGCGTGATGAAGCTCATGGGATACCCCCGATATCAGCCCGAAGGCGCGACCATGGCCTGAGCCGCCCCCGCTGGACAAGGTTTGCCGGGCCGGTAGCTTGGCGGCGCAATATTTTCGCGCGGGGGAGTTTCCGAATGCGTCGCCTGATCCCGGGCCTGGGCGTGGCCCTGACCCTTCTTGCCAGTCCGGCCCTGGCGCAGGACGCCGCTGTCGGCAAGCTGGTGGCCGACTACGAGGCCTGGTGGCTGGCGGAGGACCCGTTCACGGCCGGCCGCCTAGGCGACAAGGCGGCCCTGGGCCGGCTCCCTGACGTGACGCCGGCGGCGGACGCCCGTCGCAAGGCGGCGCTGGAAGGCTTTAGCTCGCGGCTCGCCGCCGTGTCCGATGCCGGACTTTCCGACGAGGCGAAGCTGAACCGCGACCTGCTGCGATGGACGGTGGACAGCCACCTCGCCCGGCTGTCGTTCGACGACGCGCGGATGCCGATCTCCAGCGACGGCGGCTTCTACGACACCCTGGACTACTTCGCCTCCACGACCCCGGTGCGCAGCCGTGAGGATGCGCTGGCCTGGATCGCCCGTCTGGAAGCCGCGCCTAAACTCTGGCGGGACAACGTCGAGAACACCCGCAGGGGCGTGAAGACCGGCTTCACCCAGCCGCGCACCACCGTCGAGGCGGTGATCAAGGCGATACGCGAGCGGATGGCCACGCCGCCCGAGGAAGACCCGCTGCTGAAGCCGCTGGCCAAGCTGCCCGACACCGTTCCCGCCGCCGAGCAGGCGCAGATGCGCGCCCGTGCGCGGGCCGCCTCGGACCGCCTGCGCCCGCTGCGCCAGGAGTTCCTGACCTTCCTCGAGACCGAGTATCTGCCGGCCGCCCGAAAGAACCTCGGCGCCAACACCCTGCCGAACGGCGAGGCCTACTACCGCTACGTCGTCGCCGACCACACCACGACCGAGCTCTCGCCCGACCAGATCCACGAGCTGGGCCGCTCCGAAGTGGCGCGGATCCGCGCCCGCATGGAGGTGGTGATGAAGGAGGCCGGCTGGACCGGAGACCTGGCCGGCTTCATCGCCATGCTCCGCAAGGAGCCGCGCTTCTATGCGACCTCCCGCGAGGATCTGCTGGAGAAGGCGTCCGAGATCGCCAAGCGCATCGACGACCAGCTGCCTGGCTGGTTCGCGACCCTGCCGCGCCTGCCGTACGGCGTGCGCCCGGTCCCGAAGGAGATCGAGGCGGGCTACACGACCGGCCGATACTTCCAGGGTAGCCCCGACCAGGGCGTGGCCGGCGGCTACATGGTCAACACCTACGCGCTCGATCAGCGGCCGCTCTACGAACTGCCGGCGCTGACCGCCCACGAGGCGGTGCCGGGCCACCACCTGCAGATCGCCCTCTCGCAGGAGCTGAAGGGTGTCCCGGCGTTCCGGCGCGAAGCGGGCGTGTCCGCCTTCACCGAAGGGTGGGGCCTCTATTCCGAGAAGGTCGCCGGCGAGATGGGCATCTACCGCACGCCCTACGAGCGCTTCGGCCAGCTCTCGTACGAGATGTGGCGCGCCTGCCGCCTGGTGGCCGACACCGGTCTTCACTGGAAGGGCTGGAGCGTCGAACAGGCCAAGTCCTGCTTCCTCGAGAACACGGCCCTGGCCCCGCTCAACATCGACGTCGAGGTGGCCCGCTACGTCAGCTGGCCGGGCCAGGCGTTGGCCTACAAGGTGGGCGAGCTCACCTTCATCCGGTTGCGCGACAAGGCCAACACGGCGCTCGGCGAGCGGTTCGACATCCGCCGCTTCCACGACGCGGTGCTGCTGGCCGGGCCCCTGCCGATGAGCGTGCTGGAGGCCCGCGTCGACTCCTGGATCGCCGCGGAGAAGGCGCGCACCTGATCGGCGTTCAGAAATCTTGTCTGAACGCTGTTTAGAAATATTCGTGCAACGTGGTTCTGCTCGGCTATCATACCGCAAACTTGAATTCAGGGACCGGACCGAAGCTGCGCCAAGCGGCCACGGCCTTGGGGAGGAAATTGGATGACGAAGGCACGCATTTCCGTGCTCGGCCTGCTGGCCAGCGCCGGCCTGGTCTACGGCTGCGCCACGGACGATCAGGCGGCGAACGCGCTGGCCAACGCCACCACGGCCTCCGCCGTCGAGACCGCGCAGGCGGCGGCGCCGGCCACGATCGACAACTTCATGCTGCCGGACGAGACCCTGATGGGTCACGAGCTGTACCGGCTGGCTGACGCCAAGGCGATCGTCATCATCACCCAGGCCAACGGCTGCCCGATCTCTCGCAGCCTGGCGCCGGCGGTCCGTGAGCTCAAAGCCAAGTACGAGGGCCAGGGCGTCGAGTTCCTGATGCTGAACTCGGCTCTGCAGGACAGCCGCGAGGCCATCGCCAAGGAAGCGGCCGAGTACAACTTCGGCATCCCGGTGCTGCTGGATTCCAACCAGCTGGTCGGCGAGCAGCTGGGCGTGACCCGCACCGGCGAGTTCTTCGTCATTGATCCTAAAACCTGGAAGGTCGTGTTCCGGGGGCCGCTGGACGACCGCCTTCTGCACGCCGTAGTCGCGGCGGTCGTC
>NZ_JAPSKZ010000154.1 GCF_031181185.1 Phenylobacterium sp. | reverse complement strand
GCTCGCGGCGATCCCCGCCGACGCCCAGCCCAACTGGTCCGTCGCCCGGCTGATCGCCGCCATGGACCTGCAGCTGATCGAGGCGGCGCCCCACGCGGTCCCGCGCCTGCGCGGCGCCAACACGCCGGCCGAGCGGGCGGCGCTGCTGGCGGCCGGTCCGGACGGCGAGGGCGCCTGAAAACGCGGCGCCCGGTGGTCACGCGGCGGGCGCTGCGCGTCTGAAGACGGCCCGCGGACCAACGATGCGGTCCCTCCGCAGCGGAACGGCCGCTTACTCCGCCGGACATGCGCGTGCTCGTCGTCGATCCCGACCCCGCCCGGGCGGCCCTCGTCGCCGAAGGCCTCGCCGGCGTCGAGCCGTTGGAGGTGCGGCGGGTCGCGGTCTTCGACCCCCAAGCCGCGACCGCCTTCGCGCCCGACGTGATCGTGGTCGCCTCCGACAGCCCCGATCGCGACACCATCGACAGCCTGCGCGAGGCCACCGCCGCCAATCCGCGCCCGGTGGTGATGTTCGTCGACCGCTCTGAACCGGGCCTCGCCGAACAGGCCGTCCGCGCCGGCGTATCCGCCTATGTGGTGGACGGCCTCGCGGCCGCTCGCGTCCGCTCCGTGCTGGAAGTGGCCATGAGCCGTTTCCAGCTGATGAACCAGCTGCGCCAGGACCTCGAGAAGGCCAAGGCCGACCTCGCGTCCCGCAAGACCGTCGAACGCGCCAAGGCCCTCTTGATGAAGGAGCGCGGCCTGGACGAGGAGGCGGCCTACCGGTTGTTGCGCAAGCTTTCGATGGACACCGGCCGGCCGCTGGGCGCCGTCGCCGCCGACCTCCTGGCCTTCGCCGGCGTGCTCAAGGGAGGTGATGCATGAAGCTCAAGCTGGGCTTTGCGCCCCTCACCGACAGCGGCCCCGTGATCGCCGCCCAGGCGCTGGGCTTCTTCGCCGACGAGGGCCTGGAGGCCGAGCTCTCCCGGGAGGTCTCCTGGGCGACCATCCGGGACAAGGTTGCGCTGGGCGTGCTCGACGGCGCCCACCTGCTGGCGCCGATGGCCCTGGCCGAGCCCGGCGCGCCCATCGTCGTTCCCCTGACGCTGGCGCGGGGCGGAGCCGCCATCACCCTCTCGTCCCGCATCCCCGGCGAGGACGCGCTGAGCCTGGCCCGCCTGATCGCGCGCCGCCGTAACGAGGGCGCCAGTCCGCTGACCCTGGCCATCGTCTACCCGTATTCGGTCCACAACTACCTGCTGCGGAGCTGGCTCGCCGAAGCGGGGGTCGATCCTAGGGCCGATGTCCACATAACCGTCGCTGCGCCCTCTCGCATGGCCGAGCTGCTGGCGGCCGGCGTCATTGAGGGCTTCTGCGCCGGCGAACCGTGGGGCCCTGCGGCCCAGGCGGCGGGCGCCGGTCGCGTCGTGGTCCGCGTGGGCGAGGTGTGGCCCGTCGCGCCCGACAAGGCCCTGGGCTTCGGCCGCGACTGGGCGCAGGCGGATCCTTCGCGGCTGCAGGCGGTGTTGCGGGCCGTGACCCGCGCCACGGCCTGGTGCGCCGAGCCGCGAAACCGCGACGCGCTGGCCCACCTGCTCGCCGAGCGCCTGGAGCTTTCCGCCGAAGTCGTGTCGCCTGGCTTGGCGCACGTGGCCTTCGACGCCCGACCCGCCAACCGCGCCGAGGCGGCCTGGCTGCTCGGCCAGATGCGCCGCTGGGGCCAGCTGGACCCGGGCGCCGACCTGCGCGCCTGCGCCGAGGCGGTGTACCGCCCGGACCTCTGCGCCTGAATTAGGCAGGCCGCACCCGCCGGCGCCGGGATTTCGCGCTGCAGCATGATTTCGCTCCGGTCCCGCTTGGCCGGCGCGTGACGGGCCGCCGCCACCGCGGTCTCCTCCACCTCAGGCCCAGGACAACGGCGTTCGCGGCTCCGGACCGGCTCGACGACGAGCCTCACCGAACCCTCGGCGACGCCGCCTCACGTCCACATTCGATCAGGGCCTTCCCGCAATGGTCAGCCGTTCGTTCCTCAAGTCCGGCCACACGCCGACGCTGTTCTCGGCGTTCCTCTACTTCGACCTGTCGTTCATGGTCTGGGTGCTGCTCGGTCCGCTGGGCGTCGCCATCGCCAAGGACTTCGGCCTGACCCCCGCCCAGAAGGGCTTCATGGTCGCCGTGCCGGTCCTGTCCGGCGCGCTGTTGCGGCTGGTCGCCGGGGTCCTCGTCGATCATATCGGGCCCAAGCGCACCGGCCTCATCGGGCAGCTGCTCGTGCTCGCCGGCCTCGCCGCGGCCTGGCTGATCGGCGTGAACGACTACAACCAGGTCCTGGCGCTGGGCGTCTTGCTGGGCGTCGCCGGCGCCTCCTTCGCCGTGGCCCTGCCGCTGGCGTCGCGCTGGTATCCGCCCGAGCACCAGGGCCTGGCCTTGGGCATCGCCGGCGCCGGCAATTCGGGGACGGCGCTCGCCGCCCTGTTCGCGCCGGGGCTGGCCCAGGTGTTCGGCTGGCAGAACGTGGTGGGCCTCGCGGCCCTGCCGCTGGCGGCGGCGCTCGTGGTCTACGCCATGTTCGCGAAGGACGCGCCGAACCGCCCGCCGCCCAAGCGCCTCGCTGAGTACCTCGACGTGCTGAAGGTCAGGGACGCCTGGTGGCTGATGGGCCTCTACAGCGTCACCTTCGGCGGCTTCGTCGGCCTCTCGTCCTCGCTGACGATCTACTTCAACGCCGAGTACGGCCTGCCCGCCGTCACCGCCGGATTCTTCACCGCCGCGTGCGTGTTCGCCGGCTCGTTCCTGCGGCCGGTGGGCGGCGGCCTGGCCGACCGCTTCGGCGGCGTGCGCACCCTGTCGGTTGTCTATGTCCTCGCCGCCCTTGGCTTGGCGCTGGCCAGCTTCC
The DNA here is from genome assembly GCF_031181185.1 of Phenylobacterium sp. Lineage (GTDB taxonomy): Bacteria > Pseudomonadota > Alphaproteobacteria > Caulobacterales > Caulobacteraceae > Phenylobacterium. Next base: position 5,679 of record NZ_JAPSKZ010000154.1, on the reverse strand, counting down.
AGCAGCCCAGCCCGTGGCTGGCGCTCGCCTTCATGATCTTCAGCATGAGCGTGCTGGGGATGGGCAACGGCGCGGTCTTCCAGCTCGCGCCCCAGCGCTTCGGCCGCGAGATCGGCGTCGTCACCGGGCTCGTCGGGGCAACCGGCGGGATCGGCGGCTTCTACCTGGCCTCCAGCCTCGGCTGGGCCAAGCAGGTCACCGGCTCGTACCAGCCCGGCCTGCTCGCCTTCGCCGGCCTCGCCCTCCTGGCGCTGGTCGGCCTCACCGGGGTCAAGGCGCGGTGGCGCCGGACCTGGCCCGAATCCGCCGGCGCCGGCGCGGGTCTGCGGCTCTAGGAGTAAGCGTCCATGTCCAGGGAAAAGCTCGTGGTCATCGGCAACGGCATGGCCGGCTGCCGCGCGGTGCAGGAGGTCCTGAAGCGGGACCCCGGCCGCTACGAGATCGCCATCGTCGGCGCCGAGCCGCGGGTGAACTACGACCGGATCATGCTCTCGCCCGTGCTGGCGGGCGAGAAGACCTTCGCCGACATCGTGCTCAACGACGAGGCCTGGTACCGCGACAATGGCATCGCGCTACACCCCGGCCGCCGGGCGGAGGTCATCGATCGCGACGCCCGGGTGGTTCGCGGCGAGGGTGGCCTGGAGCTCGCCTACGACAAGCTGATTCTGGCCACCGGCTCCGATCCGATCCGCCTGCCGTTGCCGGGCGCGGATCTCGATGGCGTCGTCACATTCCGCGACCTCGATGACGTCGACGCCATGATCGCCGCCTCGGCCAGGCCGGGCGCCAAGGCGGTGGTGATCGGCGGCGGCCTGCTGGGCATCGAGGCGGCCTACGGCCTCGCCCGCCGAGGCATGGCGGCCACGGTCGTCCACCTGATGGACGTGCTGATGGAGCGCCAGCTGGACGCCTCGGCCGGCTTCCTCCTCACCCAGGCCATGGCCGAGCGCGGCGTGGAGACGGTGCTGGAAGCCCAGTCCGAGGAGATCCTCGGCGAGAACGGCCGCGTGTCGGGCCTGAAGCTGAAGGACGGCCGCGTCCTGCCCTGCGACGTGCTGGTGATGGCGGTCGGCATCCGGCCCAACGCGACGCTCGCCCGCGCCGCCGGCCTGGAGGTGAACCGCGGGGTCGTCGTCGACGACGCGCTGACGACCTCGGATCCCGCCATCCACGCGGTCGGCGAATGCGTCGAGCACCGAGGGCAGTGCTACGGCCTTGTGGCTCCGATCTGGGAGATGTGCCGCACGCTCGCCGACGCGCTCACCGGCCGCGCGGCGGCCTATGAGGGCTCAGTGCTGTCCACCCGGCTGAAGGTCTCGGGCGTCGACGTTTTCTCCGCCGGCAAGTTCGCGGGCGGCGACGGCTGCGAGGACATCGTGTTCCGCGACGCCGGCCGCGGCGTCTACAAGCGCATCGTCCTGGAGCAGGGCCGGGTCGCCGGCGCGGTGCTGTTCGGCGACGTGGCCGACGGCGGTTGGTACTTCGACCTGATGCGCTCGGGCGCCGCGGTCGCCGACATCCGCGAGACGCTGGTGTTCGGCCAGGCGGTGACGGAGGGCCTTCGAGGGCTCGACCCTAGCGCCGCCGTTGCGGCCATGGCCGATAAGACCGAGGTCTGCGGCTGCAACGGCGTCTGCAAGGGAACCATCGTCGAAGCGATCACCGGCCACGCTCTCAACACGCTCGAGACCGTGCGCGCCCACACCAAGGCGTCCGCCAGCTGCGGCTCGTGCACGCCCATCGTCGAGAAGATCCTGCAGGCGACGCTGGGAGACGCCTTCCAGGTCAGCACCGGCCCCAAGCCCGTCTGCGGCTGCACGGACAGGGGCCACGACGAGGTCCGCCGCCGTATCGTCGCAGAGGGGCTGAAGTCGATCCCGGCCGCCATGCAGGCGCTGGAGTGGTCCACGCCCGACGGCTGCGCCTCCTGCCGCCCGGCGCTGAACTACTACCTGCTGTGCGCCTGGCCGGGCGACTACCGGGACGACAAGCAGAGCCGCTTCATCAACGAGCGGGTCCACGCCAACATCCAGAAGGACGGCACCTATTCGGTGGTGCCGCGCATGTGGGGCGGCCTGACCAGCGCCGACGAGCTGCGCGCTATCGCCGACGTGGTCGACAAGTTCGCCATCCCGACCGTGAAGGTCACCGGCGGCCAGCGCATCGACCTCCTGGGCGTCAAGAAGGACGACCTGCCCGCCGTCTGGGCCGACCTGAACCGCGCCGGCATGGTCTCGGGGCACGCCTACGCCAAGGGCCTGCGCACGGTGAAAACCTGCGTCGGCTCCGACTGGTGCCGCTTCGGAACCCAGGATTCCACGGGTCTGGGCGTGCGGCTAGAGAGGTTCATGTGGGGCTCCTGGACGCCGGCGAAGGTGAAGCTCGCCGTCTCCGGCTGTCCGCGCAACTGCGCCGAGGCCACCTGCAAGGACATCGGCGTGGTCTGCGTCGACAGCGGCTACGAGATCCACGTCGGCGGCGCGGCCGGCCTGCATATCCGCGGGACCGAGTTGCTGACCAAGGTCGCGACCGAGGAAGAGGCCCTCTGGACCATATGCGCCGTCACCCAGCTCTACCGCGAGCAGGGCTGGTACCTCGAGCGGATCTACAAGTGGATGGATCGCGTCGGCCTCGACGCCATCCGCGCCGAGGTCTGCGACCCGGATCGCCGCGGCGCGCTGCACGACCGCTTCGCCTACTCGCAGAAGTTCTCCCGCATCGACCCCTGGGCCGAGCGCGTCGCCGGCCGCGACACCGCCGAATTCAATCCGCTCTCCCGCCGCCTGGAGTTCGCCCCCTCATGAACGCTCTCGTGAAGGACCCCACCGTCTGGACCGACGTGGGCGCGGTGACCGACATCCCCGCGCGCGGCGCCCGGCGTGTGCCGACGCCCGACGGCGACATCGCCATCTTCCGCACCGGCGACGGCCGGGTGTTCGCGCTCAAGGACGCCTGTCCGCACAAGGGCGGTCCGCTCAGCCAGGGCATCGTCCACGGCCACGCAGTGGCCTGTCCGCTGCACAACTGGTCCATCGACCTGGCCACCGGCCAGCCCATGGGCGCCGACCGCGGCAAGGGTTGCACGCCCGTCATCCCGCTGAAGGTCGAGGCCGGCCGGGTCCTCGTAGGCCGCGTGTGAAGACGGCCTGCCCCTACTGCGGCGTCGGCTGCGGCGTGGCGGCCGAGGCCGACGGCCGCGCACTGACGGTGGCGGGCGATCCCGCACACCCGGCGAACTTCGGCCGGCTCTGCTCCAAGGGAAGCGCCCTGGGCTCGACCGTCGGCCTTGAGGGCCGGCTACTGGCTCCGATAATCGGCGACCGGCGGGTGACCTGGCCTGATGCGGTCTCGCTGGTCGCCCGCAAATTCCGCGAGACCCTCGCCCGCCACGGACCGGACTCGGTGGCCTTCTACGTGTCGGGCCAGCTGCTGACCGAGGACTACTACGCCGCCAACAAGCTGATGAAGGGCTTCATCGGCTCAGGGAACATCGACACCAACTCGCGCCTCTGCATGGCCTCGGCCGTCGCAGCCCACAAGCTGGCCTTCGGCGCCGACCTTGTGCCGGGCTGCTACGAGGACCTGGAGCTCGCCGACCTCGTCGTCTTCTCGGGCCACAACGCCGCCTGGACCCACCCCGTCCTCTTCCGCCGCATGGAGCAGGCGAGGGCGCGCGGGCAGAGGCACGTCGTCATCGATCCGCGCCGCACCGACACCGCCGAGAGCTGCGACCTGCACCTCGCCATCGCGCCCCAGACCGACGTGCGGCTGTGGAACGGCCTCCTCGCCGACCTCATCCGCCGCGGCGCCGTCGACCGCGGCTACATCGCCGCCCACGTCTCCGGCTTCGCCGAGGTGGAGACCGAACTCGCCAACGCCGACCAGTCGGTCTGCGCCGTCGCGCGGGACTGCGGCGTGCCCGAGGCCGACCTCCAGGCCTTCTTCCGCCTGTTCGCCGAGACGCCGCGCACGGTCAGCCTGTTCTCCATGGGCGCGAACCAGTCCGCGCAGGGCGTGGCCAAGGGGCTCGCCATCCTCAACGCCCACCTGGCCACCGGCCGCATCGGTAAGCCGGGCGCTTGCCCGTTCTCGATCACCGGCCAGCCCAACGCCATGGGCGGCCGTGAGACAGGCGGCATGGCCACGACGCTTGCCGGCCACATGGACTTCGATCCCGCCGACCGCGCTCGGGTCCAGCGCTTCTGGGGCTCGCCCGGCATCGCCGAGCGGCCGGGCCTGAAGGCGATCGACCTGTTCGAGGCGATCCGCGCCGGCCGCATCAAGGCGCTGTGGGTCATGGCCACCAATCCGGCCGTCAGCCTGCCGGACGCCAGCCGCGTGCGCGAGGCGCTGGCCGCCTGTCCGTTCGTCGTCGTCTCCGACGTCATGGCCGAGACCGACACCGCCGCCTTCGCCCATGTCCGCCTGCCGGCGCTGGCGTGGGGCGAGAAGGACGGAACGGTGACCAATTCCGAGCGGCGTATCTCCCGCCAGCGCCGACTCTTCCCGCCGCCGGGCGAGGCGAGGGCCGACTGGCGGATCGTCGCCGATGTGGCGACCGCTATGGGCTACGGCGACGCTTTCGGCTGGCGCAGTCCCGCCCAGGTCTTTCGCGAGTGGGCGCGCCTCACCGCCTACGAGAACGCCAACCGCACCCTCAATCTCGGCCCGCTTGCGGCGCTCACGCCTGACGCCTACGACGCCCTGGAGCCCGTCCAGTGGCCCGTCACCGCCGCCGGCGGCACGCCACGCCTGTTCACCGACGGCCGCTTCCAGACCCCCGACGGTCGCGCGCGCATGCACCCGCTCATCGCCGCTGGGCCCGCCGACGCGTGCGACCCCGCCTGGCCGCTCGCGCTCAACACCGGCCGAGTCCGCGACCATTGGCACACGCTCACCCGCACGGGGCTTGCTCCCGAGCTATGCCGGCACACGCCCGAGCCCTATGTGGAAATCCATCCCGCCGACGCCGCCGCGCTGGGCGTCACCGAGGGCGCGCTCACCCGGGTCGCCACCCGTCAGGGCGAGGCTGTCGTGCTGGCCCGCCTGAGCGACCGCCAGCGGCCGGGCTCGATCTTCATGCCGATGCACTGGCCCGCGGCCTACGCGCCGCAGGGCCGCACAAATCCGCTGGTGGCCCCCCGCGTCGACCCGCGCTCTGGCCAGCCCGAGTTCAAGCACACCCCGGCGCGCGTCCGTCCTTATCGGGAGACCTGGCGCGGCTTCTTCATCGCGCCCGAGGCCTGGCGGGCGCCCAAGGGCCTGGACGTCGTCTGGCGCCGAACCCCGCAGCCCGGCTGCCAGCTTCATGAGTTCGCCGGCCGCGGGGACGCCGTCGACCGCGAGGCGCTCCGCCGCGCGCTGACCAAGGGCGCGGCGGCCGACGTCCTGCGCTTCGAGGATCCCGCTGCGGGCGCGCTGCGCGAGGCCTTCCTGGACGGCCGCGGCCGCCTGGATCGCGTGCTCTTCACGACGGCCGCCGGCGAGCTGCCGCCCCGTGACTGGCTGATCGAACTGTTCGCCGCCGAGACGCTCTCCCCCCTCGACCGGGCCGCCCTGCTGGTCGGCCGGGCGCCCGGCCGCCAGGTCGAATCTGGTCCCATCGTATGCGCCTGCCGGGGAGTCAGGGCGGCCCGGATCCAGGCGGCCGTCGCCGCGTCGGTGGCGGGGGCGACATCG
>NZ_JAPSKZ010000153.1 GCF_031181185.1 Phenylobacterium sp. | reverse complement strand
CGCGGCGGCGCCGGCGGCGGCCCTCAGCCCTTCCAGCAGGCGGGCCGCCTCCTCGCGGCGGCCGTGGCGCACCGCCTCGCAGTAGGCGCCGGTGTGCAGCTCGACCACCTGGGCGCCAACGGACTTGGCTGCCGCCACCTGGGCCGGATCGGCGTCGATGAAACACGAGACGCGGATCCCCGCGTCGGCCATGCGCTGGACCACAGGGGCGATGGTGTTGTGGCCGCGGACCACGTCGAGGCCGCCTTCGGTGGTCACCTCCTCGCGGCGTTCGGGCACGAGGCAGGCGGCGTGCGGCCGGTGGGCTAGCGCGATGGCCTCCATCTCGGGCGTGACCGCGCACTCGAAATTGAGAGGCCGCCCCCGCCTGCGGCAGGTGACGGCCAGGGCATCGATGTCGGCGTCGGAGATGTGGCGGCGGTCCTCGCGCAGGTGGGCGGTGATGCCGTCGGCCCCGGCGGCCAGCGCCACTTCGGCGGCCCGGACTGGGTCGGGATAGCCTTCGCCACGGGCGTTCCGCACGGTCGCCACGTGGTCGATGTTCACGCCCAGCCTGAGCTTGCTCATCCCTTCAGCCTCCGGCTGCCCGGGTCCTCGATCGGGACGGCGGCGAGATCGGGCGGCAGCTGGTCGGCCGGATAGGCGGGTACGTCCAGCTGAGCCAGCGCGACCAATGGCGCACCGGGGTCGGCCCGGCCGCCCGAACGATCGACGATGCAGGCCGCCACGACCACGTCGCCGCCCGCCTTGCGGATGGCTTCGACGCATTCGCGCGACGACAGGCCCGTCGTGACGATGTCTTCGACCATGGCGATCCGCGCGCCCTCGGGGATCGAGAAGGCCCGGCGCAGCTTGAACTCGCCGCCCTCGCGCTCGACGTACACCGAGGGGCAGCCGAGGTGCCGGGCGGTCTCGTAGCCCGGGATGATGCCGCCCACGGCAGGAGAGACGCAGAGGTCGACCTCCCCCACCGCCGCCTTGATCTTGGTCGCCAGCGCCTTGCACAGCCGCTCGGTGCGCTCGGGATACTGGAAGACCAGGTTCTTCTGCAGGAAGACGCTGGAGTGGAGGCCCGACGAGAGGACGAAATGGCCTTCGCGCAGCGCGCCCGCGGCCCGGAACTCGTTGAGGACGTCTTCGGTGTTCATGATGTCCGGAGATAGTCGCGTTTCGTGGAGCGCGGAAGATGCCAGCCGTTGCAGGCTGGCCCGACGCGCCCTTACCTTGGCCAGATGTCGAAGTTCTTGTTGGGCGTCGTCCTCGTCGTGGGCGCGTGGATCACGGCGGGTCTGGTGATCGTTGCGACCGCAGCCCCCGCCCCGCCCCGCGGCGAATTCGCGGATATCGGCGGACGCAAGCTGCGCGTCGTGTGCGAGGGGCCGGCGGAAGGCCGCCCGAGCGTCTGGCTCGAGCACGGGGCCTTCGGCGCGGCTACCGACTTCGCCGCCGTCCAGCAAAAGCTTAGCGCGAAAGGGCTGCGCAGCTGCGCCTACGACCGCGCGGGCCTGGGCTATTCCGATCCTGGCCCATCGCCCCGCGACGGCGATGCGGCCCTGGCGGACCTTGAGGCGCTGATGGCCGCCAGAGGCGACGACGGTCCCTACGTGCTGGTGGGCCATTCCATGGCCGGGCTCCACATCCGCCGGTTCGCGACCGCGCACCCGGACAAGACCATCGGCATCGTGCTCGTCGACGCCACGACCCCCGAGGCCATCGATGACCCGCGCATGCGGAAGTTCATCGGCGTCTTCAAGACGGTGGTCCGCACCGGTGCGGTGGCCGGGACCTTGGGCCTGACAAAGCCCTTCTACTATTGGGCCGAGCGCATCGGCCTGCCTAAGGACCGTATCGCCGAGAAGCGGCGGATCTGGGTGTCGGGCCGCCATGCCCGAGGCGCGGCGGCCGAAGGCCTGCAGTGGGAGCCCGCCGCCCGCCAGGCCATAGCCGCGGGCCCGTTGCCGGACACCCTGCCCGTTGCGGTGATCGTCGCCGGCAACCGCGGCGAGGACAGCCCCCGCGCCCGGCCAGCCAATCAGTCCAAGCACGGCTATTTCGAGGCCGTGCCTCAGGCCACGCACACCAGCATCCTGGGGCTCACGCATGGCGACGCGGTGGTCCGCGGCGTCGAACACGTGCTGAAGGCGGCTCCGCCGGCTCGGACGGCCGATTAGCTCTTCGTTCGCTCGACCGTTTCGACGCTGGGGCTGGCCCTCAGTGCGGCGGCGATGTGGGTCAGGTGCTTGGCGTCGTTGACGTCGACGTCCACGTCCACATCGAAGAAGTCCTGCTGCCGGTGGCGCATGCGCAGGTTCATGATGTTGCCGCCCGCTTCGCCGATGATGCTGCAAACTTGGCCCAGCACGCCTGGCGCATTGCGGATGGTGGCGGTGATGCGCGCGCGCGCGGTGGCGTTGCGCTCGGCCTCAGGCGTCCATTGCAGGTCGCGCCAAAGCTCCTCGCGCTCTTCGAAGGCCTCCAGCCGTTCGCAGTCGATGGTGTGGACCGTCAGTCCGCGGCCGTCGCTCTCCAGGATGCCGACGATGCGGTCGCCCGGCACTGGGGAGCAGCACTCGCCGAAGTGGATCGAAACGCCCGGCGTCAGCCCGCCGCCCCGGACGTACAGGCGCGCGGCCTTGCCGTCCTCGATGTGGCGGCGCGCGGTGGCCGCCTCACGTTCGGCGGCCTTCATGCCGGGGAAGACGGCCTCCAGCACCTGTCCGGGCGGCGCGCGGCCGCGGCCCACGGCTTCGTAGAGGTCCTCTTCGCTGGCCGCCGCAAAGCGGTCCATGGCCGGACGCAGCGAGACGTCCTTACGGCTCTTGCCGGCCGACTCGAAGGCCTGGTCGATCGTGGCGCGGCCCAGGCGGACGAACTCCTCGCGCTCCGTCTGGCGGATGTGGCGGCGGATGGCCGAGCGCGCCCGGCCGGTTACCGTCAGCGAGCGCCAGTCCGGCGGCACCACGGGCTTGCCGCCGCGGATCACCTCGACCACGTCCCCGTTCTGAAGAGTCGTCCGCAACGGCTTGAGTTCGCCGTTGATTTTCACCCCGATCGTGGTGTCGCCTATGTCGGTGTGTAGGGCGTAGGCGAAGTCCAGAGGCATCGCCCCACGCGGCAGGCTGACCAGCCGCCCCTTCGGCGTGAAGACGAACACCTGGTCGAGGTACATCTCGAGCTTGGCGTGTTCGACCAGCTCTTCGGCGTCGCCGCCGTGCTCCAGCACCTGGACCAGGTGGCGCAGGTTGACGAGCGGGTCGCGCCCGCCGGCGGCCTTCTGGTGTTCGGCGTCGAAGCCGTAGCTCTCGTTCTTGTAGCGCCAATGGGCGGCGACGCCCTCCTCGGCCACCAAGTCCATGTTCTCGGTGCGGATCTGCATCTCGATCCGCATGCCCTTCGGCCCGACGACCGTGGTGTGCAGCGAGCGGTAATTGTTCCGCTTGGGCGTGGAGATGAAGTCCTTGAACCGCTCGGGCACGCTGGGCCATGCGCGGTGGATCACCCCCAGCGCCCGATAGCAGTCGTCCTCGGTGTCGACGATCACCCGGAAGGCGTAGATGTCCGACAGCTGGGAGAAGCCGATCGATTTCCGCTGCAGCTTCCGCCAGATCGAGAACGGATGCTTCTCGCGGCCGAAGACGCGACTGGGAATGCCGGCCGTCTCCAGCTTCGCCGAGATCTCCTGAGAGACCATCGAGACCGCGCCGCCCTGCTGCTGCCGCAGCACCTCGAGCCGGCGGATGATCGCGTCGCGGGCCACCGGGTTCAGATGGGCGAACGCCAGCTCTTCCAGTTCGGCGCAGATGCGGTGCACCCCGATGGAGCGGGCCAGCGGGGCGTATATGTCCAGGGTCTCGCGGGCGATCCGTTCGCGCTTCGCCGGCGTCTTGATGAAGTGCAGCGTGCGCATGTTGTGAAGGCGGTCGGCCAGCTTCACCAAAAGGACGCGCACGTCCTTCGAGATCGCCAGGATGAACTTCCGCAGGTTCTCGGCCTGGCGAAGGTGTTCGGAGGAGAGCTCCAGCTTCGAGAGCTTGGTGACGCCCTCGACCAACTCGGCGACTTCGGCGCCGAACAGCTGCTCGATGTCCTGGGTCGTCGCGTCGGTGTCCTCGATGACGTCGTGCAGCAGGGCCGTCACGATGGTCTCGGTGTCCAGCCGGTAGTCGGTGAGGATGCCCGCCACCTCAATCGGGTGGGCGAAGTAGGGATCGCCGGAGGCCCGCTTCTGCGAGCCGTGCTGACGCATCGCGTAGACATAGGCGCGGTTCAGCAGCGCCTCATCGGCGCTGGGGTCGTAGGAGCGGACCTTCTCGATCAGTTCGAATTGACGCAGCATCCGCGGCCGCCGAGGCGTGGCCGTCGGCGGCGCAGGAGCATCATTGGCCTTGGGTAGCTCGGCGCCAGAAGGCTCGCCGGGGCGAGCTTCCGGGAGGGCGGCGGGTTCGTGCGCCGCCTCTTTCGTGAGTGGTTCTGCGCCTTCCGGGCTCAGTACCGCTCCTCCTGACCGCCGTCACGGTCGCTCTGCAGGGCGCGAACCAGCTCAAGCTCGCTCATCTGCATGTGGGTCGGGTCGGCCAGGAGGGCGAGGGTTTCCGCCTCTTCCTCGGCTTCCGAGCGCTCGTCGACGCGCTGCAGCGTGCCGATGAGGGTTTCCTTCAGCTCCTCGGCGTCGACGACGTCCTCGGCGATCTCGCGCAGGGCCACGACGGGGTTCTTGTCGTTGTCGCGATCGACCATGATCTGCGAACCGGCGGAGATGGCGCGCGCCCGGTGAGCCGAGAGCAGGACCAGCGAGAAGCGGTTCGGGACCTTTTCGATGCAGTCTTCGACGGTGACGCGGGCCATGGAGTCCTCAAAGCGGGGATAGAACCGGCGAAAATAGAGGTTCGAGCGCCATTGTGCAACGCCGCATGAGGGTCTTCGCCGCCGCAGCCCCTTAGCCAAGCCCCCGTTTCGGCTTGAAGAACGCCCGCGCGAGCACGCCCAACAGGGTCCCGGCCGCGACCAGGGGCAGCGCCACCAAGGCCACCCGCGACGCCCCCAGCAACGCGCCCGAGAGGATGCCCGAAAGCTCCGCCGCGCGGCCGCCCTCCAGTCGACTGACCAGGTACGAGGCGCCGAGGCCCAGCAGGAACCAGAAGGCCAAGCTCGCCGCGAAGCCCCAGGCGACGCCTCGCCAGCCGAACCGCCAGCTGAGCCACGCCAGCGCCGCCGCCTCCGCGGCGAGGGCGAGCTGGATCCAGAGCGGGGCGGAGAGGAAGCTCACGCCGTGTCGCGGAAGGCGAGGATCGCCCGGCCGACGTAGTCGGCAAGGGTGACGACGGCGAGCGTCGCCGCCAAGGCGAGGAGCAGCCGGCCGAGGTCGTGCTGGCCTAGGCCGCGGAGGGAGAAGAAGGCCGGCGCCAACAGCAGCCCGATGGCAAGGAAGTGACAGGCGATCTTCACCCGCTCCAGCATCGAGACACGGATAGAAAGACGCCCCGGCAGGGCCTCGTTGAGGCTGGCGACAACGAGGTCGCGCACGATCAGGACGAGGGCCGGCAGGACAGTCCAGTCCGCCAGGACGCCGCCGGCCATGAGAGCCACGAGGGTTACGGCGGTGAGCAGCCGGTCTGCGATGAGGTCGAGCATGGCGCCGAAGACCGACACCTGGTTGAACCGCCGGGCCAAGAAGCCGTCCACCACGTCGGTGAAGCCCGCGGCGAGGAAGACCGCGAGGGCCCACCAGCGGCTGGCGTCGCCCTCCCCTCCCGTCAGCAGGACGTAGAGCGGCGCGAGCAAGACGATGCGGAGCGAGGTGACGACGTTGGCGATCATCGGACCGGCGCCGGGTCCGCCGCCAAGATATGTGCGCCGAGCGCCTCTCCGTATGCCATCAACCGGGGCGCCTCCCCCTCAGACATGGCGAGGTTCATGCCGCCTTCGTCCGCGGTCAACCGGCCCTGATGGATGGGCATGGCCCCCGGCTCACGGGCGGCGGCGCGCAGGCGTCCCTCGCGGAGCGCCACGAGCAATGACCAGACGAACGGGCGCAGCCGGGTCAGGTCAGGCGTGCGGCCGTCCTCGGCGGGGTCGAGGGTTCTGGCGCGCGGCAGGCCGGCGTCGTCCGGGTGCAGGGTGTCGAGGTCGAGCGCCACGGTCGGGTGCGGATCGCGCTCGAAGAGCTGGAACGGGAAGTTGGTCGTCAGCCCCCCATCCGAGAACCAGACCCGGCCGCCATCGGGAGCGACCGCCGGGACCGCTTCCATGAGCGCCGGACAGGCGAGACTAGCTCGCACGGCCACCAGCACCGGAAGCTCCGCAGCGGGGATCGGGACCAGCTCTGCAGCGCTCTCGGGCGCGAGACAGCGCATCACGGCGGGCGGGAACAGCCGCGCCCATTCGGCAGGCCGGAAGGCGAGTCCGGCGCCCAAGCGTGGCGTCACCTCCGGACGGGCGGTGGCGAGGTTGGTGGCCACGATGCGCAGGTCGACGCCCATCGCCGTGAGGTCGCGGAGTGTCAGCGGCCGCTCGCGCGGCTCGGGCCCGAAGGCGATCTCTTGAAGGGCGGCATGCAGCCAGTCGGTCAGGGCCTCACCCCCGCCCTGCGACAGCCCGGGGCAGATGCCGAAGTTGCGGCGGGGCGCGACCCGGAACAGCAGCCAGCCGACCCGCAGGGCGACGGCTGCGACGGCGCCGAGCAGCGCCAGCAAGCTCCCGCCCAACACATGCCGCCAGGCGTCGGCGGCGCCGGATAGCGCCACCCAGAGCGCGCCGCCCGCCAGTGCGCCAGTAACCAGATCGGGCCAGAAGCCGAGGATCGCCCGGCCGATCCGCGCCTTGCCGGTGCCTGGCGCTAGATGGACGAGCGCCTTCAGCAGCGGCTCGAAACCTGGCGAGGCCTGGAACAGACTCGCGAGGCAATGTGGGAGCTCCGCCGATCGGCGCTGGAGTCGGGCGAAGCCTCCAGGATCGCCGCGGCTGCGGGCGTACTCCGCCGCTGCGGCGAAGGCGGCCGCGATCGCACCGGCCGACGATCCCGCCACCGCGCGGAAGCGGTAGCGGGCCGCCAGGACTGGAAGCGCGCCGGCGTAGACGAGGCCGGAGGTGACGCCGCCCTTTAGGGCCAGGTTCCGCTCGGCCAGCTCCATCATTCGCGCGTTATGACCCGCTCGGCCTGTTCGCGCAGATCGCCGGTGAAGACATCGCCGAAGTCCTCCAACTCATAGACCTGGCGCACCTCGAGGGTGCAGCCGGCCTCCTCGGCGATGCACGGCCAGCGCACGGCCCATTCCATCACCTCGTCCCAGTCCTTCGCCTCGACTAACGTGTAGCCGGCGATGAGCTCCTTCGTCTCGGTGAAGGGCCCGTCGGTCACCACGGGCTTGCCGTTCGGGAAGGTCACACGTTTGCCGCGCCGCGACGGGTGCAGGCCGTCGCCGCCCAGGATCTTCAGATGGCGCCCCATCTCCTCGTGATAGTCCATCATCGCCTGAGCCAGCTCGCGGCTGGGCATGACGCCGGCTTCGGTGGCCTCGTCGGCCCGTCGGATCAGCATGAAGCGCATAGTCGGTATCTCCCATTGATGCGCCCTGAGGACGAGCTTGCCCGACGGCAGCCGACAAAATTGTCAGACGGGCTCCGCATCGAGGCCGACGGACGCCCATTGCGCAAGCTCGGCGGCCGTCATGCCCAGGCTCGGATGCCTCCAGGCCGGCGCGACTTCCGCCAAGGGACCCATGACGAACCGGCGCTCGTGGGCGCGGGGGTGCGGGAGCGTGAGGTCGCCGTCGTGCAGAACCTGCCGGCCGTGGGCGATGAGATCGAGGTCCACGGTGCGCGCGGCGTTGCGGGCAGAGCGTTCGCGGCCGAACTGCGCCTCCAGATGAAGCAGCCGCCGCAGCACCTCGCCCGGACCTGCGTCCGCCTCGACAAGCGCGACGCCGTTGCGGTACTCAGGGCCCGTCGGGTCGGGCCAGGCGGCCGAGCGCCACCAGGACGACCGCCGAAGGACCTTCAAGCCGACCGTCGGGAACCGCGACAGCACCGCTTCCAGCAACGCCTCGGACGAGCCGAAGCCGCCCGCCAGGTTGCTGCCCAGCGCGATGACGACCGCCGCATCGACGTCGACCGCCGCAGATCTCGGGATTTTCGTAGCTATGACCTTCTACCCCACGGACCGGCTGGCGCTGTTCATCGACGGGGCCAACCTGTACTCGGCGGCCAAGAGCCTCGGCTTCGACATCGACTACCGCAAGCTCCTCGAGGAGTTCCGCAAGCGAAGCGTGCTGGTGCGGGCCTACTACTACACCGCCCTGGTGGAGAACGAGGAGTACTCGCCGATCCGGCCGCTGGTCGATTGGCTGGACTACAACGGCTATCGCCTGGTTACGAAGTCGGCCCGTGAGTACGTCGACAGCCAGGGGCGCAAGCGCTGGCGCGGCGACATGGACGTCGAGATCGCCGTCGACATGATGGAGATGGCGGGTCACGCCGACCACATGGTGCTGTTCTCGGGCGACGGCGACTTCCGCTGCCTGGTCGAGGCCGTACAGCGCAAGGGTTGCCGGGTGACCGTAGTCTCGACCGTGAAGTCCCAGCCGCCGATGGTCTCGGACGAGCTGCGGCGCCAGGCGGACAACTTCGTGGACCTGGCCG
>NZ_JAPSKZ010000152.1 GCF_031181185.1 Phenylobacterium sp. | reverse complement strand
GGATCGACGTGCAGCGCGACGGCTTCAAGCGCCTGGGCATCCTCGGCGACTGGGAGAACCGCTACGCCACGATGGACTACGGCTCGGAAGCCGCCATCGTCGCCGAGTTCCACAAGTTCGTGGCCTCGGGCCAGCTCTACCGCGGCTCTAAGCCGGTGATGTGGAGTCCCGTCGAGCGCACGGCGCTCGCCGACGCCGAGGTCGAGTACCACGACCACGTCAGCCCCACGATCTGGGTGAAGTTCCCGGTCGTCGAGGGCAGCGACGCGGCGCGGGGCGCCTCGGTGGTGATCTGGACGACCACCCCTTGGACCATCCCGGCCAACCGCGCGGTCACCTACAATCCCGACGTCGCCTACGCCGTCTATCAGGTGGAGGCGATGGAAGAGGGCTTGGCGTTCGAGCCCTGGGCCAAGCCCGGCGACCGGCTGATCGTGGCCGAGAAGCTGGCCGCCGACGTCATGTCGGCCGGCAAGGTGGCCAACTTCCGCAAGGTCGAGGCCGTCGATCCGCAAGGGATGGTCTGCGAACATCCGCTGGCCGCGCTCGACACCCACTACGCCTTCCAGGTCCCGCTGCTGGTCGGCGATCACGTGACCGATGACGCCGGCACCGGCTTCGTCCACACCGCGCCGGGCCATGGCGCCGAGGACTACCTGGCCTGGAGCGCCCACGGCCATCGCGAGATCCCCGACACCGTCGACCCCGACGGCGCCTACTATCCGCACGTGGCCCTGTTCGGCGGCCTGAAGGTGCTGGAGACCGAGGGCAAGAAGGCCGGCAAGTTCGGCCCCGCCAACGACGCGGTGATCGGCAAGCTGATCGAGGCCGGCCGCCTGCTCGCCCGCGGCCGCGTCGAGCACAGCTATCCGCACTCCTGGCGCTCCAAGGCGCCGGTGATCTTCCGCAACACGCCCCAGTGGTTCATCCGCATGGACGAGCCGGTGGACACCCAGGAGCTGGGCGGCCGCACGCTGCGCGAGGCCGCGCTCGAAGCCATCGAGGCCACCACCTTCTATCCGGCCGGCGGCAAGAACCGCATCCGCTCGATGGTGGAAGGCCGCCCCGACTGGCTGATCAGCCGGCAGCGCGCCTGGGGGGCGCCACTCGCGATGTTCGTCGACAAGGAGACGGGCCAGCCGCTGCACGATCCCGAGGTCGACAAGCGCATCGTCGACGCCATCCGCGCCGAGGGCGCCGACGCCTGGTTCAACCGGCCGGCGACCGACTTCCTGGGCAACCACGACCCTGAGCGCTACGAGAAGGTCGAGGACATCCTCGACGTCTGGTTCGACTCCGGCTCGACCCACGCCTTCACGCTCGAGAACCGCGCCCACACGAAGTGGCCGGCCGACCTCTACCTGGAAGGCTCTGACCAGCATCGCGGCTGGTTCCAGTCGTCCCTCCTGGAGAGCTCCGGCACGCGCGGCCGGGCGCCGTACGACAACATCCTGACCCACGGCTTCGTCATGGACGAGGCCGGGGAGAAGATGTCCAAGTCCAAGGGCAACGTCGTCGATCCCGAGCGGGTGATCGCCGAGAACGGCGCCGAGATCATCCGCCTGTGGACGGCGATGATCGACTATTCCGACGACTGCCGGATCGGGAAGACCATCCTGCAGACCACCTCGGACGCCTACCGCAAGCTGCGCAACACCGTGCGTTACATGCTGGGCGCGCTCTCGGACTACACGCCCGACGAGGCGGTCGAGCTTGACGAGATGCCGCCGCTCGAGCGCTACATCCTGCACCGCCTGTGGGAGCTCGACGCCCAGGTCCGCGCCGCCTACGAGGGCTATGTCTTCCAGGACGTGATCCGGCCGGTGCTGGAGTTCTGCCAGGACGACCTCTCGGCCCTGTTCTTCGACGTCCGCAAGGACAGCCTCTACTGCGACCGCGCTGACGACCCGACGCGCCGGGCGGCGCGCACCGTGATGGACGCCGTTTTCGAACGGCTGACCGCGTGGCTGTCGCCGCTCATTCCCTTCACCATGGAAGAGGCCTGGACCACCCGTTATCCGGACGCCCACTCCAACTGCCTGCGGGTGATCCCCGACACGCCGGCCGAGTGGCGCAACGACGCCGAGGCGCAGCGCTGGGCCAAGGTGAAGGGCGTCATCGCCCACGTCACCGGTGAGCTGGAGGTGAAGCGGCGCGAAAAGGCCATCGGTTCGGCGCTCGACGCCGAGGTGGCGGTCCGCGTCGCCGAAGCCGCCGACCTGGCCGCCTTCGAGGGCCTGGACCCGGCCGAGGTGTTCCGCACCAGCGCCGCCGCCGTCGAGCTCGCGCCGAGCGGTGAGGTCGCCGCCGCGGTCAAGGTGCTGGATCATTCCAAGTGCGAACGCTGCTGGCGCCGGCTGCCCGAGGTGCGCCCGCCGCGGTTCCTATGCGAACGCTGCGACGACGCCGTCGCGGCTTGGGACGCTGCCCGCGGGAAGGTCCCGGCATGAGGCGCGTCACCCGTCACGGCTGGATGGCCTATGGCCTGGCGGCCGTCCTCGTCGTGCTCGACCAGCTGACGAAGCTGTGGGCCCTGACCCTTCCCGAGCACGTGCCGCACGCCGTCGCCGGACCGCTGCAGTTCACGCGCATCTGGAACAACGGCGTCAGCTTCGGCCTCTTCCAGGCCGGCTCCGACGTCGTCCGCTGGGGCTTCGTGGCGTTCTCGATCGCCGTCGCGATCCTGCTGGCGCTGTGGGCGCGGTCGGCCGGTCGCCTGCTGCCGGCGGCGGGTCTGGGCCTCGTTATGTCCGGCGCCACCGGCAACGCTATCGACCGGGCCCGCTTCGGCGCCGTCGTCGACTTCATCGACGTGAGCCGGATCGGCGTCTTCCCCTGGATCTTCAACATCGCCGACGCCGGGATCACCGTCGGCGTCATCCTCCTGCTAGTCGATAGCCTGCGGAAAGAGCAGCCGGCCCGATCCGCGTCCGCGTGACGCCGTTGGCGGACCGCACCGATTGGTTTATTCCCTTCCGTTCGTGGCCGGGGGCGGCCCAAGGAGCTTGTTCAAGTTCATGAGCGTCAACCGAGTGATCGTCGCCACCGCGGCCCTCGCGGCCCTGGGCCTGGCCGGATGCCAGTCCACCCAGAAGGCGCTGGGCATGTCCAAGGTGACCCCTGACGAGTTCCGCGTCGTCACCAAGGCCCCGCTGGTCGTGCCGCCCGACTACGCCCTGCGCCCGCCGGCGCCCGGCGAGCCGCGTCCGCAGGAGCTGCAGCCCGAAAGCGCCGCGCGCAACGCCCTCCTGGGCCAGCGGGAAGCCGAGCTGCGCTCGGACGGCGAGAAGCTGCTGGTCGCGAAGGCCGGCGCCGAGAAGGCCGACCCGCTGATCCGGTATGTCGTCGACGACGAGTTCGGCGACGTGGCGCACAAGGAAAAGAGCTTCGCTGACCGCGTCATGTTCTGGCGCAAGGACGAGAAGCCCGCCGCCAACGCCGGCCTCGACAATGCCGAGGCCCCGGTCGATCCGGAAGCCGAGGCGGCCCGCGTCGCCAAGCTGACCGGCTCAAAGCCAATCATCATCCAGCGCGAAGGCAATCGCCGCATCAAGCTGCCGGGCCTCTAGAGCGCGTCACGCGGCATGAAGCTGGTCGACCGGATCTCGCAGGCCCTGCGTCCGCGCGAACAGCCTGCGCCGTCGGTCGATCCGCCGCAGCCGGAATCCACCTCGACGCCCGAGCCTCACAACCCTCCGAGCTTCCTCACCGAGGAGAACTATCGGAGCGTCCCGCAGGACCTCTGGCATCACTTCGACGAACAGGACCTGCCGCAGCAGCCCTACGGCCTGCCGGTGCCCAACATCGCATTGCGGGCCAATTCGGCCGGCGGTGGCGATCTTGGCTTCTGGTTCGGCATCGGCGACGCCTGGGCGCACCTGATAAACCAGTTCCTGCCGCCCGCTCCGTCCGTCCTCGACCTAGGCTGCGGCTGCGGGAAGCTCACCCGCTTCCTCGCTCTCGTGCCCGGCGCCCGCTACGTCGGCGTCGACATCTTCCGGCCGCACATCCTCTGGTGCCAGCGGGCCTTCGCGTCGCTCGCCGACCGCTTTAGCTTCCACCACTTCGACGGCTATTCCGAGATCTACAACCCCGGCGGGACCGTCCAGACGGTGGACTACGAGCTGCCGGCCGCTTCCGGGTCGATCGACCTCGTGGCCGCGCACTCGCTCTTCACCCACCTGCACGAGCCCGAAGCGCGCCACTACCTGGCCGAGATTGCCCGCGTGCTGAAGCCTGGTGGCCGCGCCGTCATCTCGCTGCACGTCGAGCCGCCCGAGGGTCAGCTCTACGTCGAAAGCCACGACCGCTCGGACGTGGACCTGGGTCACTTCCTCGGCATGGCGGCGCAGGTCGGCCTTGGCCTGCACGAGAACATCGGCGTTGTGTACGGCCAGACGGTGATCGTCCTTTCGCGCTGACGCTCAGTGGTATTGGGCGATCTGGATCAGGTTGCCGCAGGTGTCGTCGAACACCGCCGTCGTCACCGGCCCGATCGGCGTCGGCGGCTGGACGAAGCGGACGCCAAGGCCCGACAGCCGGGCGTGCTCGGCATGAATATCCTCGACGCCGAACTGGGTCAGCGGGATGCCGTCGGCCACCAGAGCCTGCTTCCACGGCTTGGCCGCCGGATGGGCGTCCGGCTCCAGCAGAAGTTCCACGCCGTCCGGATCTCCAGGCGAGGTCAACGTCAGCCAGCGGTACGCGCCCGTGGGCACATCATGCTTCAGCTCGAAGCCCAGGACGTCCCGGTAGAAGGCCAGGGCCTTCGCCTGGTCATCGACCAGCACGCTCGTCACGACGATCTTCAATGCTTTCTCCATCGGCTGGGCGTTCGGCCAGGGGGCCGAGCCACACGCGCCAGAGCCGGCGCAGCGGCTCCCGCTCCAGGAAGTGGTGCTTGGAGCGCCACTTCCACTCCGTCCGGACCAGCCCCGCCTTCTCCAGCACGACCAGGTGCTTGGACAGCGCCTGCCGCGTCAGCTCCGCGCCATGCCAGCTGATCAGCCGGACGTGCAGTTCGAACAGCGTCTGGCCGTCGCGCGCGTCCAGTTCCTCGATCAGCCGGCGCCGCGTGGGGTCGGCCAGCGCCTTGAAGACGGGCTCAAGGTCCATGCGCCCACTCTGCCCCATACCAACCCATCATGCAACCCTATAGTTGCGTGGTACGATTTGACTTTGCCGCAGCAGGCACTAATCTCGTGGCCACTATGTCTAAGGCGCTCGCCAAAAAGCATCGAACGCATCACGCCGGTCGCCTGGTCGCAGGCCACTGAGCCCCGGTCCCTATCGCGCCAAGTAGCGCGGACCGGGGGAGACATAGAAATCTAACGATGACTGCTCCGAGCGCGCCCGACCCGCGCACTCGGTGGCAAAGACACCACTCAAATCCAAATAAGTCTTCGCTCCGATCAAGCGAAGACTTCAAGACCGCGCGGCCGCTTCGGCGCGGCGCGCGAACAAGGAGGCTACATGCCGGCACAGATCCATCCCCCGAAGCCGCCATCCGTCCGCGTGACGCAGGCCGACTACGATCGCCTCGCCGACCTCGCGGACGCCCTGCAGAGCGACGGCGCCGGCCTCTTGCGGCGCGAGCTGGAGCGCGCCCGTATCGTCGGTGACGAACGCCGCGCGGCGCCGCCCTTCGTCCGCCTCGGTTCGCAGATCGAGTACCGTGACCTGCTCAGCGGTCGCACACGGCGGGTGGAGCTCACGCTGCCGGAAGCCGCCGACATCGATGCAGGCCGCCTCTCGGTGACCTCCCCTGTGGGCGCAGCCCTGCTCGGGCTTGCCGCCGGCGACACGTTCAGCTGGACGGGCGCGGATGGCCGGCCCCACGCGCTCACCGTCGAATGGGTGGGCGACGCCGCCGCGGCGCGCTCGAAGGTGGCGTGATGGCGCTCAGCCTTTTTGACCACGAACGGCGGCTGCACGACTTGGAGGTCGGCTTCCGGGCTCTGCTCGACCTCCTGATCATCGAGACGCCGGCCAGCCGCGAGGCCATCGATCAGGTGGCCCGCATCCTGCACGTCCGAGGCGAGGAGGGCGCCGCCCGGCTGCTGATGCAGCCGGCGCGTCGGGGACGCTTCCAATGAGCACCCGCCCGGTGGCCGGCGGTCGCCCCGCCATCTTCCTCAGCGTCACGGACCATCGCCGGCTCACGGCTGCGGCCATCAACGCCCTGATCGAGACGCCGCGCGTCGCCGCCGGCCTGCTGGAAGAGGTGGATCGGGCCGCCGTCGTCCCCGATCACGCCCTGTCGCCGGATGTGGCGCGGCTCGGGTCGTGGGTCGAGTTCGTCGATGGCGGCGAGCGCCGCCGGGCGCAGCTGGTCCTCGAGGCGTCGTCGCCTGAGGCCCTGCCGGCGCTCTCCACCGTCGGCGCGGCGCTGATCGGCCTGCGCGCGGGCGAGACCATCAGCCTGCCCGATCGCATGGGCGCCGAGCGCCGTCTGACGCTGCTGGCGGTTCAGCCGGGAGAGGATCCCAGCCCGCCCGAAGGCGATGGCCTGCGCCGCAGCCTGCGGGTCGCCGGCCTCATCAGCTGATCCCTTCCCGACGGGCCCTGCCCCCCAGGCCCGTTGGAGCGCGCCGCCGGCTTGCGCCGCCGGCGGCGAGCGGCCGCCCCTGGCCACCGCCGGGGGCGGTTACGCCGCTCTGTCGCCGGCCGGCGTCTTCACCTCGAGCCCCTGCGCCCGCAGGCGATCGAGCACGCCGCCCTGGGCCAGCAGGGGACGCAGCGGCACGAGCACGATGGCGTGCCCTGGCCGCTGCAGTTGCTTCACGATCGCCGCGGCGGTGTCGGCCTTCATCCGTTCGTCGAACGCCCGACCGCCCGGAACCATGTTGAGGCAGCGCTCATAGGTACGCTCGTTCTCCAGCGCGCCGGGCACGTCGCCGACGGCCCAGGCCTTGGCGGCCTGCAGCGTGACGCCGGGCCCGGCCTCGGCCTGGGCGAGGACCTCGTCGAAACACACGCGCCCCACGGCCGGGGACGTGCGGATGATCGCCCCCAGCAGAGGGCCGATGTCGTAGGTCTTCTCGACGACCGGCACACCCTTCTGCCGCGCCAGCAACTCGACCAGCTTGGCGGGGTCGGTCGTCGTCAGGTTCGCCTTCTCGCGATAGTCGGCGGCGAGCTGCACGCCGGCCGCCAGCGGGTTTGAGGTCGGATAGTGCTTGGCCGGATAGCCCAGCCGCTCACGGACGGCGACGAACCGCCCGCGCGTCCCCGGATCGAGCCGCGCCTCGAACGGTCCGCCCGAGCGCAGCCGCAGAAGATTGAGTCCAGAGCCCAGGATGCCTGAGGTCTTCGCCCGGATGTTCGTAAAGGGCAGGACCACGGCGTTGGCGCCCTGCAGCCGGTTCTCGAAGATCGTGCGGTCCCATTGCATGCGCTTCGGCGCGAGCGATGGGACGCCCAGCACATAGACGGTCGTGTCTCCATCCGAGACCCGCCACCAGGCCGGGCCCGGCAGGCGCCCTACGACCACCAACTCCTCCACCAGCGTCGCGTCTGGATCGGCGGGGACCAGGGGAACCTGCGCACGGGCCGGCAATGCGAGGGCGGCGGCGAGGGCGGCGAGGCAGGCGAGACGATTGAGCGCGCGCATGGGCACCGAAAATGGGGGGACCTCTGGAATCGTACTATGTAGGTAGGTCCTGGCGAAATCCTGACATGCCCATCCGCAGACTCCCGCCCGAACTGATCAACCGCATCGCCGCCGGCGAGGTGGTCGAACGCCCGGCGAGCGCGCTGAAGGAGCTGGTCGAGAACGCCCTGGACGCCGGCGCCGGCCGTATCGAGGTGCAGGCCGACGGCGGCGGGCTGACGCGCATCCTCGTGGCCGACGACGGCCAGGGCCTGGCGGCGGACGAGCTGCCGGTGGCGGTCGAGCGGCACGCCACCTCGAAGCTGCATCCCGGCGACGACGGCGAATACGATCTGCTGCGGATCGGGACCTTGGGCTTCCGCGGCGAGGCCCTGCCGTCGATCGGCTCGGTCGCCCGCCTCTCAATCGCCAGCCGCGCCAAGGGCCAGGCCGACGCGCACGCCATCTTCGTCGACGCCGGAGCCGTGGGCCAGGTAGCCCCCGCGGCTTTTCCGGGGCCGCACGGCGCACGGGTGGAGGTGCGGGACCTGTTCTACGCCACGCCCGCCCGGCTGAAGTTCATGAAGTCCGAGCGCGCCGAGGCGCTGGCGATCACCGAGGAGCTGAAGCGCCAGGCCATGGCGCATCACGCCGTCAGCTTCGCGCTGGACCTCGACGGCCGCCGCACCCTGCGCCTGCCGGCCGAGACGCCGGATGCCGAGGGCCGCCTGGCCCGCCTGTCCGCGGTGATGGGCCGCGACTTCTCGGACAACGCCCTGCCCATCGAACACGAGCGGGAGGGCGTGCGGCTGACGGGCTTCGTGGGCCTGCCGACCTTCAACCGCGGCAACGCCGCCCACCAGTTCCTGTTCGTCAACGGCCGACCGGTCCGCGATCGGCTGCTGCAGGGCGCGCTCCGCGCCGCCTACGCCGACTTCCTGGCCCGCGACCGGCATCCGGTGGCGGCGCTGTACGTCGAACTTGACGCCGGGCTCGTCGACGTCAACGTCCACCCGGCGAAGGCCGAGGTCCGCTTCCGCGACCCAGGGCTGGTCCGCGGCCTCATCGTGGGCGGCCTGCGTCATGCGCTCGCCGCCGCCGGCCACCGGGCGTCCACGACGGCTTCCATGGCGGCGCT
>NZ_JAPSKZ010000151.1 GCF_031181185.1 Phenylobacterium sp. | reverse complement strand
GGGCGAGCTGGCCGTTGACCACCACGTGGCTGACCCCGGTGGCCAGCTGATGCGGCTTCTCGAAGGTGGCGTGGTCCTGGATCTCGGCGGGGTCGAAGACCACCACGTCGGCGAAGTACCCCGGCCTCAGGAGGCCGCGCTCGCGAAGGCCCAGATTGCGGGCCGGCTGGCCCGACAGCTTGCGGACCGCTTCGGGCAAACTCAGGCGCTTCTCCTCGCGGACGTACTTGGCCAGCAGCCGGGCGAAGTTGCCGTAGGCCCGCGGATGGGTCGACGAGAGCAGGAACACGCCCTCGGGCGCCTGGGCCTCGGCGTCCGAGCCGAAGCTGATCCAGGGCAGGGCGGTCTGGCGGGCGACGTTCTCTTCGCTCATCAGGAAATAGACGACCTGCACGCGGCTGCCGTCCTCGATGACGAGGTCGATGGCGGCGTCTTGGGGGCTGACGCCGCGTTCCTTGGCTACCTGGGCCAGGGTCTTGCCCGTAAGCGGCTTCAGCTTCGGGTTCTTGAAGCCGACCAGCAGGGTCCCATCCGCGCCGGCGTGGCGCATGAGGTTCTCCCAGCTCGTGCTGTCGGCCAGCATCTCGGCCTTCACCTTGGCCCGGGTGGCGGGGTCCTTCAGCCGCTCGATCCACTTCTCGACGCCGCCGGCCTGCACCCACACCGGCATCGCCGCATCCAGGCCGGTGGAGCCCGCCGGATAGGTGTACATGTCGGCGGTGATCCGCAGCCCCTGGGCGCGGGCGGCCTCGATCCTGGCGATGGCCTGCTCGAGCTTGCCCCAGTTGGCGCGGCCGGTAGCCTTCAGGTGGTAGATCTCGGCGGGCGCGCCTGAGCGGCGGGAGATCTCGATCAGCTCGTCGATCGCCTCCAGCAGGCGGTTGCCCTCCGAGCGCATGTGGCTGATGTACATGCCGCCGCAGCGGCCGGCCTCGGTGGTCAGGGCCACCAGTTCGTCGGTCTCGGCGTAGTTGCCCGACGCATAGATCAGCGAGGTCCCGACGCCCATGGCGCCGTCCTCCATGGCCTGGACGACCAGGGCGCGCATGCGGGCCAGCTGTTCGGGCGTGGGATCGACGTCGTCTTCGCCCAGGACGTTCACGCGAACCGTCTCGGCGCCGACGAAGGAGGCGACGTTCTGCGAGACGCCGCGGGCTTCCAGATGGCGCAGGTACTGGTCCAGCGTGGTCCAGGCGATGTCGTATTTGACGTCGCCCTGGCGGCGCAGGTCGGCCGCCTTCTGCGCGTCGCTCCAGGGGCCCATGGACGAGCCTTCGCCCATCACCTGCAGGGTGACGCCCTGCTTGAGCTCCGAAAGGCCGCGGCCGTCGTGCAACAGGGCCTCGTTCGACCACGACAGCATGTTGATGAAGCCGGGCGAGACCGCCTTGCCGGCGGCGTCGATGGTGGTGTTCGCGGCCCCTGCGGGACAGCGGCCGACGCAGACGATGCGGTCGCCACGCACGCCCACGTCGCCTCGGACGGCTGGCGCGCCCGAGCCGTCGTAGATCTCGCCGCCGCGGATCAGCAGGTCGTAGGTCCTGGGGCTCGCGCCCCCGCTGAGGACCAGCACGGCGGCCAGGCCGGCGGCGGTGGCTAGGGATTTGTGCATGGGCGACTCCCCTCGAAGGGAAGAAGCCTAGCCTCAGCGCTTGCGGACGAACACCGTGCCGGCGGAATAGCCGGCGCCGAAC
Organism: Phenylobacterium sp.; assembly: GCF_031181185.1. Taxonomy (GTDB): domain Bacteria; phylum Pseudomonadota; class Alphaproteobacteria; order Caulobacterales; family Caulobacteraceae; genus Phenylobacterium. Next base: position 7,113 of record NZ_JAPSKZ010000151.1, on the reverse strand, counting down.
GAGCAGATCAGGCCCGTCTCGCCCGGCTGGAAGTCGTCGTTGGCCTTGTGGAAGGCGATGATCGAGCCGGCCGAGGAGGTGTTGGCGTACTCGTCCAGGATGATGACGTTCTCGCCGGGCGCAGGGTCCCGGCCCAGGACGCGCTTCCCGATCAGCTCGTTCATGTTGATGTTCGCCTGGTGCAGCCACAGCCGCTTCAGGCCGGTGGGATCGATGCCCAGATCGCCGGCGTGTTCGACAATCATTTCCGAGACCATCGGCACCACTTCCCGGAAGACCTTGCGGCCCTCCTGCACGAACAGCTTGTCGGGCTTGCCGACGCCATCCGGATCAGCGCGGTTCAGGAAGCCGAAGTTGTTGCGGATGTTGTTCGAGAACTGGGTCTTCAGCCGCGTGCCGAGAATGTCCCAGCCATTCGTCGCCTGGTCGGCGCGCTCGACGATCACGGCGGTCGCCACGTCGCCGAAGATGAAGTGGCTGTCGCGATCGCGGAAGTTCAGGTGGCCCGAGCAGATCTCGGGATTGACCATCAGCACGGCCCGCGCCGAGCCCGTCGTCACGAAATCCGCCGCAGTCTTGATGCCGAAGGTGGCCGACGAGCAGGCCACGTTCATGTCGAAGGCGAAGCCGCCGATGCCGAGCGCCTGCTGTACCTCGATAGCCATGGCCGGATAGGCCCGCTGCATGTTCGAGGCGGCGCAGATCACCGCGTCGATCTCCGAGGCGGGCTTTCCCCATCGGGCGATGGCGTCCTTCGCCGCCTCGACCGCGATCTCGGCCAGGACCGAGAGCTGTTCGTTCGGCCGCTCGGGGATGATCGGGCGCATCAGGTCGGGATCGACCAGGCCGGTTTTGTCCACGACGTAGCGCGACTTGATGCCCGACGCCTTCTCGATGAACTCGGCGGAGGAGGGGGTCAGCGCCTGGACTTCACCGCGCGCAATGGCCTCGGCGTTGGTGGCGTTGAAGCGCTCGACATAGGCGTTGAACGTCTCGACCAGCTCCGCGTTCGTGAGGCTGAACGGCGGCGTGTAGAGCCCCGTCGCGGCGATCACGGCGTCGTTCATTCGGCTACTCCCCGATGCAGGCGCGCTTGATAGCACGACCCGCCCGGCCGTCAGCCGGCATTGTGGCCGCAGGGCCACAGGTCGTCCGTGAACAAAGCTTCGCCACAGAACCGGCCGGCCCAGGCCGCGTTTGACGCCGAACTCAACCCGGCTCGGGGGAGCTGTCCAATGAAAGAGTGGAGTACAAGAAACATGAAAGCTCTCTTCGCCGCGGCCTCCGTTGCCGCCATCGCCTTCACGGTCCCCGCCGTCGCCCAGGCCCAGACGGCGCCCACCAGCGGCGTCTACGGCTCGGTCGGTTACGCCAACGTCGACGGCGAGGGCGTGAACCTGGGCGCCATCCAGGGCCGCCTCGGCTACCGCATGAACAGCTGGCTGGGCGTGGAAGGCGAGGGCGCGATCGGCATCCAGGACGATGACGTGAACATCGCCGGGACCGACGTGAACGTCGACTTGAAGCACCAGCTCGCGGGCTATGTCGTGGGCTTCGCGCCGCTCAGCCAGAACACCGACCTGTTCGCCCGCTTCGGCTACGGCACGACGAAGATCAAGGGCTCGGCCGGCGGCGTCTCGGCGTCGGACGATGGCTCGTCCTGGAACTACGGCGTGGGCGCCCAGCACCACTTCGACGGCGTGAACGGCGTCCGCGTCGACTGGACCCGTCACGACTTCGACGGCGGCAACGCCGACGTCTGGTCGATCGGCTATACCCGCCGCTTCTAAGGGGCGCCTTCCAGATGTGACACGAAGCCCTCCCGGCGACGGGAGGGCTTCTTCTTGACCGGACGCCTGCGCCCGCCCACGCTCGCCGCAAAACAAGGGGAGTGAGGCCGGTGGGCCAGGCGTTCTTCATTCAGCTCTTCGCCTCCGGATTGGCGGTGGCGCTGCTGGTCGGCTTGGCGGCGTGGGCCAAGATCGCGCGGCCGACCGGACCGCTGGACGAGGCCAAGGCCCGCGCCCTGCTGGCCGACGAATTCCCCGACCGCCGCCTGGATGCCGTGTGGGTGGCGTCGGACGGGGCGGGCGCGCTCGCGAAGTCCGGCGGCCTCGCCCTCGTGATCTGCCGCCTGGGCGACGGCTACACCGCCCGCCAGATCCCTTGGGCCCAAGCCCTGCAGGCCAGCTTCCGCCAGGGGCGGCTCTGTGTTGACCTGGCCGACGTCGCCGCGCCCAAGGCCTTCCTCAACCTGCCGGCCTGGCCGCCGAAGGACCTGGCGGCATGAAGGCGGTCGACCCGGTCACGCTCGCGACGCCGTTCTTCATCCTGACGATCATCCTCGAGATCGTGCTGACCCGGATGGGCAAGCTGCACGCCAACTACGAGGCGAAGGACACCGCGGTGTCGCTGGGCATGGGGCTGGGCTCCACCGTGGCGGGCGTGCTGCTGGGGGGCGTCACGGCGGCGGCCAGTCTCTGGGTATACCAGTACCGCCTGTTCGACATCCCGATGACCGCCGTCTGGGCGTGGGTGGCGATCTTCTTCCTCGAGGACCTGACGTACTACTGGTTCCACCGCCTGGCGCACGAGCGGCGGTTCTGGTGGGCCAGCCATGTGAACCACCACTCCAGCCAGCACTACAACCTGTCCACCGCCCTGCGGCAGACCTGGACCGGCGGCGTGGCCGGCACGTGGCTGCTTTGGCTGCCCCTGGCCTTCGTCGGCTTCCCGCCCGCGATGATCGCGATCCAGAAGGGCATCAGCCTGGTCTATCAGTACTGGATCCATACCGAGGCGATCCGCCGGCTGCCGAACTGGTTCGAAGCGGTGTTCAACACGCCCTCGCATCATCGGGTGCACCATGCCAGGAACCCGCGCTACCTCGACCGCAACTACGCCGGGGTGCTGATCATCTGGGACCGCCTGTTCGGCACGTTCCAGCCCGAGCTCGACGAGGAGCCGTGCCGCTACGGCATCGTGAAGAACCTCGGCACCTTCAACATCGTGCGCGTGGCCTTCCACGAGTGGATCGGCATGGCCCAAGACATCCTGCGCCAGCCGAAGCACATCCTGGGCTGGATGTTCGGCCCGCCCGGCTGGAGCCCCGACGGAAGCCGCGAAACCAGCGCCAAGCTGAAGGCCGACTGGGAGGCCCGGCAGGCGAGGGCGTCCGCGCCGAAGCTCGACGAAGCGGCCTAGTCCCGCAGGAGCGGCAGGCTGAGGCCTGAGACGGGACGCGCGTCCAGCACCTCCCGGCGGAAGCGGAACAGTTCTGCCGGGCGACCGCCGGTCTCGACGTCCAGCCGGCCCAGGCCCTCGACCAGCTCGGCGCGTTCCAGGGCGCGGCGGAAGTTCTGCTTGTGCAGGGGGACGCCCGCGATGGCCTCCACCGTGCGCTGCAGGGCCGACAGCGTGAAGGCCTCGGGTGTCAGCTCGAACACGACCGGGCGGTACTTCAGCTTGCCGCGCAGACGGCCAAGGGCCGTGGCCAGGATCCGGCGGTGGTCCGAGATCATCGGTTCGCCCATGGCGGCCTTCAGGGCGTCGTCCTGGCGCGGCGGGGCCTCGCCGCGGTCGCGAGCGGCCTCCTGAACCAGGCCCGCCTCGTAGAGCAGTTCGTATCGCTCCAGCACGCGCTCCTCGTTCCAGGGGGCGCCGTCCAGGGCGAAGAGCAGGCGCACGCGGGCCAGTCGCTGGGCGCCGCCGTCGGCCCAGGCGCGCAGCGCGGGCTCGATGGCCTGCAGCGCGGCCGGCCGGCCCTGGCGCCAGTCCTCCCAGGGGAAGAAGCGCGCCCAGGGGCGCCATTCGCTCCCCTGGAACTGGGTGTCGACGGCGGCCGGCGCGAGGGCCAGGTAGCCGACCGAGATCACCCGGGCCAGGCCGCCGCCGTCGCCCGTGACGCCGACGTCCGCCAGCGGCGCATCGCGGCCCTTGTCGCCGAAGGTGTAGAGCTGTTCGACATAGCCCAGGTTGAACCGGGTCTGCTCGGTCACGAACGCCCGCATCGCCAGCTCGAAGGTGCGGTGCCCCTCCGGATCGAAGGGGCCGAAGGGCAGGCCGCAGAACTCGGCCCCGCCGGCCTTGTGACGCACGGTCAGCACCACGGCCTCGCCGTCGCGGATGGCGACGACCACGGCGGAAAGGCCGATGACCACCATGCTCATTCGGTGTCGAACGCCTGGGCGTGCGGCCGGTAGCCGGCGGCTTCCGACAACACCTCGAAGCGGTGCAGGTATCGTTCCTGGGCGTCGAACGGCGCCTGCGGCTCGATCTTCAGGCTGTAGCCGGCCGGGGGGGCGCCGAAGAAGTCCAGCGCCTCCTCATGGGTGAAGCCCGCCAGCTGGGTCGCCTCGAAGAAGGCGCAGGCGCGGTCGGCCTGCTTGATCAGCTTCTTGACCGCCAGCGGCGTCTTGGCAGGCAGGCCGAAGCGCACGTGGATGGCGTTCTCCAGCCGCTCCTCGAAGAGCTTGTAGTCCATGCCCAGCGCCGCCTTGAACGGGCTGATCATGTCGCCGATCACATATTCCGAGGCGTCGTGCAGCAGGGCGGCGAGGCGCCAGCGCGGCTCGATATCGGGCTGGATGTGGGCGACGATCTCCTCGACGACGACCGAGTGCTGGGCGACCGAGAACGCGTGCTCGCCCACCGTCTGGCCGTTCCAGCGCGCAACGCGCGCGAGGCCATGGGCGATGTCCTCGATCTCGATGTCGAGCGGCGAGGGGTCCAGCAAGTCGAGCCGGCGGCCGGACAGCATCCGTTGCCAGGCCCGCGGCGTCTCGCGCGTTCGGCGCAGCCCTTTCCTCACCGGCGCATTACCTCCACAGTCGAGGCCGTGAACTGGCCCAGGACCCGAGAAAGATCAATGCAGGGGCAGGTCTTCCGGTCCAGCACGGGGCCTGATCTGGGGCTGATGAGGATGGACGAATGAGCTGGGCCCGCATCATGGCGCCCCTCTCGGGCGGACAGGGCGACCGCGCGACGGTCGCCGCCGCCGCAATGCTGGCCGAAGCGTTCGGCGCGGAGCTCGCGGCCGTCTACACCCCGGCCGACGTGGCTGACGTCATGCCCTGGATGGGCGAGGGCTTCATGGGCGGCGTGCAGACGACGGCGCTGGAATCCCTGAAGGAGGCCGCCCAGGCCGGCGAGAAGAGCGCCCGCGCCGCGCTGGAGACGGTGGCCTACGCCAAGAAGCAGTTCATCGCCCTGCAGACGCCGGTCTGGGCGGGGCTGTCGGCCGAGAGCCGGCTTTCGGACGTGGTCGTGTTCGGCGCCGACCCCGCGCGGGGCCGGGGGCCGCTCGCGGAGGCCTTCCAGCAGATGGTGGCCGACGAGCAGCGGCCGGTGCTGGTCGCGCGCGAAGGCTTGAGGATCGGCGGAACCGTGGCGGTGGCGTGGGACGGCGGCAAAGAGGCCTCGCGCGCCGCGCGCCTGGCCCTGCCGCTGCTGGAAAAGGCCGCCCGCGTGGTGATCCTGGCCGCGCCCAAGGCCAGTTCGCGGGCGTTCGACGCCGCGAAGCTGCAGGCCTACTACGCCGCGCGCGGCGTCCAGACCGAACTGAACGTGCTGCCCGACAGCGGCGACGCCGCGCCGGCCCTGCTGCACGCCGCAGCCGCTGCGGGCGCCGAGATCCTGGTGGCCGGCGCGTTCGGCCATCCCAGGCTGCAGGAATTCATATTCGGCGGAACGACCCGGACGCTGCTGAATTCCGACCAGCCATCCCTATTTCTATCCCACTAGGTGGAGGTGACGTCATGACCCTGTCGCGCATCGTGATGCGGCTTGCTCGCAATCCCGGCACGGAGTTCGCCGGCGGCGACGACCATCGCGGCTATGCGTTGACGGCGCCCCTGACGGCAGAGGGCATGCTGGACGAGCAGGCCTATTCCAAGGCCCGCGACGCCTGCACCGTGCGCCGCTTCGCGCCCGACGAGGACCCGATCGACGGCCGTCTGGCGCGCAAGGGTTCGCGCTGGTTCTTCGATTACGACGAGGAGGACGCCGCTGACGACGAGCCGGTCCACCGGCTGGGCGAGCACCGGTTCGCCGTCGGGGAATACGTGACCGTGACCGATGAGGACGGCCGGCCCCTGACCTACAAGGTCGTCGAGGTTCAGCCCGCCGGCTGAACCTGAGGCAAGGTCGTCGAGGTCCAGCTGGGCTAGACGCCCCCGTTCTTGCGGACCAGGCGCTTGATGTCGCCGTACACGTCGTCGCCGTCGTGGACGTCGCTCTTGGACCGCATGATCGCCACGGTGAGGGGCCCCGTCTTGGGGCCGCCGGCCTCGTAGCCGACGACGCGGTCGCCCTGAGGACCTTCGGCGTGGCTGATGAAGGTGGCGCGGATCCCTCGCTTGTGGCGCGACAGGGCTTCGCCCTTCAAGCGCACGTCGCGACGGATGTGAATGACCGCGTTTTCGCCGTCGGCATCCAAGTGCAGCGGCCCGATGCGGACGCTGGCCGAGTCGTCTTCCTCGTCGGCGACGATGTGGATGCCAGGCAGGTTCACACGCGTCGTGCCGCCACCCTCGGCGACCACGACCTTGTCGTCCTTCACGTGGACGTCGACGCCCTCGTCCGAGGCTCCAGATCTGTCGGCCGAGGCGACGCCGCCGGCGTCGGCCGCGGCCTGCTGGGCGATGCGTTGCGCCTCGTCCGCGCTGCCAGGCGCGGCCTTGGTGTCGGCCGCCGGCAGGGTCTTGGCGTCGGCGATCTCGGCCTGCGCCAGCAGGCCGTTCTCGATCTGGTCCAGGGCGGCGTAGGCGCTGCCCGTCACCGGCACGAGCCGCAGGTCCACCTCAAGTCCGTTCTTGGCCACATAGGTGCAGCTCTTGCCGTCGGCGGCCTTGGCCGTGCGCGTCAGGTCGCCCTGGGTCGCAGGGCAGTCCAGCGTCGCCCGCGGGGCCTTGGCCTGGGTGCAGGCCGCCAGCGGGATCATCGAGACGGCGGCGAGGAGAAGCAGCGGCTTCATGTGACAAGGGCTCCGGTCCGTTCGCTTCAGAACGTGGCCGGAGCCCTCGAAAAAGGCGAGTGAATTCGCCGTAAGCCGGTGGTCGCTACTGGCCGGGCCGCGCCGCGCCCTCGCGCCTGGCCTTCCTGGCTCGGCGCGAG